>JALWSS010000161.1 GCA_026993525.1 Saprospiraceae bacterium
TGTCAATGTAAAGCATTAGAAAAACAAAAAGAACTTCTCTGCTCGCCCAGAGCTCTGCTCTGTGGCGGAAATAAGTAGCGGCCTCTGGCCGCTGTATGTAGAAAGGTTATCTGCGGCCGGCTTGCCGGACATTTGGTCGGCTTGTCGGCCGGCGGCCGGGAGGCCCGCCACTCAGGTCCGTCAACGAGCAAAGCTCGTGACGAGCCGGAGGATTCACAGGCGCTAACTTTCGGATAGCTCCTGATCTCAGTTTCTTATGCATTGGAAGTCAATTCAGGAGCTGACTGGAAGTCAGCGCCTGATGTCCGTACAGGCGCTAACTTCCGGTTAGCTCCTGTTTTCAAAATTTTGCGGGGCTTTCGGATCGGCGCCACCAGGGTAACGCCTCTGTGGCACGACCTTCAGGTCGTGATGGTAAAACGACCTTCAGGTCGTCAGCGAAAGGGCTTGAAGGCCGCCAAAAAAAGTTTCAGGAATTTCGATGGCCATTTTACCTTGTGCGGCAATGAGAGGAAGAAAAAAAGTTGAGCCGGGTGATCCTGGATCAAACCCTGGAATGCCAGGCTCAGAAACGCAATTTGATTCCGATGAAAAACCACGAGGGCCATTTTGACCGCATGAAATTCTGTGGTTGGCGAATACTTGCCGGCTTGTTGTTGCTGCACATCCTGCTTTCCTTTTTCATCAATGGGGTTTTGTTCCGTGAACCGGTTATTTCCTCGCTGCGCAATTTTATGGAGGCTACCGGTGGCTGGGTGCATCCCACGCTCGTTGGCAATGCAATTGTGATTGGGCTGGTAGTGGGTGTAGGAATGGTTGGATTGTGCAAATGGACGGCGGTTGATCTGCGATGGATCAGGAGCCATTTTTACAGGGCATTGGCAGTGCTGACGCTATTGATCCTGGTGTGGCAGTCGCTGTTGGGTGTGCTTGCATTTTTTGGCAATGCACAACCTGTATTCAACCCAGCCATTGATAAAATCATCCACCCCGGATACCTGGGTTCTTTGTTTGCTCAGTTGTTGGGAAATGCACTTTACGAAGAGACCTTTTTCCGGGTTTTTCTTTTTTCACAATTACTCGTTTGGGGCCGCCGGAATTGGAATGAGAGAAGAGCCATGCTGACAGCGGCACTGCTTTCACAGGCATTTTTTGCACTCAGCCATTTTCCCAACCGGCTGTTTGTGAAAGGCTTGTCCGAACTGCCAAACCTGCTGGCCGACCAGGCTTCCCTGTTTTTGATGGGAATCGTATTTCTATTGCTTTGGCTGTGGCTTCAGAACTTGTGGGTGGTGGTAGCCATGCACGCTTTGTTGAACAAGCCCTTTGCGATTTTTGGAAATACGGTCAACGAACTCCAATTGGTGCTTGTCCTTTTGTTTTTTGCCATAGTACTTGCCGGTCTTAAAAAGTCAATCCGAAATCAACTCGCCTTGTTTTGCACCGGCGGGAAGTACATGCTCACATACCCACCACCTTCACCAGTTCATACACCCCCAACCCAAACAGCACCAGACCGATGAAGCGGTTGACCCAGCGGGTCACGTTTTCGTATTTGCTCAGGATGCGGTCGCCCAGCAAGGCATAGCAGACCAGCAGGGTGAAGGTGCCCATAACGGTACCGGAAGAGAAAAGCAGCACCGAGGTGTTGTCGTGTTCCAGAACGCCCCCGGCAGTGAGCCAGGCCCCGTAAAACACCCAATAGGGAATGGCCATCACGTTCAGGGTGCTCACGAACATGCCCCGGCCAAACAGGCTGTGCATGCGCCGGGGCCGGGTGGTGTCGGGCGGGGCAGCCTTGCTTTTTGCGAAGAAAAAGAAAAAGACACCGGCGGCCAGAAACACCGCCATGGCAATGATGTGCAGGTATTGCTCCATGCTGCCACCGTCGGTAAACAGCCAGGTAAATTTCAAAGCCACAAACACCTGTACAAACTCTATGGTAGCGGCTCCCGCCGCAACGATGAGCGCAGCTTTCAGGCCCTTTTGCAGGGCGGTGTGCGCCACGGTCATGTTGATGATGCCGAAGGGCAGGCTGCCGATGAAGCTGAGCCCGAAGGCGATGAGGATCAATATGGCTGCGTTCATTTGCTGGATTTGTGGCGGGCCATGTATGCCCGGTAGTTTTTCACTGCGGCAATGGCTTCTTTCAGGCTCATGGGCCTGATGCCACGTGCCCGCTGCGCTTTGTAAATGTGGTAGATGATGCGCCAGTGCCGGTAAATGGTCCTGTATTTTTCCGGCACCGGCATTTCGGGATCGTAGATGTGGGCAGGCTCTGCAGCCACACCGTTGTACTCCATTACCCAAAACTGCCCCTTCCTCAAAGCCCCGACATCCCGGCAGCGCAGGTCGAAACGGCCGTAATGGATGCCTTCCATTTGCGCAGCGATGCGGTTGAAAACAGCATGGATATCTTCGTCAATGAGGTGGTTGCCGTTCAGGAATTTGGTGCCCCGGCAGTGGTTGCCGATGGGTTCCAGTTCCAACACCCTGCCTTTTTCAGGCACCATGCTCAGCAATTCCGGTTGCTCCCGTTCAAAGCGCTCCACTTGCAGGCGGCTGCGCAGGTCATCCATCATCAGGGCCCTGACGGTGCTTTGCCCGTCGCCGGTTACTGACAGGGTCTTTTTGATGCAGATGGAGGTAACCCGGCCAGCTCCGGTGTCCGGCATCCGGTGGTGCATCACAGCCAGTTCCAACGGTGCATCAATGTAAGCCTGCAACAGAAAATCGGGTGGGGCAGCGGCCAGGTAGGCTTGCAGTTCTTCTTCGCTGCGCAATTTGCTGACCATGAAGCCCCGCTCGCCAATGTTGGGTTTGGCAATGACCGGCCAGCTCAGCCCGGCGCTTTTCATGGTGTGCAGGATTTTATCCGTGCAGGTGCCCGCCTCCACAAAAACGGTCTTTGGCACCACCGCAGCCGGCAGCCTTTTCAGAATGTTGATCTTGGATTCGCCCAGCACCCCTCCCGTCTCGATGGCCGGATTGGCAGCCGAGAAAAAAAACAGGTGCCTGGCCCGCAGCGCAAACCACAACCAGATAAATACCACCGGGGCATTGGCCAGCCACATCGGCCAGTACTCCCAATGTCGAAGCTTCTCAAATGTGCTTACCTGTGGCAATTAGCTGGGGATTGTGACCCCGATATTTATCGGGGATGGAGGATTATGAAGCCTGCCCTGTCCGACGGCCAGACGGGCTGCCTGCCTGGCAGCAGACAGGGCGGCAGACAGGGATTATGAAGGATTATGAGGTTTAGACCACGTCCGTCACGCCTCACGCCTCACGTGTCACGAGTCACGAGTCACGTGTCACGTGTCACGCGTCACGTGTTACGTGTCACGCGTCACGAATCACGCCAGCTTCACCTCATCGCCCACCTGAAGGGTGCCGCCTTGGATGATGCGGGCGGTGATGCCGCCGTGGCCTCTCATGGCGTTGTAGCCGCCGTGGCCCAGGTTTTCTTCCATTCTGGAACAGGGGTGGCAGTGGCCGGTCATTTCCAGCACTACTTCTCCGATCCGGAACCGGCGCTCAGCAAATGCCAGCAGGTTGATGCCGGAAACGACGATGTTTCGGCGGGTGAGGCCCGGCTCCAGGGTAGCCCTCCCCAGCATTTTGCCGACGGCCTGCAGGTGCTCAAACTGGATGAGGGTCACTTCCCGTTTGCCGCTTTTCCCACTGTAATGGTCGCCCTGGAGGCCTTTGCCGGGCTTTGCCAGAACTTCTGATACGTATTCTACCGGCTCTTTTCGCCCGGGGCGGATGCTGATGTATTCTACCCGGCCGGTCTGTGGTAAGCTGTTGAGGAGTTCTTCCATCGCGAAGGATATGAGGTGTTGTGATTAAAAGTCACAAATGTAAAGACTCTATGTCATCATCGGTTTGAATCAATGGTGGAGATGGGTTTGCAAAAAGTGCCCTCGTTCGTTGAGAGGGGTGAAGAATGTTTTTTTCAACCCTCGGTAACTTCATGAGTGTACCACGCTTGCAGAGCTCTCAGAACCGGAAGTGGGTAATGGGTAGGTATCCAAAACCTCTTCAACGCCTACCAGTCGGATTTTGATTCCGGACCCTACCGCGACAGCAATTACATCTACGGCCCGGCCCGGCCGAGGTCCTTGTGGGTGGGGGTTGTGTTCCAATTCAACCAGGATTTCTGACCATGCTGAGAAAAATCATGGGCATTAACCGTGTATTCTAAAAGCAACAGAAATGATGTTTCATGTAGTTGCAAAGGGCTTTGATTATGGATTTTTCTGTCATAACTAAAAGATAATCAGTGATTAGTGAAGGAAGACCTTTTATGGGGTCTGAATAAAGTGACTATTGTCACAAAAAGCGCTGACCAACTGCACTTTGAGAATTATTAACGTATTCCACATTTGCTACCGTCTGAAGGCATCAGAGTCTCAACACCAACTTCAATCTCCCGCTGAGACCATTGCATCCTTCACTGAGTCCTTCCTGACTGACTCTCCTGCCTGGACCAACTAACTGACAGCAACGTTCCTGCTGTAAAATCACTGTTTCAACCAAAATCCTTCAGTTATGAAGAAGCTATTATTATCGTTTATCAGCGCACTTCTGGTAGTAAGTACACTTGTAGCCCAATCCGGAGAACCCGGCTTTGAAAGCTACTGGCACAATGGATTCATCGTGAAGAGTACAGACGGCAACTTCAACATGAAATTCGGTGGACGTATCATGACAGATTTTGCCTGGTTTAGCTATGACAACGAACTCGAAGACCTCTTCGGAGGAACAAAGAGTGGGGTAGAGTTCAGAAGAGGAAGATTTTTCAACTCCGGTACGGTGTATGGAAAGTTGAACTACAAGATTCAACTGGATTTCACCTCCGGCGCAGCAGTTTTCAAAGACGTTTACATCGGCATCAAAGGCATTCCCGGAATTGGCAATTTGCGGGTGGGTCATTTCAAAGAGCCTCTGCGTCTTGAAGTACTCACCTCCAGCAAGTACATGACCTTCATGGAGCGTGCACCCGGAGTCAGCTTTGTTCCCGAGCGCAACGTCGGTTTGATGGCTTTCAACCACACCAAAAATAACAAGGTTACCTGGGCGATCGGCGTGTTCCGTCGTTCTGACAAGCAGGGAAACGACAAAGTGTCAACCGACGAGCTGAACGTTACAGGTCGCATCAGCACGGTGCCGTTTATGAACACCGAGAAAAAGCAGGTGCTTCACCTCGGTGTTGCCATGAGCCATCGCGAACCTGGTGACGGCAATTATTCCGTCAACTCCCGTCCAAACAGCCATCTGGCACCCAAATTCATCAATACCCACACCATTGCAGGCACCGATCACATCAATGTATTCTCTGTGGAGGCTGCACTGGTGGCAGGTCCGCTTTCAATACAAGGTGAATTCATTGACTCCGATGTCAATGCCATGAATGAGGGTATTGGCAAGCTGGATCATTTCAACTTTTACAGCTACTACGTATATGCCAGCTATTTTCTGACCGGTGAAAGCCGCAAGTACAAGAATACAGCCGGTGCTTTCTCGAGGGTGAGTCCTAAAAACAACTTTGGTCAGGGCGGTTCAGGTGCATGGGAAGTAGCGATTCGCTATTCCAAGACCGACTTGACTGACAAGGTCATAGAGGGTGGCGAAATGACTGAATTTACGCTCGGTCTGAACTGGTATCTCAATCCCGTAAGCCGGATCATGCTGAACTACAGCATTGCCGACCTTCCTGACCTTGGCAAGGCCAACGTCATCGGAACGCGGTTCCAGATAGATTTCTAAGCTCATCCAATTGCGGTGAACAGGTTCCCGGTTTGTTCACCGCATTTCTTGTCTCAACGCAATCCCGAACCATTAAAACGAAAGATTATGGTTTATCATGAAGATGAAAATGGCTATGTCAACACTGAATGTGACGAGACTGAAGAAACTCGCACGGAAGTGGAACAGGCTGCCACTTTTGACAGAGCCAGGTTTTTAAAGAAGCTCGGAAGCACTGTGTTCGCTTCTTTGTTGGTGCCGGCGGTTTTCAAGGATCAATTCAGCGCAAAAGCCAATGACCCGGCCGAGACGGCACCTGAATTTCCAATTTTACCTGAACCCACTGAAGATGAAGACATCCTCGTCAGAATGATGCGTGACGTACAGCGGGCCATGAAAAAACCGGTAGATCAGCGCAAGTGGTCAATGGTGATTGATCTTCGGAAATGTATAGGCTGCCACTCTTGCACCATCTCCTGTGCTTCAGAAAACAAACTCCCGGAGGGTGTGATCTACCGCCCGGTGATGGAAGAGGAGATCGGTACCTATCCCCACGTTTCCAAGCGATTCATCCCCCGGCCATGTATGCAATGCGAAGAACCGCCGTGTGTGGATGCTTGCCCGGTAAATGCTACCTGGATTCGGAAAGATGGCATTGTCGAGATTGACTACAAGCAATGCATTGGTTGTCGCTACTGCATCACCGCCTGCCCATACGGTTCACGGGTGTTCGACAGTGGATTCTCCTACATGGATGGACTTGCTTCAAAAGGTGAAGCCTACCTGTCGCCAGAAGGTGCCATTGTTTATGAAAAAGCACCTGCCTACGAATACGGCAAGAAGATGCCACGGGAGGATCATCAATCACCGATTGGCAACGTGCGTAAGTGCCACTTCTGTCTGCACCGCATCGAGAAAGGATTGCTGCCTCAGTGTACGGTATCGTGCATAGGCCGTGCAACCTTCTTTGGCGATGCGAATGATCCTGAGAGCCTGGTTACTGAACTGATTGGTAAGCCCAACATCATGGTGCTGAAGGAAGAAATGGGCACCAGACCGAAGGTTTATTACCTCGTTTGACCTGGCCGGCTCTGAATCAATAACCTTCAAAACTGAAATAAAATGGCACAAGTAAGAAATAAACGTGAAGGGCTGTTTTGGTTTCTCGCCATTGCGTGTTTTGCCATTGGATTGATTGGAATCTATGACCGCCTGGTCAATGGCCACGTCAATGCGAATTACGGCTCTTACATCCCGTGGGGGCTTTGGGTAGCAGCCTACATTTACATGATCGGTTTGTCAGCAGGGGCCTTTGTGATGTCCTCGCTGGTTTACGTTTTCAAAGTCGAAAAATTCAAAAAGATCGGTAAGCTGTCTTTGCTGGTGGCCCTGGCAACGCTTGTTGGTGCCCTGGTGACCATCTGGATGGACCTTGGCCACATGGGACGCGCCTGGCGGCTGATGCTGAAAACCAACTTCATGTCCGTAATGGGATGGATGGTGTGGTTGTACAGCGCCTACTTTATCCTGCTCATCGTTGAGTTGTGGTTGGCCATGCGCAGCGACCTTGTAAAATGCAGCCGGGAAAGCGGATTAAGAGGAAAGATTTGCAACTTCCTCCTCTTTGGCAACAAAGATGACAGCCCCGAACGGCAAGCGAAATCCGCCAGATTACTCACCATCCTGGGTACCATTGGTATTCCATTGGCGATTGCCTTTCACGGTTCTGTGGGGGCGATCTTTGGCGTGGTGGGTGCCCGCCCATACTGGCACTCTGGTCTCACGCCCATTATTTTTCTCGTTGGTGCTTTCTTGTCCGGAGGAGCTTTGTTGGCGTTCATTGCCGCCAACTGGGCTCCCAACAAAGGCACTGAAGAACACCGCAGTATGATCGCGCTTTTGGGCAAGATCATCCTTGCCATGCTCGCACTGGATGTTTTGCTGGAATACGCTGAGATCACCGTTGGCCTTTGGCAGTCTGTTCCGGAAGAGGCAGAGTCACTGAAGTTGATACTGTTCGGAGACTACTGGTGGGTGTTCTGGTTTGTACACGTTGGCCTGGGTGTGGTAGTGCCGGCACTGTTGCTTATCTTCAATGGTAAGTCAGTGCGGGCAGTGGCAATTGCAGGAGCCCTCATTGCCGTGACCTTCCTTGCAGTTCGTCTGAACATCGTCTTGCCTGGTCTTTCAGTTCCTGAAATGGAGGGCTTGCTCCATGCATATTCATCACGGGGCCTCACTTTTGACTATTTCCCCAGCGTGTCAGAATGGCTGGTTTTCATCTGGTCTGTTTCATTGGCCGGATTAATCTTTCTCCTCGGAAAAACCTACCTGCCGATACTCGATGACAAAGAGGCAAAAGGCCTCAACTGACATTTGACCAGTGTTCACCAATAAAATCTGATCAAGATGAAAAATAAATCTCAAGATAAGTCACCGGAAAATCTGAGCCGCAGGAATTTCTTCCAAACCTCGGCCTTGTTGGGTGGTACCGCAGCGGTGGCCGGATTGGCTTCCTGTGCTGTCAACAAAGATTCCGTTGCAGCCAACGCTGAGTACCCCTTGAACAACGCCGAGAACGTGATTTATTCCGTTTGTCTTCAGTGCCACACCAGCTGCCCCATCAAAGTGAAAGTGGAAGACGGTGTTGCTATGAAGATAGACGGGAACCCTTACGCGGCCCAGACGCTGAATCCTCCCATCCCTTATGAAACGGACATCAAGAGTGCCGCCACCATTGACGGCGGAATTTGCCCGAAGGGACAAGCGGGAATTCAAAGTTTGTACGATCCTTACCGGATTGTGAAGGTGCTCAAACGTACCGGCAAACGCGGCGAAAACAAATGGAAAGCCATTCCATTTGAGCAGGCCATACAGGAAATTGTGGAGGGTGGATTGCTCTTCAAAGACGTGCCTGGTGAGGAAAACCGCCATGTGCCTGGCTTGAAGGACCTCTACAAAATGACCGATGCTGCATTGTCGAAAACCATGGCAGCCGATGCAAAAGCTGTGGGCAAGGGCAAGATGAGCGTTGAGGAATTTAAAACCAAATATGCTGAGCACCTTGACAAATTGATAGACCCCGATCATCCGGATTTCGGGTCGGTGAACAACCAGTTTGTATTTATGGCCGGGCGTATAGAGCATGGCCGTAAAGAATTGGCCAAGCGCTGGCTGAAGAATGGCTTTGGCAGTATCAACTGGTACGAGCACACCACCATTTGCGAGCAGTCGCACCACATTGCCTATTCTAAAATCACCAATAAATATGCTGATGGCAAGTGGGGCAAAGGCAAGCACCACATGAAGCCTGACCTGTACAATAGTGAGTTTGTCATTTTCTTCGGAACGGGTGCGTTCGAAGCCAACTTCGGTCCTCCCTACCTCAGCAACATGGTAACGAACAACCTGGTGAGCGGCCAGTTGAAGATAGCCGTGGTTGATCCGCGCTTGTCCAAAACTGCCGCCAAGGCCTGGAAATGGTTGCCGGTGAAACCAGGAGGTGATGCTGCCCTGGCATACGCCATGATCAACTGGTTCATCAACAACAAAGCCTACGATGCCCAATACCTGACCAATGCCAACAAGGCAGCCGCCAAAGCTGACAATGAAACTACCTGGACCAACTCAACCCACCTCGTACGGATTGAGGAGGATGGCCCGGGTGCATTGTTGAGGGCCGCTGATATCGGTATCGGGAGCAAAGACCAATTCGTCGTCATCAGCAATGGCCGTCCGGTGGCTGTAACGCATACCGATGATAAGAACGCCGTGGAAGGTGAACTCTTCTATGACGGAGAAATCAAGGGTATTAAGGTGAAATCTGCATTCCAGTTGCTGACCGATTATGCCAACAGCAAGTCGCTGGAAGGTTGGGCAGCCGAAAGCGGTGTTGAAGTAGATGACATCGTAGCCGTCACCAGGGAATTTGCCAAGCATGGTAAAAAGTCAGTGGCTGAGCTTTACCGAGGCCCGGTTCAGCATACCAATGGCTATTACAATGCCCAGGCAATCATCACTTTAAACCTGTTGGTTGGCAACGCCGATTGGAAAGGTGGCTTAACCGCAGGTGGCAGCCACTGGCATGAAGACGGAAGCAAGAAAGGACAACCTTTCAACCTGAAATCAGGCATGCATCCCGGCAAGTTGACTGCTTTCGGCCATACCTTGACCCGTGAGAAGTCGAAATACGAGGACAGCACCTTGTTCCGTGAGAACGGCTATCCGGCCAAACGGCCCTGGTTGCCGCATACCGGAAATGTTTACCAGGAGATCATCCCATCTGCCGAGGACCAGTACCCCTATGGGATCAAGGCCTTGTTCCTCCACAAGGGCACACCGGTCTTCGCTTCCCCGTCAGGTGATAAGATGATCAAGGCCCTGGTGGATCTCGACAAGATTCCACTCCTTTTCTCATGCGATATTGTGATCGGGGAATCTTCCATGTATTCAGACTACCTCTTCCCGGATACGGCTATTTGGGAACGCTGGGGGATGACGCACATCACTCCTGCATGCCCCGTTAAGACCTCCAAAATTCGCCAGCCGGCGGTTGAATCCGTAGTGGATACCTGTACGGTTTTTGGCGAAAAGATGCACATCTCCATGGAGGCCATCATGTTGGCCATTGCTGAAAAGCTCAATTTGCCGGGTCATGGCAAAGATGGTTTCGGACTGGGCATGGACTTCGTTCGCAGAGAGGACTTCTTCCTTAAAATGGTCAGCAACATTGCCGCAGGTGATAAGCCCGGTGAATGGGTGCCAGATGCCAGTGATGAGGAGTTGAATATCTATCTCAAAGCCCGTGAGCACTTGTCAGATTTGGAATTTGATCCAGCCCGTTTTGAAAAGGCCTGTATTGATGAGAACGGAAACAACTGGTGGCGCAAGGCCGTCCATGTGATGAACAAGGGTGGCCGCTACGAGAACTTTGACAAGTATCGGAATAGCGGTGACAAGATGCCACACCCGTTCAAGAATCAGATGAACCTCTATTGCGAAGATGTGGCGCTGACACGTCATTCCTATTCTGGCGAACGATTTTCAGGCATTGCCCCGGCCGAGCCTGTTAAAGCTTATGACGGAACAGTTGTTACTGATGAGGAGTTTCCGCTGGCACTGATCACCTACAAAGAAATTACAGGTGGACAGTCGAGAACCGGAGGTAACTATTGGCTCACAAACGTGATGCACGAGAACTACGTCATCATCAACGCCAAAACGGCCGAAGAACTCGAATTGAAAGATGGCCAGAAAGTGAGAGTCGTATCTGCTTCCAACCAGGAAGGAGAATGGGATCTCAGGAATGGCAAAAAGATTCCGGTTGTCGGTAAGGTGAAAGTTGTACAAGGTATGCGGCCTGGTGTTGTTGCTGCATCCTGGCACTATGGCCACTGGGCCTATGGCGCCAACGATGTGGAAATCAATGGTGAAACCATACCAGGTGACAAGCGCCGGAGAAAAGGTTTCTGCACGAACTCGGTCATGCGAACGGACAGCAAGATGAACAATGTGTGTCTGGAAGACCTGATCGGAGGTTCCTCTTCCTTTTATGACACCAAAGTGAAACTTGTACCGGCATAAATGCGCCATAATTGGTATCGTTAAGGCGGGAAACACCCGCCTTAACGTTCCTTCCGGGTTCATTGAGATGGACCTCCATTTCGATTCTGTAAGCAGAATGAGTGGTGGATGATTCAAAGGGCTTGCGATTTCATGGGTGTCTGTGTATGGCAAGCCTTTTTTTCGTAAGAAATCAACCAGTGTTTAACTAACGATCGTATCTAATGGAAAACAAACCGCCGAAAAGATTCCAACAGTTCACAAAAGATCATCCCGAAATAGCCAAAGCCTATTTTGAAATGGGTGAGGCTGTTCATCAAGCGGGGCCGCTTGACGACAAAACGAGGGCTTTGGTAAAAATAGCCATCTCAGGTGCCGGCCGCCTGGAGGGTGGTTTCCATGCGCATGTCCGCAAAGCCAGACAACAGGGCATCAGCAAGGAGGAAATCCAGCATGTGGCATTGCTCACATTGCCAACACTGGGCTTTCCCGGCATGATGATGCTCATGAGCTGGATTGACGACGTTTTTGAGAAAGACTAATCCCAAAGTATATGAAAAAACTCTTATTGACCCTTTCCATGTTAATGCTTTTTTGGGAAGGGAAGGGCCAGGGTGTACCCTTTCCAAACCCCTGTGGTAGTGGTCCGGGCATCAACACTATTTATTCCTTACAACTTGACGAAGGCAAATCCCAGCTGCAACTGGGATTGTGGACCCAGGCTCGGATCATGTACAACATGAGCAACATTCCCGGACCCGGAGGGAGCGTCTTGTCCGAGACCAGCAATTACGACTTCTTCCGGCAGCGGGTGCGTTTTGGAACCGATGTCCGCTTTGTTGATACGAGTTCAAACGTCCAGGCAGGTGTTTACACCCAGGTGGAGTACCGGGGCGGTTGGGGAGGCTCCAGCCCTTCTTACAGTGACCCGAGGGCGGGGGCTCCGCGTATCAACCCCTACAACAACATTCAACCGCGTGGCATACGATATGGATATGCTTATGCTCAATGGAACAACCAGACGACCCTCGTCGCAGGAATCTTGCCCCTGACCGATGCATACGGTGGGGCACTGTTTGATGCCGATTGGGATTTCAACGTCGGAGGTATTGCCTTGGGAGGTCCATTTCTTAAAAAAGGCAAATACCGGCTTGGACTCGTGAGGCTGATTGATGGAGTCGGTGGTGATGATGACCAGGTGGAAAAAAATGGCCAGCTTTTCCTTGTGGAGCAGAGCTATCCGGTTGGGGAGCTGACATTGGGAGCGAGTATATATCACATGAATGTTCCTGAGAAGCTATTGTTTTTAGGCCTGAAAGAAACCTGGCTGGGAGCAACCCTGGGTGGAAAATCAGATGCCTTTGCCTGGAAAGGGTCCTTCATCATCAATGCCGGTGAAGTAGCTGACGAAAGCCACACAGGAGTGGCATTAGCGCTCAATCTGGATGCGAAATTGGGAGCGGGTAAGTTGTCGTTTCTCGGGCTGGTGTCAACTGGTGATGATAGTGATAAAATCGAAAAAGCCTTTGTTACTCCTCACTTTCTATTGGGTACAGGAGGCTATTGGGGCAAAGCGCACATTTTTACCCCAAATGGTCCCAGCGATGTGAATGACTTTGGTTTGGAAATCGGAAACAGTGGCAGAGGATTGACAACCCTGCAAGTCAATTATGGCTTTCCGCTCAGCCAGTCCGGTCTGAACGCAAACGTTTACGGTGCCTGGTTCAATGCAGCCAAAGAACTGAATTCTTCGAAAAACATGGGTATCGAGTTTGGCGGTATGCTGGATTGGCAAATTGCCAGATTCCTCCACTGGGAAATGGGTGTCGCATACGCATCCCTCGGTAAGTATTACGGAACAGACCCGGACGGTATCTACGAGCTCTTCTCCAGGTTTCAGTTTGAGTGGTAAGCCTTACACGATCCGTTCCCCGTTCAGGTTGGTGGTGAGCACGTCGCTCATGTAGTCGAACCAGGGGCGCATGGCTTCAAAGGTTTTTACCACTTCCTTCGCAAAATTTGCGGACAGCACTTCCCGGTCGTTGAATTTCCGGGTGGCCAGGAATTGTTTTTTACGGATGAGGTCAATGGCGGGATGCTCCCTGCTGAAACCCTTTGGGGCAGTTTTTACCTCATCTCCCTGCAGGGTGCCAAAGTATTTCTTGAAAGACTTGCCGGCCAGAATTTCACGCATGGGTTTGTCGTCGGCGGCAAATTCATCCCGGATGCGCTTCAGGTCTCGTGGATTGGGGTCCCAGAAGCCGCCACCTGCAAACGAGTTGCCCGGCTCCAGGTGCAGGTAATAGCCGCCCCTGCGAAGTTTGCCCGCCCTTTTGAAGTAGGTTCCGAAATAGGTCTTGTAAGGGTCTTTGTTCTTCGAAAAACGCACATCCCGGTAAATCCTGAACAGTTTGTGTCCCTCCAGTTCATCCGTTTTTGAAAGGCCCTCTACAATTTCAGCAATGAGCGATTCCACGTCGCTTTTGGCGGCCTGGAAGCGTGGCTTGTGTTCGTTGAACCAATCCCGGTTGTTGTTGGCTGCAAGGTCTTTCAGAAAGTTGAAGCTGTCTTTGGCAAGAGGCATGGGTGGTCGGTTTTGATG
>JALWSS010000162.1 GCA_026993525.1 Saprospiraceae bacterium
CCATAGAACCGGAGAGCGGTACCGAAATACTTCGATACCGCTCTACAGACTCAGAAGGGCCATCTCCATTTGCCTCACTGTTATGTGGGCTTATAATTCGGGATGACTCATGTTCACATTCCGAATTGAGTGATCACATCTTGAAGTAGGACTCGGTATTCTTGATTCCGTTCTTCACATTGTCAAGCCTTGTGGTGAATTCTTTCACCAGGTCGAAATTTTCTTTCCGGGCAAAGATCTCTTTCAAAGCGATCAAGGTGTTGGTGTCGTTGGGGTTGATGGACTCAGCCTTTTTGAAGTAAGGCAATGCCTCGTTCATCAACTCATTGCTTTTTGCCACCAACTCTTCATACTTTTTGTTTTCTGACAATGGCAGGTCGTTGGCCTGTTTTACCAGTATCACGGCCTTGTTGTAGTACATGGAACCGATGCTGTACAATGCATCAAATTGCTCCGGATTCAGCTCGAGTGACTTGTTGAAGTAATTCAACGCATCGTTAAAGTATTTCTTCGCAGTTTCTGTATCGCCATTGGTCTCAAACTCTTTCTGGAAGAGATTCATGTACACATTGCCAAGCGCACTGTAAACCGATGGATTGTCGGGCTCGCGCTCGATGGCCTCTTTGAGCTTGATTTCCAGAATGTCAAACTTCTCCTCACGGATGTAATAGTTGATCTCAGCGAAGAGTATCTCGGTATTTTCAGGGAAAAGCTCACGTCCTTTGTTGAGGATTTCAATTGCATTCGGATCGCCCTCATCATTGAGAAGGTTGAAATACTGGGCATATACTGTGGCTTCTTGCGTTCCTGCATCGTAGAGCTGCTTGTAGTATTTCTTTGCGGCTTCCTTATTTCCGGAAAGCTGAGCACAGTATGCCATGACAAACAAGTGATTGTCAATCTCTTTGTCAACGATAACCGGATCTTTTCCTTTGTCTTTCAGGAAATTATTGACGTTGTAAACCAGTTCAAGTGCTTCAAAGGCATCTCCATACCTCTTTTGCTGGATCAATGTATTGGCAAAAATGTTCAGCTTGGTAGCTGCGTCTGAAAGCCCCTTCAGTGCATCTTTGAATTCGTACTTTTTCTTTGCCAGTTCGTACGCTTTCTGAAATGATTTGATGGCTTCGATTGCGGCTTCCGGGTGCGCCGGAACATGGGTCTGGTCAATGATCAACTTGTTGAAATCTATGGAAGCAAGTGCATCGTAGATTTCGCCTCGGGTATTCCAGGTTTTGAAACTCTCCTTCGTTTCATCAGCATTAACCGGAATCTCGATCAGCTCAATTGCCTCATCGAGTTTGGCCCTGTTGGATGAAGGGTCCAGGTTGTAGCTGCTCAAGGCCTTACCTGCCTTTGACAACGCCTTTGATGGTTCCATCTGTGCATTGAGCGCCAGGACCACCAACAAGAAAGATAAAAGGGTGACAACAAGTTTTTTCATGTTGAATTGATTTTAGTGATTTCAAGGTTGATTGGCTCGTCAGACTTTTTGATCAAGCCTTTAATCTGACGGCCGATGCCCTGAAATGGCATCAATGGAAATGTTAAGATTCTTTTTCACAGGATATACCCAACTCGAAGTGGTTTGAGAATAATTCATCACTATCGCCCAGTTTGGATGGGGAGTTTGGGTCCCGAATCCCGAAAGCCTTCGGGATCGGGATCGCCGCCCAAACCACTTCGTTTTGAGTATAACTCCGGATGTCATTCCTCTGAGGCATCCTCTTTTGGCTCCTCATTTTCGGTGTCCGGTTCTGCGCCATTCTCCCCGGATTCCGCTTCCTCGTCGTAAGGCAGAACGGTGACATCGGCAATTTCATCGCCATCATCAACCCTGATTACTTTAACGCCCTGTGTGGCCCGGCCCATTACCCGGATATCACTGACAGCGATCCGTATCACGATGCCTGCTTTGGTGGTAATCATGAGGTTGTCGTCTTCCCTTACGGCTTTGATGGCCAGCAGTGCGCCCGTTTTTTCGGTGATCTCCAGGGTCTTCACCCCTTTGCCACCCCGTTTGGTCAGGCGGTAATCTTCGACGAGTGAGCGCTTACCGGTACCGTTTTCAGAAATTGCAAGGATGGTCAGTTCCTCGTCGCCTACTTCCACACAGGCCATTCCGACGACAGCATCATCCTCGCCCTGCAATTTCATGCCCCGCACACCGGCGGCGGTGCGGCCCATTGGCCGGACATCTTTCTCGTGGAACCTGACCGCATACCCTCTTCGGGAACCGAGGAAAATCTCATGGTTGCCGCCGGTCAGTCTGGCTTCCAGCAATTGGTCGCCATCGTTGATGGTGATGGCGTTGATGCCGTTGGAACGTGGCCGCGAGAAGGCTTCCAGGGCCGTTTTCTTGACCATGCCTTTTCTGGTGCAAAACATGATGTAATTGGAGTTGAGGAACTCCTCATCCTTCAGGTCCTGCACAATGATGTAGGCTTTCACCTTGTCGTCAGCTGGTATGGAAACCACGTTTTGGATAAAGCGCCCGCCAGAGCTTCTGGTGCCTTCGGGTATTTCATAGACCCGCAACCAATGACAACGGCCCTGTTCCGTAAATAGCAACAGGTAATTGTGGTTGCTGGCTATGAACATGTGTTCTACGAAATCTTCCTGTTTGGTCTTGCTTCCCCGGGAACCTCTACCGCCCCTGTTTTGCAGGCGATACTCGGAGACGGGCGTCCGCTTGATGTATCCTGAATGCGAGATGGTAACAACCACCGTTTCATCGGCAATGATGTCTTCGATGTTGATATCACCTTCCTCAAAGGTGATTTCGGTACGGCGCTCGTCGCCGTATTTTTCTTTAACCTCCAGCAGTTCATCTTTTACAATCTGACGCTGAAGTTCTTCGCTGGCCAAAACCGACTTGTAATAAGCGATCTTCTTCATCAACTCATCGAACTCTGCTTTCACCTTTTCACGTTCGAGTCCGGTGAGTTTCTGCAGGCGCATGTCAAGAATAGCCCGGGCCTGAATTTCAGAAAGTTCAAAGCGCTCCATCAGCCCATTGCGGGCAGCTTCCACAGTTGCCGAAGCCCTGATCAAAGCGATCACTTCATCCAGGTTATCGAGGGCGATGAGCAAGCCTTCGAGAATGTGGGCCCTTTCTTCTGCTTTGCGCAATTCGTATTGCGTTCTGCGAACAACAACCTGAATCCTGAACTTGATGAACTCTTCGATGAGTTGCTTCAGATTCAATATCCTTGGCCGTCCGTTTACCAGCGCCACATTGTTGACACCATAGGCGGTCTGGAGGGGAGTCAGTTTGTAAAGGTAATTGAGCACGATGCTGGCCATGGCATCCCGTTTCACCTCCACCACGATGCGCAGGCCCTGGCGGTCGGATTCGTCCCTTACATCGCTTATCCCCTCGATTTTCTTTTCATTGGCCAACTCGGCGATCTTCATCACCAGGGAGGCTTTGTTGACCTGGTAAGGGATTTCGGTGATGATGATTCGTTCGCGGCCATTGTCTCTTTCTTCTATTTCGGCCCGGCCCCTGACTACCACCCGTCCGCGCCCCGTTTCAAAAGCCTGGCGGACACCGGAGTAACCATAGATGATTCCTCCTGTGGGGAAATCCGGCGCTTTGATGTATTGCAACAATTCTTCGAAGGTGATCCCGGGGTTGTCAATGGTTGCCACAATGCCGTCCACCACTTCGCGCAGGTTGTGTGGAAGCATGTTGGTAGCCATGCCCACGGCAATACCGGATGCGCCATTGACCAGGAGGTTGGGAAGGCGGGTGGGAAGCACCGTTGGCTCTTTGAGTGAGTCGTCGAAATTGAGGGTAAAATCAACGGTGTCTTTGTCAATATCAGCGAGCATCTCCTCGGTGATGCGTTGAAGCCTGGCCTCGGTATAACGCATGGCAGCGGGGCTGTCTCCGTCCATTGAACCGAAATTACCCTGCCCCTCGACCAAAGGGTACCTCAGTGACCACTCCTGGGCCATCCTGACCATGGTGTCGTAAACCGAGGAATCTCCATGAGGGTGGTATTTACCCAGCACTTCACCGACGATACGCGCTGATTTCTTGTAGGGTTTGTTGTATTGTAGCCCCAATTCGTGCATTCCGTACAATACCCGTCGGTGCACAGGCTTCAGACCATCCCGTACGTCAGGCAGCGCCCTGGAAACAATCACCGACATCGAATAATCGATGTAGGCTGATTTCATTTCTTCCTCGATGTTTATCGGGATGATCCTTTCCGTTGAATCCATCTATTTTGAATGTTGTTTTTGTGTAACAATGGGCAATCGTAAAACGGCCACAAAAGTACGAAAAAGGCCTTGATACCGCTTGATTTACAGCATCCAATCACAGGCTGGTTTTCCACAATTTTACCGAAGGAAAAAAGGCAGCGCACCCTGTGCTGACCTGTAATGCAAAGATCAACTTCCGGCTTTGGCGTTTGAGAACATGATGAGCAGGTCGGCCAGCCGTTTCCGGAGGTCTTTCCGGTCCACAATGAAGTCGAGAAATCCGTGTTCCAACAGAAATTCGGAGGTCTGAAAACCTTCGGGCAGGTCCCGCTTGATGGTTTCTTTGATGACCCGTGGTCCGGCAAATCCAATCAAGGCTTCCGGCTCGGCAAAATTCAGATCGCCGAGCATGGCATAAGAGGCAGTGACACCGCCGGTGGTTGGGTCCGTCATCAAAGAAAAATAAGGGATTCCGGCCCTGGCCATCAAGGTGAGTTTGGCCGAAGTTTTGGCCATCTGCATCAGTGAGAAAGCTGCTTCCATCATCCTTGCTCCGCCGGATTTGGAAATGATGAGCAGGGGCGTATGGGTTTCGAGGCAATGGTCAATGGCTTTGGAGATCTTTTCTCCCACAACAGCGCCCATGGACCCCCCGATGAAGGTAAAATCCATGCAGCAAACGACGATTGAATGTTCTTCGATTTTGCCTTTGGCCACCCGGATGGCATCCAACAGGCCGGTTTTCTGGTGCTGCTGCGCCAGGCGTTCCTTGTAGGGTTTCAGGTCAGAAAATTCGAGAACGTCTTTGGAGATGAGGTTGCCGAAAAGCTCCTCATAATCTTCGCCGAACAAGAGATCAAAGTATTCGGCAGAGCCAATTCTGATGTGGTAATTACACTTGGGGCACTTGTGAAAGTTGGCTTTTACTTCTTTGCTGGTACTGAGTTCACTGCAACGCTTGCACTTGTACCACAAACCATCCGGAGCTTCTTTCTTGTACTTCGTAGCGGTTTGAATTCCCTCCTTGAGTCTCTTGAACCAACCCATATAATAATGATAAGATGGAGCAATGTGCCCGCCTGGGCGTTTGCGCCTGCAAAGTTAGCAATAGAGTTTGGATTCGCCGGTTGCTGTGGCATTTTTAGGCAATTTCCTGATAGCGGAAATTTTTAACCGTGTTTACAAAGGCCTTCACCCCTGCCAGGGGCGTGTCCGGATAAACTCCGTGCCCGAGATTGGCTATGTGGTGCTGACCGAAGCTCCTGATCATTGTTCTTGCTGCTGTTTCTATGGTATCCGGCGAGGCGTACAGGGTGCAGGGGTCCAGGTTGCCTTGCAGCACTCTGTCAGGCCCTGCAACTGATCTGGCCCAGGATGGGTCCATGGTCCAATCCATTCCCAACGCATTTGCCGGAAGGCGAGCCAGTTCATCAAAGGCAAACCAGGCATCCTTTGCGAACAGGATAAGCGGAACATCACCAGGTGATTCGCAAATCCTTTTCAGGTACGGGATGCAGAACTCCCTGTAGAGGCCCGGGGACAGCACGCCCGCCCAGGAATCAAACACCTGTACGGCATCCACACCGGCAGCAACTTTGTTTTGCAGGTAAGCAATGATGGTTTCCGTTATCTTGTCGAGCAGCTGGTGGGCCAGGTCCGGATTGGAAAACAACAGGCGCCGGGCTTTGGAAAAAGTCTTGCTGCCTCCACCCTCCACCATGTAGGCCAGCAAAGTCCATGGTGCCCCGGAAAATCCGATCAAAGGCACCCTGCCGGCCAGGCCCTTTTTGGTTTCGGCAATGGCATCGTACACGTAGCCCAGCCTGTCAGCGGCCGGCTTGCCGCTGTCCAGGGTCCGGATATCGGCTTCGGTTTTGATTACCTTCGGAAAAGAGGGCCCCTTTTTTTCCACCATCTCGTAGTCGAGGCCCATGGCTTCAGGAACGACAAGGATGTCAGAAAACAGAATGGCGGCGTCCACCCCCAGTTCATCTACCGGTTGGATGGTCACTTCGGCAGCCAGTGTTGGGGTGCTTACCAGTTCTTTGAATCCCGACAGGCCGGCCCTGAGGGCACGGTACTGTGGAAGTATGCGGCCGGCCTGCCGCATGAGCCAAACAGGAGGTCGTTGGCAAAGCTCCCCCCTCAGTGTTCTGAGCAGAATGTCATTTTGGATTGTCATGGTGCAATGTTACCACAGGATGAGCACCACAACAATGTTGTTCACATTCATTTTACCCGGATTTTACAGTGAACTATTTGGAGCGCTGTCTTGACGGCTTGATGATGTTGATCTTGCCTTTGTCACCAAACACTTCCTTTGATTTGGCATTGTAAGCAAGGGCTGCCTCTTCGGGTGTATCGAACATGCCGAGATGGTGGGATTTTCCATTGATTGAAATTACAGCCCTGTACCGGCTGTGCTCCCGGTAAACCCCCGTATATCCGGTCTTGCTGGTCGTTTTTCGCTGGCGGCTGGCCACCGCCCTCGACCGGAACATCAGGTTGTCTATCCGGCAATCGAGTTTGTTGTTGTTCCTGGCACCTACCAGCTTTTCCTTCTTTGTCTTGAGGTGTGACAAATACTTTTCGGCGATTACCTTGTGCAGGTAAAGCGTTTCGGTTTTGTAACTGCCCGATGCAGTTCTCCATGTTTTCTGGAACACGGCACAACCGGTCGAATGTTTGCGAAGGTTGTTTACCAGGTCAATCTGTTTGAAATACGGATCGGAGGTAAGCCACTCATAAACGAAATCATCCACCAGGACGAAATCATCTGAGTTTTTCAGTTTGATCTTGTATAGCACGACACTCTGGGTTTTGGTTACCCAACAGGAGCAAAACCACTAAAAAGCCGAAAGAAGTGCAAAGGGAAGCACCTGTCAGGTTAAATTCTCAAAAGCGTTTATTCGATTCAGGATTCTTCAGAACCTCCTGCCACAGTCTTTGAATATAGAAACTATACGGGCGAGTAGGATTCCGGAGCGTTTTTACGCTGTGAAGTTAACCGTTCAATCCGAATTTACCAAACAGGAGAAATCGAAGTTTTTATTTGTTCAATATAACAGTATAATTGCAAGCAATCCGGGCCGGATTAACGCATCAAACCACTTTATCGGCACAGGAAGAGCTGGCAAAGGCGTCTGGCTTGGCCTTGAACACAAAACCCATGCTGAGGATATAGCCCATTGCTTCGCGCAAAGCGGTGTTGGACCGGAAGGTCGGATCGGTATTGATGTCTGCATGCACTTCCAGGCCAACGTTGTATCGGTCGAGCAAATCGCACAGGGCATAGGCTACTTCCACGGATTTTGCCACCTCGGTGATCATGCGCTCTTTGAGGCTCATTTTCTGTTCAGAGCGTGAGTTGTTGATGAACATAAATCCTCCTTTCTGTTCACGAAGAAAAACGATGACGGTGGCAAATTCTATGACCTTGCCACGCACCTGAGAATCAGAGCCAATACACACTTTCAGTTTGTACCCTTCGGAAGTCTCCCGGATGATCGTTTCTTCTACAGCTTCAAGAATGGGTTGCTCTATTTGCTGTCCGTTCAGCTTGCGCCATTTCATGGGTTGGAAATTTTGACGGCGAATATAGCAGGCATTTCGTCAAATCATATTCGCCTGGCTGGAATTCCCGGAGAATTAACATCCGGTTTACAACGCATCTACCCATTAAAGCACGGCAAACCGGCTCTCAGGTCAAACAGCATTTGGGGGGCTACTTGAAGCGAATGGCTTTGACCGGACTGATGCGGGTGACCAACCAGGAAGGAAGCAGCAGGAATACCAATGTCACCACCATTACACCAAGATTCAGGAACAAAACGTGGAGGAAATTGACCTCCACCGGTGCCACGGGCAGGTAATAATTGGCTTCATTCAACCTGATGATCCCGTAAGTCTCCTGCAACCAACAGAAGGCCAGACCCAGTGCATTGCCCCAAAAAAGGCCGACAACGATGATATAGGCCGCATAGTAGAGGAAAATCTTGCGGATGCTCCAGTCGGTCTGGCCAAGGGCCTTCAGTACGCCCACCATGTTGGTTCTTTCCAGGATCAGGATCATCAGGGCGGTGATCATGTTGATGATTCCGACGATAAGCATGAGCACGATGATGACCACCTCGTTGATGTCTTGCAAGGCCAGCCATTCAAAAATGGCGGGGAATTTTTCACGGATATTTTCGCAATAGAGGTCAGCGGGAAGCTGCTCGAGGTAGATGTAATCGGTCAGCACATCGAGGTCCGACAGATCGTCAACGAAAACCTCGAATCCACCGACCTGGTTCTGGTTCCAGCCCAGCATTTCCTGGGTTCGGCGGATATCCACAAGGGCGAATTTCAGGTCGTACTCTTCCAGCCCGGTTTTGAAAATGCCCTCCACTTTAAAGGACCTGCGAAACACATCACCGTCTTTTACGAAGTTGAAGATCATTTTGTCGCCCAGTTTCAGCCCCACCCTTTTGGCCGTTTGCCGTGAAAGGACGATGCCCTTCGATGCTGTGGAGTCAGGCAGGGAAAGTGGCCTGCCTTCAACCAGGTATTTTTCGAAGAAAGACCAGTCGAAATCCGGCCCGATGCCTTTCAGGACAATGCCCTCGATTTGTTTTTTCGTCTTAATGATGCCGGGTTTCAGGGCAAAAACCTGGATGTGCCTCACGCCGCCCCTGGTGGTTTGCTGTACTTCCCAGGGCAGGTCAATGCCCAACAGGTTGAAAGTGGTGGTGTATGAAACGGGTTCCATCTCTTCGATGGAAGGGTAAAACGGCTGGTTGACATCCACCGGAAGTGTTTCGCCGGTGCTTCGGTTGATCTGGGTGCTGGTGATGTGGATATGCCCCCAGAAGCCGAAGATCTTCTCCCCTATCTGGTGTTTGAACCCCGAGATGACAGCCATTGCGACGATCATAACAGAAAGGCTGAGCGCCACAGCCACCACGGCAATGCGAATGATCAGCCTGGAAAAAGACTTCCGCTCGGAAAAGGCCACCCGTGTTGCAATGAATCTTTCGAGGTTCATGGGGCAAAGATTCGGGAAATTATTGAATGACAAAGCCCCCCGGTGATTCCCGGAGGGCTTTCTTTAAAACTCAAATCGTTCAAGGTCAATGATCAGTTGTCGTCGGCTTTGCCGGCTTCGGTATCCCAATGCTCCGGAGAACGCCAGATGGCAGACAAGAGCATTTCCCGCATGAAAAGGAATTCCTTCGGCAAACGGTCATACATTTTGGAGAACAAACGCTCGTGATCGAGAATTTCCTGCTTCCAGGCCTCTGCATCAACAGCCATCAGGCTTTTGAACTTGTCGTAAGGATAGTCTTCCAGCCCTTTCCAGTAGATGTCCCGGTGGCGGGGCATCCAGCCGATGGGGCTTTCAACCGCACCTGCTCGGCCCCTGACCCGGTCAACGATCCATTTCAGCACCCGCATGTTTTCTCCAAAGCCCGGCCATGCAAACTTGCCGTTTTCGTCTTTTCGGAACCAGTTGACGGAGAAGATGCGAGGGGCGTTGGGCAGGTCGCGGCCAAACTGCAACCAGTGGTTGAAATAGTCAGCGATGTGGTAGCCGAGGAATGGCAGCATGGCGAAGGGGTCGCGACGAATCTTGCCGATCTGCCCAAAAGCTGCAGCCGTCATTTCGGAACCCATGGTTGCCGCCAGGTAAACGCCGAAGTTCCAATTGAAGGCCTGGTAAACCAAAGGCACCACCGTGCTTCGGCGACCGCCGAAAATAAAGGCCTTTACAGGCACTCCTTCCGGATTTTCCCAATCGGGATCGATGACCGGATTTTGGTAAGCCGGTGCGGTAAAACGGGCATTCGGGTGGGCAGCGGGCTTGCCGGAGGACGGGTCGTAGGGTTGGCCTCTCCAATCGGTAAGTCCTTCGGGCACTTCATCGGTCATGCCTTCCCACCATACATCGCCGTCTTTGGTGATGGCGACGTTGGTGAAGATGGTGTTTCGTGCAATGGAGGCCACTGCGTTGGGGTTGGTCTTTGCGTTGGTTCCCGGTGCCACGCCAAAGTAGCCGGCCTCGGGGTTGATGGCGTACAGCTTTCCATCGTCACCTTTGTGGATCCAGGCGATGTCGTCACCAACGGTTGTCACCTTCCAGCCGTCAAAGGCTTTTGGCGGAACCAGCATGGCAAAGTTGGTTTTGCCGCAGGCGCTTGGAAAGGCGGCGGCAACGTAGGTCTTTTCACCTTCGGGGTTTTCTACACCCAGGATGAGCATGTGCTCTGCCAGCCAATTCTCTTCTTTGGCCATGGAGGAGGCAATGCGCAAGGCCAGGCACTTCTTGCCCAAAAGGGCATTACCTCCATATCCGCTGCCGTAAGAAACGATCAGCCTTTCTTCCGGAAAATGAACGATGTACTTGTCTTTGATTTCAGGTGCGCAAGGCCAGCTCACGTCCTTTTGCCCGGGTTGCAGCGGGGCCCCAACGGAATGGATACATTTTACAAAATCTTCCCCTTTGTCGAGGATGTCCATCACCTGTTTGCCCATGCGGGTCATGATCTTCATGTTGACAACGACGTACTCCGAGTCGGTCAACTGAACGCCAATCTTGGACAATGGAGAACCCACGGGCCCCATGCAATAGGGAATTACATACATGGTGCGGCCCTTCATACAGCCATTGAGGCGCTCTTCCAGTTCTGCTTTCATTTCCCTGGGTTCCATCCAGTTGTTGGTTGGACCGGCGTCTTCTTTCAGACGGGAACAAATAAAGGTTCTGTCCTCAACACGGGCCACGTCGCTGGGGTCGCTGAAAGCCGCGTAGCTGTTTGGACGTTTTTCCGGGTTCAAACGGATGAAGGTGCCTTTTTCAACAAGCTTGTTGCAAAGGGCATCGTACTCCTCGTCAGACCCGTCACACCAGTGGATGTCCTCTGGTTGAAAGTACTCGGCCATCCGGTTTACCCAGCTATTCAGCTCTTCATGGGGAGAATCAGCCAATGGGTGTTCTTTCAAATTAACGGCAGGTTGAAACATGGTTGAGAGAATTGGTTAGGATTTGGTTAGGTACTTCGCGTTGGCAAATAATGTGCGAAAAGATCTTTGATCAACAGGAAAGCTGTCAGAAGTGAAAGTTTGATTTCGGGGCAAAAGTAAACCCTTCGCAAAAATAGCCCTCCCTCAAATGACAAAACTTACCCATTTTATTTCCAGCCTTGCCACTTACATTCTTTGCACTTTTGCCGGGATATTTTGTTCCATAACGAGCTTACAGGCATTATTAAAGCTGGGTATTTTAAAATCTTGAAACAGCAACCTCGTTCAAACCGCAATCATGAAGAATTCAGCCTCGCTTCGCAATTTTCTTTTCTCATCGCTTGTTCTTCTGCTCCTCGCCGGTTGCAGCGATATCGAAACGGTAGAAGTATCGGATGACGCAGGCCATGTCATCGAGCGCTTTTCCCAAAACAAGAAAACCGGCCGGAAAGAGGGAAAATACGAAGCTTTCTTTCCCGACGGAACACTCAAAGAAACCTGCACTTACCGGAACGACACCCTGCAAGGCGAACGAAAACTGTATTACGAAAACGGCCAGCCCGACGCCGTGGAACACTATGAAAACGGCGCTTTCGAAGGCCTGTTTCAAAAATACTTCCGCAATGGCCGGCTCTCCAATGAAGGCCAATACGTTGCCAACGAAATGAGCGGAATCTGGAAAAGGTGGTACGAAACCGGCGAACTCAGGGAAGAGGTCAATTTTGAACACAACCTCGAAAACGGCCCCTACAAGTTTTACCACAAAAACGGCCGGGTCAGTGTAGAAGGCAGTTTCATCCAGGGCGACAACGACCACGGTGAAGTGCTGAAATACGACGAAAACGGCCAGTTGGTTGAAAAAATGTTCTGCCATTGGGGCGTCTGTGCCACCACCTGGACTTTGGCCGAAGGCGATATCAAAATTGACTCGGCCAGGATCAAAGACCTCGGTGAAAAAAACCGATTCATCATTGAAAGAGATTTACAGTAGCAATCCATGAAACACCTCAACACCCTCGTCCTTTTCTTCGTCGCAATCATCGCAGTTCCTGACTTCTCAACAGCCCAGGTCAACGGCGGCAATCACGTCTTTGAATTCCTCAACCTGTCACCATCGGCCAGGATCGCTTCGCTGGGCGGGCAACTCATCAGCGTTGCCGACGACGATGTAAACCTGGCTTTCACCAATCCGGCACTCGCCAATGCCTCCATGCACCAGGCCCTTTCATTCAGCCACCAGTTCATGCCTGCCGGCATAAATTCCGGTTACGCCGCTTTTGGCTACCACCTCAGCAAACCCGACCTCACCCTGCACGGTGGGCTCCGCTACATCAGCTATGGCACCTTCGACCTCACCGACGCCACGGATGAGGTCATCGGCAGCTTCGATGCCGGTGAGTACGCCCTGACCATCGGTGCCGGAAAACAACTGTATGAAAAGCTCTCCGTCGGAGCCAACATCCGGCTCATCTCCTCCCGCTTCGAGAGCTACAACTCCACGGGAATCACCGCTGACTTTGGTGCTTTTTACCAGGATACGGCCTCACTGTTGAGTTTTTCTTTTTTGCTTCGCAATGCCGGAACACAACTGAGCTCCTACGCAGGCACCCGCCAGCCCGTACCTTTTGAAATGCTCGTCGGAATGTCCAAACGCCTGCGTCACATGCCCCTCCGGTTCTCTGTCACCTACCGCTACCTCGACCGCTGGAATGTCCTTTACGACGACCCCAATTCACAGGAAGACCTTTTCTTTTTTCCAGGCTCCGATAGTCAGAATACCGGAAGTGATGCCATAGACAACCTGGTCCGCCACCTGGTTTTCAGCGCCGAGTTTCTCTTCGGCAAAAAAGACAACTTCCGGGTGCGCTTCGGCTACGACCACCTCAAACGAAAGGAATTGTCGGTGAACAACCTCCGCTCCCTGGCCGGCTTCTCTTTCGGCATGGGCTTCCACATCAGCCGCTTCCGCATTGACTACAGCCGCTCCGCCAACCACCTCGGCGCCGGCATCTCCCACATCACCATCAGCACCAACCTGAAACAGTTTACCAGACCGGCAGCCGGGATTGTTGAGTAGCTTAGGGAGTAGGGTGTAGGGTGTAGGGTGTAGAGTGTAGAGTGTAGAGTTTGAGGTGACGACGTATCCCTCATCCCTCATTCCTCCCCCGATGCCGATAAGTATCGGCACGGGGCATCCCTCATCCCTCATTCCTCACAACCACCCACTTCAATCCTTTCAAAACTTCTCCTTCCTCGCTGCGCAAAACCAGCCACCAGGTGCCGGGGGGGGTGTTTTTGCCTGGTAGATTTATTTCCTCGCTTCGCAAAACGGCTTGCTGCCACAGGAGGCGGCCGTGGGTGTCGTGCAGGCTGAGGCGGAGGCGTTGGGGCCAGGGGCCACTGAGTTGCAGCACGGCGCCGGCACTGCCCGAGGGGTTGGGTACGATGCGGGCTTGCAGTTTTTCACTTGGGGGGTTGTTCGTTGAGGTGAGCAGCACTTCAAAT
>JALWSS010000163.1 GCA_026993525.1 Saprospiraceae bacterium
CTTCAGGAAAGGCCCGAATCGGCCTTTGCCTTTGGTGATGGGCAGCCCCTTGTAGGTGCCGATGGGCGCATCTGCGGCTTCTTTTTCTTTGATCAGCACTATGGCGTCTTCCAGCGAAACTTTGTGGGGGTCCTGGTTGCGGGGGATGGAAACGAACTTGTCGCCGTATTTTACGAAGGGTCCGAACCTTCCGATGCCGATGGATACTTCCTGTCCGTTGTAGGTGCCAAGGGTCTTTGGCAGGGTGAACAGTTTGAGGGCCTCTTCCAGGGTGATGGTTTCGATGGTTTGGGAGGTGTTCAGGTTGGCGTAGCGGGGTTTTTCACCTTCGGCCAGCTCATCCGGAACGCCGATCTGGACAGCCGGTTTTCCGAAACGGGTCATCCGCACGATGATGGTGCGACCGCTCTCCGGGTCTTTGCCCAGTACCCGCTCGCCTGTGGCACGGGCGCTGGTTTCCAGGGTCTTGACGACGTCCTTGTGGAAGGGGTGGTAGAAATCAGCCACCATTTTGTACCACTCAACTTTTCCTTCGGCAATCTTGTCAAAATCCGCTTCGATGCCGGCTGTGAAACCGTAATCCATGATCTTCGAAAAATTCTGATCGAGGAAATCGGTTACCACCATTCCCATGTCGGTAGGGAACAGTCTGTTTTTCACAGCGCCGGTGATCTCTGTTTTTGTTTCCTGATTGATTTTGTCGTTGCGAAGGGTCAATACCTGAAAGGCCCTTTCGACGCCTTCACGGGATTCTTTCACCACATAGCCCCTGTTGGCTTCCATGATCTTGGTGATGGTCGGTGCGTAGGTTGACGGGCGACCGATGCCAAGTTCTTCCAGTTTGCTCACCAGGCTGGCCTCTGAATAGCGGGCCGGCGGGCGGGTGAATCGCTCCACCGCTGTCATCTCCTGCAGGCCGAGCTGCTGACCGACTTTCAGGGGAGGCAAGATGCCCTTTGCGGTTTCTTCCTCCTCATCGTCTCTGGATTCAAGGTACACTTTCAGAAAACCGTCGAATTTGAGCACTTCTCCTTCAGCCTTCAACAGCGAGCCGGGCCGGGTACTGATGGCAATGTCCACGATGGTTCTCTCCAGCAGTGCTTCTGCCATTTGCGAAGCGATGGTGCGCTTCCAGATCAACTCGTAAAGGCGCTGTTGATCGCGGTCGCTGCTCACTTGCTGGCGGTCAATGTAAGTGGGGCGGATGGCTTCGTGTGCTTCCTGGGCCAGGGCTTTTTTCGATTTGAAACGGCGGGTTTTTACATAGTTTTTTCCAAACTGTTTCTCAATTTCCTGCGCGATGGAAGCGATGGCCACCTCGCTAAGGTTGGTAGAGTCCGTACGCATATAAGTAATGTGTCCGGCCTCGTAGAGTCGCTGCGCAACCAGCATGGTGCGGCTCACCGAGAAGCCCAGTTTGCGGCTGGCTTCCTGTTGCAGGGTGGAGGTGGTAAACGGAGCTGAGGGTTTGCGTTTAGTGGGTTTTACTTCGATGTTGCTGATGGTGTAATCAGCTCCGATGCAGCTTTCGAGGAATTTTCTGGCGCCTTCAGACTCCCTGAACCGCTCCGGTGATTCTGCTTTCAGGGTGGTGATGCGCCCGTTGGCCGCAGTCACATTGAACAGTGCAGCGATTTTGAAAAACGGGGTGGGGGTGTAGGCATTGATCTCCCGCTCCCTTTCAACGATGAGCTTTACCGCAACAGATTGAACGCGGCCCGCCGACAGCTTGCCTTTTACCTTCTTCCAAAGCAATTCCGACAGCTCATATCCGACGAGGCGGTCCAGGATGCGCCTGGCTTGTTGTGCATCCACCAGGAAGAGGTCCAACAGCCGTGGGTTCTGGATGGCCTGCCGGATGGCCGGTTTGGTGATCTCGTTGAATACAATCCGCTTTGTCTTTTTTACATCCAGTCCAAGCACTTCTGACAGGTGCCAGGAGATGGCTTCCCCTTCGCGGTCTTCATCCGTTGCGAGCCATACTTCGTCAACTTTTTTGACCCAGTCCTTCAGTTCCTTGACAACCTTCTTTTTGTCGCCGGGTATTTCGTATTTCGGTTTGAACTGGTGCTCGACATCCACCCCAAGATCACCCTTCGGAAGATCACGGATGTGACCGTAACTGGATTTTACGACGAAATCTTTTCCGAGGAATTTTTCAATGGTTTTGGCTTTTGCGGGAGACTCAACAATGAGGAGATTCTTGGGCATATTTTGAAGTACTTGATGGTATCAGTGAGTGGAAGCTCAGATGGTCTGAACGCTGTGACCGGTTAAGATTGTTACGGGTTGATTGCTTTTGTATCAGGCCGCAAAAGTATAAATTTTGAGAAATGGTACTCATGCATGCCCGATGAGGGAGTAAAAACCCAGGTTGTTACGGAGCGCAAAAGGATAGTGTTTCAATTGCCATTCGTTGAGGTTGAGTCTTTTGGAACTTTTCTTCTTTCCTCGTAAATAATGACACCTTTTTTCAATCTTTCGGCCTTGCGGGCTTCTTCCTTTGCATGGATATCTTCCAAAAGCTGTTTAATCCCAAGGTCCTTTTTGTTCAGGCTCCTGTGATAGACCCTGATGATGAACCTGCACATGTCATCCGGATGATGGATGCCCATGTTTTGAAGGTAAACTGTGAGCCTGCTGCCGTCGTAAAAGGACCAGTTGTGTGTCATCCACCTGCCCAGGCTGAAGAACAACTTGTGAACAGCCTGTTCTTCGGGCATGGCTTTGAATTTTGCTTTCGATTCCTTGTCAATCAGTTTGTTCAGTTGGATCAATGCGTCGTTCACATCTTTGGGAATGTAAACGCCATACAGTTCTTCCTGCTGAATCCGCCATTGGTACTTTTCTTCGTAGGGGTCGTTTTGCTGGCAGTACACCGCCAGTGCTGAAGCCAGTAAAATGATTGTAACTCCAAAAATTCTCATTTGCCAGGTTTGATGCGAAGAGCAACTTCGCAAAGTTCCGTCTTATTGCTTTCCCGCCAAAAAGGATTTTGCAAGCTTTCCGGCCGGAGGGCTGGTCAGTTCGTCGGGAGCCTCGTTGAGAAGACCGGAGTTTGGGCCGCAATTGGTAAAGCTGGCTATGTTTGTGCCACTTGCAGCCGGGCCGTGGAATTGAACCTGGCGCTTAATTTCAAAACACTGTGCTCCTCCTATGAAACGCAAAGTGCTATTCATTGACAGGCCGCATCCGGTTCTGTACCAGGTGTTGGAAAGTTCAGGATTCACCATTCAGGAAGATTTCAACTCCTCTGCTGAAGAGATCAGTCAGAAACTGGGTGAGTACACGGGGCTGGTTTTGCGGAGCCGGATTTCCGTTACGGCTGAATTTCTTCGAAATGGGAAAAACCTGCGGTTCATCGCCAGGGAAGGGGTCGGGCTGGAGCACATTGATTTGCAATTCTGCAAAAGCAAGGGTATTGCTGTACTGTATTCGCCGGAAGGCAGCAGGGATACCGTGGCGGAACACGCCCTGGGGATGTTGCTTTGCCTGATGAACAACCTGTGCCGGGCTGACCGGCAGGTCAGACAAGGCCAATGGAACCGGGAACCCAACCGGGGAGTGGAACTGATGGGAAAAACTGTCGGTATTCTCGGTTATGGCAACATGGGCGCAGCATTTGCGAAGCGACTGAAAGGGTTTGATGTGGAAGTAATTGCCTACGACAAATACAAAACCCACTACGGCGATGAATACGCCAGGGAAGTGGAACTGGAAGCGTTGTTTGATAGAAGCGATGTGCTCAGCCTGCACATCCCTTACATGGATTCCAACCACTACTTTGTGGATGGAGAATTTTTGGATCGCTTCGCAAAACCGGTTTTCCTGGTGAATACCGCCCGGGGCCTGGTTTTGAAAACCTCTGACCTGGTTGAAAGATTGAAATCGGGAAAGGTGCTGGGGGCTGCCCTGGATGTTCTTGAATACGAGGAAAACTCCTTTGACAAATTCAAACCGGATGAGTTGCCGGAGGAGTTCACTTATTTGTGCAAGGCCGGCAACGTCGTTTTGACACCACATATAGCCGGATGGAGCTTTGAAAGCAAACGCAAACACGCTGAGGTGCTGGCACAAAAGATCAGTGCGTTGTTTTGAAACGCAAGGTTTATGAAGATGTACTGTTGGCTTTTGTCGCTTTTGCTTTTGCCCTGGCTTTGATGGCAGTGGTAATTACAGGAATGATGGTGACCACGATGAGTATGAATACGATCAGCGATATATTTTTTTGCACCCACTCAATTTGTCCGAAGAAATAGCCAATGGCGCTGAAAGTTGCCACCCAGGCAAACCCGCCCCAAAAGGTGTAATTGAGAAACTTGCTTCGCGTCATTTTGCCCAGGCCTGCTACAAAGGGAACAAAAGTGCGGAACACCGGAAGAAAACGGCTGAGGATGACTGCCTTTTGCCCGTGTCTTTCAAAAAACTCGTGTGTCTGGTCGAGGTAACTTTTGTTGATCCACTTTATCTTTCCCACATCTATCACCTTTCTGCTGAGATACAAGCCAATGTGGTAATTCACTGCATTGCCGAGGAAAGCGGCAATGATCATCACAATGACCGCTATCCAGATATTCAAAGCTCCTGTACTTGCAATAACGGCAACCGTAAAAATGAAGCCATCGCCGGGCAGGAAGGGCAACACCACAAATCCGGTCTCCCCAAAAATGATCAGAAACAAAAGTGCATAGATCCAGGCTCCATACAGCGCCACCCACTCCAAAAGGTATTTATCGGTGTGAACAATGAAATCAATTAGCTCGGCCATGAATTCCGTTGTAGGTTAGTTTGGTCTTCGACAAGGCACTGCTAAGCCGCAGGTGCCTGGCGGGTCAGAAAAATGGGCGGCAAATGTAGCAAACAAGCGGAGCATAAACGGCTTCAAACAACAATGGTTGAAAAGCAGCCAAAGAAAAAGGCAGCCCCCGGTCCGGAGACTGCCTTTTTTACAAATTCATGAAGCTTTTATTGAGCTTGTGTGGTGTCTGTTTCAGCTTCGTTTGAAGCCTCCTGCTCGTCAGTTGCCTGATCTTCTGCAGGAGCTTGTTCTTCAGTTGTCATTTCTTCTTCCGGTGCAGCTTGCTCAGTTGATTCCTCGTTCTGAGCATTGCTGGCATCGTTGCGGCAAGAAGTGAATGCAACGGAAAAAGCCAATAATGCAATGGCAATGATGCTGAGAATCCTTTTCATAGTTTCAAAGTTTTTGTTGGTAAATGTTGTGAGACTTCAAATCAACAACCGAAACAATCGGAATTGTTCGGTTTTATTTTAGAATTTCATTTGGAATGAGATGCTTGAGCCAAGCATCTTCAAACTTTTTGCAATGGTATTTGGCCTTGTACGGGTGAAAATTCTTTTTGCGCCTTTGCCGCAAGTGGGTGGAAATGTTCTAATGGGTGTTTGACCGGACAATTTTAGTGAATTAGTCATTGTCTTCCAAAAGACAAAGGAAGTTTTGTCATCTCGGGCAAAACCGGCAGCGAATGGCAAAACAGTGTTGCATAGAATCTCAGGGGGCTACTTCACCCGGATGAGAAAGGCGTCAAGTTCCTTCAACGACAGGGCGCTGAAGCACATTTCCGGGCTCAAACCTCCTTTCCGTGCTGCATAGACGCCGTATCTGATGTGATCAATCCCTGCGATGCTATGGGCATCCGGATTGATGGAGATCATCACTCCTTTTTCCAGGGCATAGGGAATCCAGGTCCAGTCCAGGTCCAGCCGGTAGGGGTTGGCATTGAGTTCAATGATCACATGGTGCCTGGCACATGCGTCAATGATGGCTTTATGATCAATGGGATACCCCTCTCTGGACAGCAGGAGCCTGCCGGTTGGGTGCCCGAGGATGGTGGTGTACGGGTTTCGAATGGCCGTCAGCAATCGTTGGGTAGCTTTTTCTTTGTCCATCCGGAGATTGGAGTGAACGGATGCAATGACCAGATCAAATTTTGCAAGCACCGCATCTTCATAGTCCAGCGAGCCGTCATTGAGGATGTCGGATTCAATGCTTTTGAGAATCCTGAACGGGGCAAGTTTTTCATTCAGTTCATCAATTTCCTCCCATTGCTGCTCCAGCCGATCTTCCCGCAAGCCATTGGCATAGAATGCCGATTTTGAATGTTCGGAAATAAGCAGGTACTCGTATCCCAGTTCCCGGCATTTGAGTGCCATTTCTTCCAGGCTGTTGATGCCGTCACTGTAAGTGGAGTGGGCATGGATGACGCCTTTGATACCGGTGGTTTCAATCAGCACGGGCAGCTCGTTTTTCGAAGCAAGGCTCAAAAAATGCGGGTCGCTGCGCAATTCAGGTTCGATGAACGGCAGGCCGGCTTTCGCGAACACTTGTTGTTCATCTTCCAGGTTTTTGAAATCAAGGGCTTTGTAGGTCTGCACAAATTGCTTCAGAAAATCGGGGGTAGCGGTGTAGAGGAATTGCTTGCTTCCGAATTCCGAAGACTCGCAGGTGTAGATCATCACCGTTGTACCCTGCTCAAGGGTTTTGCCCCTGCAGGCAGGCTGGGTGTCGGTGTCAATGTGCACTTTTTCGATAAACGGATCCAGCGCAGGCTTGCCCGATGCAAGAATTTCAATACCGGGCAATACCGAATCCTTCCGACGGATGGCGCCTGTGAGGTCAATGCGCATCCCCGGATTGGCCTGGCGAAGCTGGTTCAGCAGCCGGTGAGCCTCTTCCTCGATGCCGGCATACAGGTAGGAGCCTTTGGATTTCTCGTAATAAGCCAGTTTCTTTTTAAGGTCCTCCTGTGTTTTGAGCCCAAAGCCTTTCAGCTCCACCAGCCTGTTTTCATTGCAGGCGTAGAGCAATTCTCCCACCGACTCAGCGCCGAGGTCTTTCCACAGCACGCGGACTTTCTTCGGGCCAATGCCAGGCACTTTGAGGATTTCCCGGACTCCTTCCGGAGTCATTTCTTCGTACTTCTGAATGGTTCTTAAAGTGCCCGTTTCATTTAACTCCACGATTTTGCTGCTGATGGCCTTGCCAATGCCTTTCAGTTTTTCCAATTCGCCTTGATCCTTCTCTGCCAGTGGCTCGGGCCATTTCCGGATCAACAAATAAGCATTTCTGTAGGATTTGATCTTAAAGGGGTTCTCCTGATGGAGTTCCATCAAATCCGCCAGGTATTTAAAAGCGTTGGCAATTTCTTTATTGGTCATCTTGAATAATTGAAGATTGAGTGCACTGAAAAAATTGCGTTCAGGGGTTGAGAGGGGTTTAGAGAAGTTGATCCCGAGTCAAGCTCGGGAAGTTGAGAGACCTGCCTGGCGGGCAGACAGGGGTTAAGCTCGGTCGCCCATATACCTCCCGGCGAATGTCGGGATGAACCTCCCGTCCCGAAAGCCGATAGCTATCGGCTTTCGGGACGGGACGGGATCGGGAGACTCGGGATCAACCCTTTCAAGATTGCTTTTCGGCAATTCCTGCAAAGTCTGCAAGGTATTGAAAATCAGGACCCAATCGGCCTGCTTCCGCAATGGTAGCCCTTTTTAGCAAGTCGCTTTCCGGCTTCAGCAGTTCGGGCAAAACGAGCTCGAGAAGTTTGTTTCCAAATTCCATACTGGCATCCCGTGCCAGTTCATTCGGGAGATTGTCAATGGCCATCACATCCACACAATTGTCCACGAACGGTTTGCAGACATTTCCGCTTTTCGGATCGTAGCCGTAAACGGGATCGGCAATGGTGGAGGGTTTGACGGTGCACGGTATGGAGGCTTCCGGTGCTATGTCACAGGTAACATCGGCAACGACCTGAATTCTGAACCTGGGATCGAGCATGTCTTCATTGCTAAAAAAGGATGGGGCAGAGGGGTTCCAGTATATCCCATTGATGAAGATATCACTTGCAAAGGTGTAGGGTATCAGTGCGCTTGTGAAGGCTTCCGGCCGGGTGTAGAATTCTTCTTTTGAGTGTGGGCTTCCGTCAGATTTGCGCACGTATTCGAGGCTGCTCAATTGCGTAAACACCGCATGGTCAAATGACTGGTTCAGGTAATCGTTTGGGCATACGGCTTTGAATCCCATATCCTCCAAAACCATTCTCGCACCCCTGGCCACCCTGCCTGTCCCCGTCAGTAAAACTTTGATTGCAGGTAGTTCAAGGTTTGCCTTGTACCAGCTCACGGCGTTTTCGTAATGTGGAAAGGTGTACATCCGGGGAATTTCGGCGAGGCCATGTCTTTTGAACCAGGTCCAGACGGCGTTGTGGGCACCCACCATTCCTGCAAATTTCCCGAAGGCAATAATCCTCTTTCCGTTCTCATCCGTCAGCACCTCGTAATCTATCAGGCGAATATTTTTGCGAAGAACGGCCTTCAGGAGCGGTTGGTTATATGGCTGTTTTTTAATGGTATGGGAAAAGAAGAAGTAAGTCTTGTCGGGAATCAGGTCTTCGATCGGCACCTCCTTGACACCAAAAAGGATGTCACAATTGCTCATGTTCTCAGCCAGCGTTATTCCGTTTGCGACGTATTCTTCGTCCTTGAAACAGCGGGTAGGGGATTGCTGAACCTGGATCTTAAACCCGTACAGTTCTTTGGCTTGTTTGCATTGTTCCGGAACAAGGGGCACCCTGCTGTCAGGGGGGGTCTTGCCTTCTCTGATGATTCCTAAGGTCATGTTCTGGTTTTAAATGTGTTGGGTCAATGGCACTTTCCCTGGCTACAATTCCTTGCCAGGATTCCTTTGAAGCGCCTGAATCATTTTGTTGCCTGGCGGCAAAAATATACTTTGCAAGAATCCGGCAAACTGAAAGCCGCAATAGTTTGATCAGCTATCTGTTTTGAGACTTCACAAAATAAAAGTTGTCATAAGTGAAATAGTTATATATCTTTGGGGCCCTCAATAAACCCTCCCAAAAGATTTCCCCCCTTTAATTCGAGTTACCCTCCGCCATTTTTGTTACAAAAACTTGTTGCGTATGTACATCTTGTGCATGGTGGTCGTGGTGGCCGCGTTACTGGTCTCAGTGGTGCATGTCAAAAACCCAAATGCCCAGTCGGGCAAATGACCACGTCAATTGAACGGTACTCACACTGATCCCATCCATTTCCAACTGTCCATTCGGCTGAGGGGTGTGGTTACACACAACCTGACCTTCAGGTTTCTATACTCAAAACGAAGTGGTTTGGGCGGGATCGGGATTCGGGAGCCAAACTCCCAACCCCTTCTGAAGTTCAAAGCTGAAATCTTCCCAAACTACTTCGACTGAGGTATATCTTCAAAGTGTAATTTTTGAGATGCTGCTGCATCTGGAGAAAAACTTTTTCATTGCCGGGATGGTTTTTACTTTTGTCGGCCCTTTCGGGCCAAAGATCATTGACATTGGGGGTGTATTGGAATCGACAGGATAGTTAATCTGTAAGTAAGCATGCCGGAGTATGATTGCTCATCTCCGTTATCAAACGGCAATCAACCAATTCAAATGGCAACTATCAGTATGCCATGGCAGCCTAATTACCAGGTAATTAGAAGCCATTATGCCGTGCGTTTGACGCCTGCTACACAGCGCACCGCGTATCAACCAACCCGCAGGATAGCTGACCGGTTTGCCTCGTCCGGTTGGTGAAACTTTTGGGGCTAAGGTGCAAGTCAGGTTTTGTCTGTGAACCTACCTTGTACCCGACAATCCAATCACGGACTAAGCATGTAGAAAGCTTGCGGATGCTTTCTCTGGACGCGGGTTCGACTCCCGCCACCTCCACTATTTTTATTTGCTTTCCTTTTTGTACAAATCTTTTTTCTTTGCCGGCAAATGATCTGCCCATGGCGAAGGAAACCAAACAAACCACCCGTCATATCTTCATGGTGCGCCCGGCCCATTTCGGTTTCAATCCTGAAACAGCCGGCAGCAACGCCTTCCAGCGCGAAGACAGTACCCTTTCTTTAGATGCGATAAGCCTCAGAGCCCTCGAAGAATTTGATTCCTTCGTTGCTGCATTGCGCAGCGAAGGGGTTGATGTCATCGTGGTGCAAGACACCGGCCAACCCGTAAAGCCCGATGCCGTTTTTCCGAACAACTGGGTCACCTTTCACGAAGACGGAACCGTCGTAACCTATCCGATGCTCTCTGCGGCCAGGCGCCTGGAACGCCGGGAGGACATCCTGAAAACCCTTGGCGAGCGATTTGAGATCAGGCGTCATATCCACCTGGAGGCTTACGAGCAGCAGGGTAAAATCCTCGAGGGCACCGGCAGCATGATCCTCGATCGGCCCAATGGGAGGGTTTATGCCTGTGTAAGTCCCCGCACCCACCCTGAATTGTTGGCGGAATTCGCACAGCTCATGGGCTACAAACCGGTTATTTTCAAGGCTGTGGATGGTGAGGGCATGGAAATTTACCACACCAACGTGATGATGGCCCTGGGCGAGACTTTTGTGGTGATCTGTCGCCACAGCATCACATCCGGTGATGAATGGGCCGGTCTGGAAAAGCATTTTATTGAGACTGGGAAAGAAGTCGTAGAGATCACATTGCCCCAAATGATGTCTTTTGCCGGCAACATGCTTCAGGTCAGGGACCAGGACGATGCCCCCCTTTTGGTTATGTCATCTGAAGCATACGGCTCGTTGAACAACAGCCAGATCGAAAGGCTGGAGGCGCATACCCGTATTCTGTATCATCCAATCCCAACCATCGAAAAGTTTGGGGGAGGCAGCGTGCGCTGCATGATGGCCGAGGTGTTCCTGCCTGAAAAAGATGTTTAAAAAATCACCTCCGTGGCACCCCAGCCGTACCTTGGATGGTACTCATTCTTAAAGGATTTTACTTCCGGCATCTGGAAAAGCCGGGTGGCTATTTCATCCCGCAATTTGCCCTTGCCAATGCCGTGGATGATGAACACCCTTTCCACTCCCAGGCTGATGGCTTCTTCCAGGTACTTTTCAAAAGCAGCCAACTGGATGCGAAGGATTTCCGGATTGCTCATTTTAGGTGCACCCGGGCGCAGCTTTTCAATGTGAAGGTCAATTTGATGCTGAAAACCGGCCAGTTTTTTCGAATCTGCCACTTCCACCCATTTGTGCAATTCCTCGTCGTAATTCCAGCCCTGGCGGGCATGTTGCCGGGTGTACTCGCCCAGGTCTTCGCTTTTTTCCTTTTCGTCAAAGGCCGGTTTGTTCACCAGTTTGAACAGGTGTGCATTCACATTGAGCAATGGCGCCATGCGCACATGCCTGAAAAAGGATTTGGGCTTTATCCTGAGTGTAAAAGTCTTGCTTTCCGTATCGCCTTCCGTGGTGATCCACTTTTGCGTCAGTTCCACCTCCGGCGACTGGTTGAGGGCATCGAAGGGCATGCTTCCGATCTTCACTTCACCGGGCCCCGGCACTTTGCCGTCCCACTTCAATGGGGGGTCTTCATTGAAATATATCCCGAAACCAGCCACCGCCTCGTACGACGTGTCATTGATCAGGTGCAGGTCGTAGCTCAGCACCTGGCCACTGGCATTTTGATGGGGCACAAAGGCCAGCAAAAGCCCGGTTGGGTTGATGATGGCGTATTGGGTTTGGGCCGTGTTTTCCTTCGGTAAATCGGGCTGGCTTTTATCCTCCTTTTGGATGACCCTGGCCTTCACAATTGCAGAGGCAACTGCATCGTCCCGTTCCAGGTCGTCTTCAAAAACGGGGATTTCAAAACCATCCTCGTCCAGGCGCACTTTGACCATTCCGTTCAACATCCTTTCGATGACCACCCCCGTGTCACCGGTTTTAGTGAGCCTGACCCTTGATCCGACAACGTATAGCATGTTATTCAGTCGTGTTTGATGATTACTGCCGCCAAAATTATCACAATAAGTCGGTAGCGTCATTTCCCGTTGATGGCAGGAGTTGAATTGTCCTACTTTCGCGGCATGAACCTTCGCTGGAACATAGCGCAGGCGCTCGAGGTGCGCTGGTGGACCTGGTACCTGGCACGGAAAGACCCCGCCAGTTATGTGCAATGGAAGAAGCAGTACTGGCTCAATTTTTTCCGAAAATTTGATTTGCCGCTCGCCCCTTCGGGGCAATTGTTGGAAGTGGGATGCGGTCCGGCAGGAGCCTTCCTCATTTTGCCGAAGGAAAGGCTGACGGTACTGGACCCCTTGCTGCCTGTTTACCGAATGAAACACCCTGAAATTGCAAAGACACATGCCAGCCAATTAAAAAGCATCGCACTTCCGTTGGAAGTATGGGAACCCGAAAGCCGGTTCGATCACATTTTTTGTTTCAATGTCATCAATCACACCGCCCAACTGGAGCTTTGTGCAGAAAAGTTGGCTGAGGCAATGAAACCCGGCGCCAGACTGTACCTCTCAGTGGATTGCCACCGATACAGCCTGCTGAAGTGGTTTTTCCGGGCACTGCCGGGCGATGTGTTACACCCTCAGCAATTGGGCGCAGATGAATACATCGAATTATTTCGGAAGCACGCACTTCAATTGCAGGATTCCCGGCTCATCAGGCGTGAGCCTGTTTTTGACTACCAGCTCTTTATCTTCGAAAAATGAAAAGACAAAACATATCATCCGGGGCCAGATGGGAGTCGGTCGTTGGCTACTCCCGGGCCGTTCGCATTGGCAATGTCATCGAAGTTTCCGGAACGGCACCGGTTGAGCAAGGCAAAGTGGCCTGCCCCGGCGATGCATACGGGCAAGCGATCTGCGCACTGAAGATCATTGAGACAGCCCTGGCAGAAGCCGGTGCCTCGCTGAAAGATGTGATTCGCACCAGGATGTACGTAACCGATATTGCCCGGTGGGAGGAAATCGGCCGGGCCCACGGCGAGTTTTTCAGAGAGGTGATGCCGGCCACCAGCATGGTAGAGGTGAGCGGCCTGATAGCTCCGGAAATGCTGGTGGAAATCGAGGCCACAGCAATTGTTGATGAATGAAAACCTACAAGGTCAAAGAAGTTTTTTACACCCTCCAGGGTGAAGGTGCCCAAAGCGGCCGGCCTGCGGTGTTCTGCCGTTTTTCCGGTTGCAACCTGTGGACGGGCAGGGAAGAAGACCGCCACAAGGCCATCTGCCGGTTCTGCGACACCGACTTCCGGGGCACAGATGGAGAAAACGGAGGAACCTATCCGGCCATCGAGTTGGCTGAACTGGTGAGCGCCTTGTGGGGAGATACTGCAGTTGGTCGCCCCCTGGTGGTGTGCACAGGTGGTGAGCCTTTGCTCCAGCTGGATGAACCGCTGATCGCTGCATTTCACAAAGCCGGTTTCGAGGTGGCTGTCGAAACGAATGGAACCCAGGATGTTCCCCAGGGCATTGACTGGCTCTGTGTGAGCCCAAAAGCCGGCGCCGAACTGAAAGTGAAATCGGGAAATGAACTGAAACTGGTTTATCCGCAACCGGACGCCCCTCCTTCTGATTTTGAGAATCTGGAATTCGACCACTTCTGCATCCAGCCCATGGACGGGCCAAACCTGGACAGAAATACGCAATTGGCAGTGAAGTTCTGTCTCGCCAACCCGAAATGGCGCCTCAGCCTGCAAACCCACAAAATCCTCAACATCCCCTGATGGGGTTTTTTGTTGAGGTTTTTGTCCCGAGGCAAGCTCGGGATTGCGGTTTTTGTCCCGAGGCAAGCTCGGGGTTGAGGTTTTTGAGGTTTTTGTCCCGAGGCAAGCTCGGGATTGAGGTTTTTGAGGTTTTTGTTCCGCGGCAAGCTCGGGGTTGAGGTTTTTGAGGTTTTTGTCCCGAGGCAAGCTCGGGG
>JALWSS010000164.1 GCA_026993525.1 Saprospiraceae bacterium
CCTCATCCCTCATCCCCCATCCCCCATCCACTCCTCCACCCACTCCCTCAACTCCTCCCCGTGCAGGTTTTTGGCCACCACTTTGCCGTCGGCATCGAGGAGGAAATTGGCGGGGATGGTGCTGATTCGCAGGGTTTTGAAGAAGGGGGAATCGTCGCCGTTGAGGTCGGAGGCGTGGAGCCAGCGGCCGGCGCCGTCTTTTTGGATGGCGGAGGTCCAGGCGCTGCGGCCGGCATCGAGGGCATAGCCGATGATCTGGAAGCCCTGGGTGTGGTATTCATCCCAGAGGGGCACCAGGTAGTTGCGGTTTTCTTTTCGGCAGGGGGCGCACCAGGAGGCCCACAGGTCGAGGAGGGTGAGGCGGCCGGCCAGCATTTGCCGAAGGGGAATGGTGTCGCCATCGAGCATGGGCATGGGGTAATCCGGAATGGTGTCGCCGGTCAGCACAGGCAGTTTGGAGCGGTCGGCAATGGCGGAAAGCTGCTGCACCCAGGGGTGGGCAGGAGTTGATGCCTGCCATTTTTCAGCCATTGCGACGATGAATTCCGGCACACGCTCGTAGTCGCCCTCCGGGCTGACCCATCGGATGGCTGTGAGGGCCGGCAGCAGGTATTCGCATTGCCCGGCGAATTGTATCAGCCGGTTTTGGTAGGCTTCGAGGGCCGCTTCGTGGTTCATCAGGCCATCGGCTGTATGGATGTCGCCATTGTTTTTTGAAAGAAAATCATTGAAAGCTTTTATCCGCACATTCCGGAGATCCATCAGGGCGGCATTTTCCGGAGAGGGATTTTCAATGGAGAAAGATTTTTGAAAAGCGTCCGCATCGGTTCTGATGCGCAGCTTTTTACCGGGTTCCCAAATGAAGGGCATGTAGTTGGCAGTGGGCGGATTTTCATCCTCCAGGCGATTGGGAAAGAGCTTCTGGTCTTTGCGCTGGATGGTTATTTCCAACAGGACCGGTTGGTCCACTTTCGGCATTTTACCGAAGGAAAAACTGCCATCGGCACCAATGGCTGCGGAATCTATCACCGTTCCGGAAAAGCTTCTCGCTACGGCATCCCAGCTGCCGGGGTCAATGAGATAGACTACAGGTTTCCAATCAGCACCTTTCAGGTTGATATTGCCGGAAAGTGACGGCCCATCGGAGCAGGCAGTGGCCAGGGCCAAGGCTGCGAAGAGGAAGATGGAATGGAATCTGATCATTTGATGGATTCGTAAATTTTCGTTGTTCACTTTTGGTGAACACCAAGGATTATTGAACAAGCAGGTCAAGTTAAGAATCTGCAAAAAAAGAGATTATGAAGTTGACCCAAAACAAAAGGCCCTACCAGATGCAAACATCCGGTACGGCCTTGATATGCTTTGTGACTTTGGTCTTGCTTTACTGGTGGTAAAGTTGGTTGTGGGCCAGTTGTGCGCCGCATTTGGGACAGGCACCAAGTGTGCCGGCGCCACCTTCACAGCCATTCTGACAGATGTAGTGCCATACGCCGGCCGCATTCTGAGCGGGTTCGGGTGTGGCAGCGGGCTGGTTGTTTTGAAGTTGCACCGGGGGCGTGGTCTGGGTGCTGTTGGAGGCGTGGTAGGCCTGGTTGTGGGCCAGTTGTGCGCCGCATTTGGGGCAGGCACCAAGTGCGCCGGCGCCGCCTTCGCAACCGTTGGGGCAGGTATAGTGCCATACGCCCTCGGCATTTTGGGCCGGCTCGGGAGTGGTGGCGGGCGGAGGCGTGGTTTGCGAAGTAGTGGCTGCGGCATCACCCGATGGGGTGCTGACGCTTTCGGTGGCGGCATCGCGCACGTCCTGGTCGTTGCCGCAGGCGAAGAAAACAGTGAGAGCACAGAGGGCCAGAAGGCTAAAAAGGGATTTTACTGACATAATAAGAATTGTTGATTTGTAAACGAAATGTCAAAACTACCAATTATTGAACAGATGGGCGGATGCCTTCTGCTTTAGAGCCTGCTTTTGAAGGCTGCCTACACAATGCCGGGAGGATTAAGTGGTTGCGGAGCTGAATTCTGTTTTACTTTGTAGTCCTGCCAAATAGTACTTCAAACACAATTTCCCGCAATGAGATTTCCCTTGTCAACACTCCTCCTGTTCATTTGCACAGCTGTGCAGGCCCAACTCATCTGGACCGATCCGGCTTTTCCCGTGCCCAGTCAGTCCGTCACTGTTTTTTTCGATGCCACGCAAGGTACCGGCGGCCTGGCCAATTGCAATTGCGACGTGTATGTGCACACCGGGCTCATCACCTCCAACAGCAACTCCCCTTCCGACTGGAAATACGTTGTGACCACCTGGGGCGTGGCTAACGCAGCCTGGAAAATGACTCCGGTGCCCGGCCAGCCCAACCAGTACAGCTACACCATCGCCCCCAGCATTCTGGAGTACTACGGAGTTACCAACCCCAATGAGACCATTGAAAAACTGGCTTTTGTGTTCCGAAATGCCGATGGCAGCAAAGAGGGCAAGGACCTTGGCGGAGCCGACATATTTTATCCGGTTTATCCGGATGAGGCGGAATTTCACGTCACCCTGATCTCCCCTTCGGAAACGGTCATCTTCGCAGCGCCCGGGCAGGTCATTCCGGTGCAGGGAGAGGCCACGGAGGATGCCACCCTCAGTCTGTTTGACAATGGTGATCTGATTTATACCACCTTCGGTAAAACACTGGATTACAACATCAGCGTGAGTGGCAGTGGCACCCACGAAATCTTGTTCCACGGTGAGCGAAACGACACCGCTTTAGACAGCCGAAGCTTCACCTACCTGGTGCCCAACGACCCGGTGGTTGCAGAACTGCCGGCCGGTGCCGAACCCGGCATCACCTACCTGGGCGACACGGCCGCCGTCTTCGCCCTGTTTGCCCCGGGCAAGGAGCACGTCTTCCTCATCGGCGACTTCAACGACTGGAAGGTGCACACCGATTACCAGCTCAACCTGACCCCTGACAGCAGCACCTGGTGGATCAGGGTCGGCGGGCTGGCACCCGGCCAATACTACGCTTTTCAGTACCTGGTGGACGGCAGCATCCGCATTGGCGATCCGTACAGCGAGCTCATTCTGGACCCCGCCAACGACAGCTGGATTCCGGAACAAACCTGGCCCAACCTGCCGCCCTATCCCACCGGCAAAACCAGCGGCATCGCATCGCTGATGCAACCCGGCGCCCCCCCATTCAACTGGCAGGTGACCGACTTCCAACGACCACCCAGGGAAAAGCTGGTGGTGTACGAATTGTGGGTACACGACTTCATTGGGGAACACGACTTCCAGCACCTCACCGAGCGGCTCGACTACCTGGCCGGGCTGGGCGTCAACGCCATCGAACTGATGCCCGTGGGCGAATTTGACGGCAACATCAGCTGGGGCTACAACCCTACCTACCACCACGCCCTGGACAAGTATTACGGAACGCCCGAGGCCTTGAAAACCCTGGTGGACGCCTGCCACGAACGGGGCATGGCCGTGATCCTGGACGTGGTGTTCAACCACGCCCACGAAAAGTGCCCCCTGGCCATGTTGTACTGGAACAGCGCCGCTTTCAAGCCGGCACCCGACAACCCCTGGCTCAACGAGGAGCCAACCCACGATTTCAGTGTGTTCAACGATTTCAACCACGAAAGCCCGGCCACGAAGTTTTACGTCAAAAAAACGCTGCGCCACTGGCTGGAAGAATACCGCGTAGACGGCTTCCGCTTCGATCTCTCAAAAGGCTTCACCCAAAACGTGAACGGCCCCTGGCACGCCGGCAATTACGACGCCGGCCGCATCGCCATCCTGAAAGAATACATGGACGCCGTCTGGGAAACTACCCCCGGCGCCTACAACATTCTGGAACATTTCACCGACTGGAATGAGGAAAAAGAACTGGTGGAATACGGCGCCCTCGTCTGGGGCGGTTTTGACATTCACAACGAATACCTGGAAGCCGCCATGGGCTACAGCTCCGACCTCTCCGGAGCCAGCTACCAAAGCCGGGGCTGGACGGTGCCCGGCGTGCTGGCCTACATGGAAAGCCACGACGAAGAGCGCATGATGTACAAAAACCTGCAATACGGCAACGGCGGCCCCGACTACAGCGTCAAAGAGCTGCCCACTGCCCTGGACCGCGTGGAACTGGCCAACGCCTTTTTTTACACCATCCCCGGCCCGAAAATGCTGTGGCAGTTCGGTGAGCTGGGTTACGACTACTCCATCAACACCTGCACCAACGGCAGCATCAGCAACGATTGCCGACTGGACCCCAAACCCATCCGCTGGGATTACGCCTACCAGCCCGACCGGGTGGACGTGTACAACAAGGTCAGAGCGCTGCTCTGGCTCCGCAACAACCTGGACCTGTTCCACTCCTCCGATTTCAACCTCGACGTGAGCGGCTTTCAGAAGTACATCTACCTGCACTCGGATACGATGGAGGCGGTGGTGATGGGCAACTTCGGCATCGGCTCCTCCAGTCTCAATGCTGATTTCCCGCAAATCGGATGGTGGTATGAGTACTTCAGTGGTGACAGTCTGTTTGTTGACGTGTTGCAAAGCATCGAAATGCAACCGGGGGAATACCGCCTCTATTTCAACAAAAAGGTGGACACTCCGCCACTCTACACGGCTGATGAAGAGGTGCCGGAAGCTGCCACCGGGCTGGAAGTGTTCCCCAATCCGGCCACCGGAGGGCAGTTTTTCCTTCGGTTAAGGTTGCCGCAGGCGATGGAAGGAAAAGCCGCTGTTTACGACATTGCCGGCAGGCGAAGGGCCCTGTTGTTCGAGGAAGAATTGCCGGCAGGCGAAACCAACCTGACTGTGAACCACGGGCTGGAGCCCGGCATCTATTTCCTTCATTTTCAAAGTCCGAAGGGAAAAATTGTAAGAAAATTGTTGGTGCGCTAATTGGCCTGACTGCCCGGCAATTACCCATGCAGAAAGATGGAAATGCGGCAAAAACCACCGTCCTAAAGTCCGTTTTGTGATGTCACAAGGGAACAGTTCTTGCATTGTGACAGGCAAAGCAAAGGACAGACTTGTGGCCATGTGTACAAAATGTTTACACCTCCTACCCTGCCCCCCACAAGTGCTTTGCCGCTGGCAAACCATGCAAAACCGACCAAACTAAGATACACCTCCCCCACCTCAATTCCCCGATGGCACACAGGGTGTTCTGCGAATCAATCACCAACCAAAACTTCGCAGGATTTATGAAGAATCTGATAGAGGTATCTCGCATCCTCACCAAAAAAAAGGTGAGAAAAATAGAAATTATCGACAGCTCCATCCTTGACAACCCCGACAGCAAATTCGGACAATTTTACGAGGCCCTGATGGGCGACAAACTCAGAAACGACCGCGACGCCGCCACCCTCCTCTACAACAGCAGCCCCACCTCCGACAAATACCGCCAACTGAAATCCCGGTTCCGGAAACGCCTTTTGAATACCCTGTTTTTCCTCGACATCAACACCCCATCCGCCGGCAGTTACGAAAGGGCCTACTACTCCTGCAACAAAGACTGGACCCTGGTCAAAATTCTCATCGCCAACGAAGCCTTCCTGAGCGCAAAAGACCTGGCCCGCTCCATTCTGACCACCGCCCTTAAATTCAACTTTGCCGACGTCATCGTGAACACCTGCCGCATTCTCAGGGAGTTTGCCGCCAAAGAGGAAAACGAAAAAGACTTCGAAGTTTACGACGCACACCTGAAGCAATTCACACCGGTGCTGCAGGCCGAACACGACAGCGAAGAAGCTTTTCAGCGCATCCTGCTCAAGATGAAAACACCCAAAGAACTACTGCCCCAGGTGCTGCCCCTCATTGACGAACAGTGCAACAAACTGGTGGAACTTTCGGAGCAATACGACTCACCGGTCATCTTCTACAACATGTACATGGGGTGGATACGGAACTTTGAAATCCAGCGTGACTTCAACTCCATGCTGCTGATCTGCGAGCGTGCGGAGGACTACATCGCCAGGCACCCGCAATACTATCAGGACAATGTTTTGGCAGCTTTTCAGCTTCGCAAAATGTCGGCCTACGTCCACCTCAAGGATTTCAGCAACGGGCAGATCACGGCCGAAAAAGCCCTGGAAACATTCACCGCCGGCTCGCAGACCTGGTCTCGCTTTCTGGAGTATTACCTGCTGCTGGCCCTGCACACCGGCAATTACATCCATGCCCTGGCCATTTATTCCCGGGCGGTGAAACACCGGAAATTCAAGAAAATTGACCTGGCCACCCGTGAGCGCTGGAAGGTTTACGAAGTGTATCTGCATTATTTCATGGAACTGCTCGGCACCGCCAACTCCAACATTCCGCCGGTGGGCAATTACAGCTTTCGCCTCAGCCGCTTCCTCAACGACCCCATCGTGTATCCGAAAGACCAGCGGGTTTTCACCATCCACCTGGTCATCGCACAGCTCTTGTTTTGCCTCGGCAAAGACGAACGCATGGCGGCCGACTGCGTAAACCGGCTGCGCCTCTACGCCAACAAACAACTCAAAAAGGAGGAGAACAACCGGCTCATCCAGTTCATCCGCCTGCTCAATCAACTCAGCCGGGCCGGTTTCGAGCCGTCAGAACTGCGCAATACCGAAAAGTACATGACCGCCCTGCAAGAAACGCCTTTCCACTACCGGGGCCTCACTTCCGAGTGGGAGATCATCCCGCTGGAAGACCTCTGGGCGCACATCCTGAACCGGCTGGGCGCAGCCATGGCAGCGTAATGAAGGCGGAACCCCAGGAAGGCTGTCGGAATTGTTGAGATTGTTGAAAATGTTGATTTGTTGAAGGTCATGAGCACAGCTCATGATCCCGGACTTGCTCCGGGATTGAAATGTTGAGAAAGCAACTGGATAAACTCCCGGAAAATTCCGGGTTTCCACCTGGAGCACTTCAGGCGCCGGCAATGTTCCCCCCTCAATAGCTTCTATTATGAGTCCCCAGATGCCGATCCTGTCATTCACCGGGAGGTTTAGAGGCGTTCAAGCACAACCCCTCTAAACCCTATCCATTACCCACAAGTCCACCATTCCGGTTCTGAGAGGTCTGCAAGCATAGTACACTCATGAAGTTACCGGGGCTTGAAAAAACATTCTCCACCCCCATCAAACATCTTGAAACCCCTTGTTTCCTGTCCGGCGGCCAGACGGGCAACAAGGGGTTAGCGGATAACCCCCAATCACATCAAACATCTTTACAAAGCATCAGCATCAATGTCAAACCACATCCCGGATTTGGTGCTAAAGGTATTCCTGATGTGAGGTCTTGAATAGAAGATAGATGTGGGCAGGGGTACTGGCATGATTCCCGCCGTTTCCTGCCTTGTCGGCAGACAGGAAACAGCGGGTTACAAGATGGCTGATGTCACCACAGCATTTTGCCACAGCTTAGGCAACAGGGTATAAAATGTTTCTTTTCACAATCAATGAAGTCGGGTTGCAGAGGCATTTTCCAATGGGGTTGGGACTTGTGGGTAATCGATAGCCCTCTAAACCCCTCTAAACCCCTGAGCGCACTTTTTGCAGTGCTCTATTATTGATTCTTCACCACCATTGTTGACCACTGGTGCCCTTCGCTTCGCAATTGCAGCACATAAGTTCCTTCGGGTAAATGAATGGTATCGAGGTTCAGCTTCGCAAGGCCGTTTACCCGAAGGGCTTTTTCATACACCACCTTACCGGACAGATCCAGCAGGGTCACCGCTACATCCATTTGTCTTTCGCTGCGCAATTCCAGGAGCAACGAGCCGGCAAAGGGGTTGGGTTGCACGCTGGCTTCACTTAGCCCTTCGGGCAATTCCGAGGTCAGGGTCAACTCCACCATGATGGGATCAGCGGTGCTGGTGCAGCCGGCTGCGTTGGCCACCACCACGGTGTACAGGCCGGTCTCTTGCGCCACATGGCCGGGCCCCGTGGCTCCGGCAATCTCCATCCCATTGAAGAACCACTGGTAGGCGCTGTAGGTATCCGGCACGCTCAGCACGGTGTCATTCTGCAGTTGGATCACGGGCACGGGAGGTGCATCGTTTGCCGCTTCGACCCCGAAGGTCTGGGTCAGGGTGCAGCCTTCATCGGTGGTGACGGTGACGCTGTAGGTGCCCTCGCTGAGCCCCGTCCTGTCAAACTCACCGGAGCCATCGCTCCATCCGGCCACGGCAGGCTTGATGTTGCCCGTCAGGGTGAGGTCAATGGCGCCGTCGCTGCCGCCGGGGCAGGTCACGGGCGTCACCTGTCCACTGAGCTGAAGCACTGATTCGGGCAATTCAAAGGTTTCTGTTGCAGTGGCCCCATTGGGTGCGGTGATGGTCACGGAATAGGTGCCCCCTGGCAGGGCAGTGATATTTGAAGTGGTATCGCCGGTGTTCCAGAGGTATTGCATGGCCGGGGCTGTGGCGTTGAAGCTGATGCTGATGAAACCGTCATTGGCCCCTGGGCAGGAAGCTGCCTGCGCATTGGCGGAATAGTTCCATTGCAGTTCCGTGTCAGTAACCCGGTAAATGATGCCGCTGCCCAGCGCTGCCAGGAAGAGTTCCCCGTTTTTGTTTTCACCGAAGGAGACAAACTGGAAATTGTTGAGGTCTTTGAGCAATTGTTCATTCCAGCCACCGCTGCCATCGGGCGTCAGGCTCCATATCTTGCCGCTGCAATAATCGGTGTAGAGGTAGTGGCCATACAGGTTCGGATAGTTGAGGCCCCGGTACACGAAACCACCGGTTACGGAACAGTCGGCACCGGCGTTGGCATATTCTGCGACGGGAAAAATGTAGTCGCTCATGGGCCCGCAGCCGGTGGTGTTGAAGCTGTGGTTGCCTTCGTAACAGCGCCAGCCGTAGTTTTCACCACCCGTGCTGTTGGCGGGCTGAAAGTCAATTTCTTCCCAGTTGTTTTGCCCTACATCTCCGATCCAAAGGTCGCCGGTGAGCCTGTCGAAGCTGTAGCGCCAGGGGTTGCGCAGGCCGAGGGCCCAGATTTCCGGCAGGTAGCCGGAGCTGCCGATGAACGGGTTTTCATCCGGAACGCCGTAAGGGCTGCCATTGTCCACATCTATTCGGAGCATTTTGCCGAGCATGGTGCCCGGTTTCTGGCCGTTGCCCTGGGGATCGCCACCGCTGCCGCCGTCACCCAGGCCGATGTACAGGTATCCGTCGGGGCCGAACTTCAGGCAGCCGCCGTTGTGGTTGGCATAGGGCTGATCCACTTCAAACAACACTGTTTCGCTGTTGGGGTCGGCCAGGTTGGGGTCATCGGCACTCACCTGGAAACGCGACACCCTGGTATCGCCGTTGGTGCGGGTGTAATTGACGAAAAAGAAGCCGTTGTTCTGGTAATCAGGATGGAAAGCCAGGCCCAGCAGACCTTGTTCGTTTTGTGTGCTCACCGGCGGCAGGTCGAGAAAAGGCTCCGGCAGGCGGTTGCCCCCGCTGTCCAGAATCCAGATCCTTCCGGTGAATTGCTCCACGATGAAAAGGCGGTCATCGCCGCAATGGGCAATGTCGAGCGGCCGGTTGAAACCATCGGAGAAGTTGACCAACTGGAGGTTTTGGCCCTGGCAGCCAAAAGCCACTAAAAGCAGCATTGCCGAAGAAAAAACTGAACGAAACAGGTGAGGTAATTTCATGTTGTGGGGATTGAAGATTAATGGAATCAGCAATTGGTGCGGTGCCATTTGGCGCCAAAATCTCAACAATAAAGCAACGTATTCAAATCTTTGTGCGAATATCCATTACTTTGTTCAGCCAATTGCAAAAACAGTTGATATGAGAAAGAACTCACTCCCCTTGCTGCTCAGTGTTTTTTGTTTTCAGGTTGCCTTCGGGCAAATGGACTTGCCGAAAACCCAGGTTTACCTGCTGAACATGGAAAAGGCCGACAGCACTTACCTTTTCAAAAATCCGCTGCTGCTCACCAGTTTCAATCCGGATGGCTACAACAACCAGCCGTTTTTCCTCAGCAACAACGAGCTTTTGCTCACCGTCGGAAAACCCGACGAGCACCAGACCGATATCTATCTGCTGAACCTGCAGCGCAAAAGCCTGCTGCGCATGACCAAAACCCCGGAGTCGGAATACTCACCAAAGGCTACTCCTGACAAGTTGTACTTCTCCGTGATCAGGGTAGAGACCGACGCCGAACGCACCCAGCGCCTCTGGAAATACCCCCTCGATCGCAAAGACAAGGGCAGCCCGGTGTTCCGCTTTTTGAGAGGCATCGGCTACTACCACTGGCTCGACGCTTACCGGGTGGCCCTGTTCAACGTGGCTGAGGTCAACTACCTCTCACTGGGAGACCTTCGCGACGAAAGCACCAAACACCTGGCCCCCGACGTGGGCCGCTGCTTTGCTACCTCTCCCGGTGGCCGGCTGGTCTTCGTCCACAAGATCACCGACAACAACTGGGTGATCAAAGCCATGAACACCGAGACACTGGAAGTGGAACTCATCGTCAAAACCATTCCCGGCAGCGAGGATTTCGCCATCATGCCCGACGGCGCCCTGCTCATGGCCAAAGGCAGCCGCCTGTTCCGCTACCACCCCAAAGAACCCGGCGACTGGCAGGAAGTGGCCGACCTCAAAGGCATCGGCATCACCCACATCACCCGCATCGCCGCCAGCAAAGACGGCAAACTGGCCGTCGTGAATGGAGGATGATCGTTGGTGTAGGGTGTAGAGTTTAGAGTGTAGAGTTTAGAGTGTAGGGTGTAGGGTGTAGGGTTTGGGGGTGCTAGCTCATTCATCTCACATCCCTGTACAGGTAGAGACGTTGCACCGCAACGTCTTTCGAAACACCAGCACCTCTCATCCCAATGCAGGCAAAAACGTTGCACCGCAACGTCTTAATAAACACAATCCACCCCTCCTCCCTAAAGAATAGCCCTGGCCACGAGCTACAGCCTGCCCCGATCCCTCGGGGAGCTACGGGCCCTCCTCCGCCAAAATGACAATGTCAGAAAGTCCTGTCAGGTAGATTCTCCCCACATGCTGTCACATAGTGCCATAATGACACCTTTTACCGGGTGGCACGGAGTCTGATAAAGTGGCCGCAGAAGTGCCGGAGGGTACGGTCTGCCATTTTGCGAAGCGAATAAAAAGCACACCTGCTCCTCCGCCAGACACGCGATCTAATCATCAACCAACAAAACGGATTTTAACTATGAAGTTCAAGCCCATCAACGACAGAGTTGTTGTGAAACCGGCACCTGCCGAAGAAAAAACCAAAGGGGGCATCATCATCCCCGACACCGCCAAAGAGAAGCCGCAGCGCGGTGAAGTAGTTGCCGTCGGACCTGGAAAAGATGGCAATGCACTTACAGTAAAAGTCGGAGACATTGTACTGTACGGAAAGTACGCCGGGCAGGAAATGTCTTATGAAGGTGAGGACTACCTCATCATGCGAGAGGACGACATTCTCGTTGTTCTCGGATAATTATTTCCCGTTGTTGCCAATGCGTTTTGCAGGAGCAAAACACTGCCAGCAACCCAATCAATCATTCATTCAAACAAAAAAGGAAACCAATCATGGCAAAAGAAATTTCTTTCGATAGAGATGCCCGGGAAGCCCTCAAATCCGGTGTGGACGCCCTGGCCAATGCAGTCAAGGTAACCCTCGGCCCCAAAGGCCGCAACGTGGTTATTCAGAAGAGCTTCGGCGCTCCTTCCGTAACCAAAGACGGTGTGACCGTTGCCAAAGAAGTGGAACTGGAAGACCCGGTAGAGAACATGGGCGCCCAAATGGTAAAAGAAGTGGCCTCCAAAACCAGCGACATCGCCGGTGACGGCACGACCACCGCAACCGTTCTTGCCCAGGCAATGATCACCGCCGGCCTGAAAAACGTGGCTGCCGGCGCCAACCCGATTGACCTCAAACGGGGCATTGACACTGCTGTGGTAAAAGTGGTTGAAGCGCTCAAAAAACAATCGGAAACCATTGGTGACGATTTCAGCAAAATCGAACAGGTAGCTGCCATCTCTGCCAACAACGATGAGGAGATCGGTAAACTCATCGCTGACGCAATGAAGAAAGTGAGCAAAGACGGCGTCATCACCGTTGAGGAGGCTAAAGGGACCGAAACCTATGTGGAAGAGGTACTCGGCATGCAGTTCGACCGTGGCTACCTTTCTCCCTACTTCGTTACCAACCCCGACAACATGATCACGGAGTACGAAAATCCCTACATCCTGATCTACGACAAAAAGATCAGCAACCTGCAGGAAATCCTGCCCATCCTGGAAAAAGCCGCCGGCACCGGACGCCCGTTGCTCATCATCGCAGAAGATGTTGAAAGCCAGGCGCTGGGAGTCCTCGTCGTAAACCGCCTGCGAGGTGGGCTGAAAGTGGTAGCCGTTAAAGCTCCGGGTTTTGGCGACCGCCGCAAAGCCATGCTCGAAGACATCGCCATCCTCACCGGTGGCCAGGTGATCTCCGAGGAAAAAGGCTTCAAACTGGAAAACGCCACCCTCGAAGACCTGGGTCAGGCCGAAAAAATTACCGTTGACAAAGACAACACCACCATCGTCAACGGCAAAGGTGCCGAGGCCGACATCAAAGCCCGCATCGCCCAGATCAAGCAACAGATCGAGACCACCACTTCTGACTACGACCGTGAAAAACTGCAAGAGCGCCTGGCCAAACTGGCTGGCGGCGTAGCAGTGCTCAACGTGGGCGCACCCACCGAAGTGGAAATGAAAGAAAAGAAAGACCGCGTGGACGATGCCCTGCACGCCACCCGCGCTGCCATCGAAGAAGGTATCGTGCCCGGTGGTGGTGTGGCCCTGGTGCGTTGCATCAATGCACTTGACAACGTGAAAGGCCGCAACGACGACGAAACCATCGGCGTGAACATCGTGCGCAAATCACTCGAAGCACCCGTCCGGGTAATTGCCGAAAACGCAGGCATGGAAGGCAGTGTAGTGTTCCAGCGTGTTCACGAAGGCAAAGGCGACTTCGGCTACAACGCCCGCACCGGCGAATACACCAACCTGAAAAAGGCCGGGGTCATTGACCCGACCAAAGTGACCCGTGTGGCACTCGAAAATGCCGCCTCCATCGCCGGTATGGTGCTGATGACCGAATGCGTCATCAACGACAAGCCGGAACCGGAAGCTCCGCACGCCCACATGCCGCCCGCAGGTGGCATGGGAGGTATGATGTAATCAGCTTCCGAATGAAATATAAAACCCTCTCCTGGTTCTCAGGGGAGGGTTTTTTGATGTGGGAAAAAGTGTGGGACCAAAAATTCTACTCAAACAATTTTAGCTTAACGTACCGCTTCGACCTTTTCCTGGTCCCATACATTATGAGTTCGTTGTCCGATATGAAGGTGCTAAAAACAGGTTGAAGCCAAACTTTAACATCCTTAAATGTTGCGATACTATATTTCGTAACATTGCCTAGGGGATCAACAGTTACCAAAATCGTTTTTGCTTTTTTACTCTTGCCGCTTATTGCCATATAACCACCTATTGGTAATTTTACACTTTTATTATAACAATAGTCCGTGAAAGTTTTTAATGCATAAAAGGGTGAAAGTTTTAAGTTTGAGGTTAGCAACCAAACAAAAAACAATCACCCAATGAGTACAAGACTCATCAATGCAATACTGGGAAAAA
>JALWSS010000165.1 GCA_026993525.1 Saprospiraceae bacterium
AAAAAATATATTTCATGTCGGGATTTTGTTCCAAATTACATCAGCAATAATACAGATGAGACCTTTCAGGTATATTCGCTGCGCAAAACAGCAACGAGTGGATAAAGTTAGCACCATTCCAAAACTTTTGTCCAACGAATCATCCTTTAAGTCAGCATTCTGCATAACGACACCATGGAAGAATTCCTCAACTACACTTTTTCCTTCGGTAAATACCAGATAGCCCTGGTTGACATCTTGCTGATAGTGGTCATCATCATCTCAGCAAGGATCATGATATCAATTGTCAACAATTTGTTGCTTGCAAATTATTTCAAACGGAAAAAACTCGACATGGGCCGCCAATATGCCATCAGACAAGTGGTGATGTACGTGATCTGGGCTTTCACCGTATTTGCAATTCTGGAGTTATTGGGTGTGGCAACGGCTGTTTTGGCAGGGTTGGCGGCGCTGTTGGTTGGTTTTGGCCTGGGCCTTCAGGATCTGTTCAAAGACCTGGCTTCCGGCTTCATCATGCTCGTTGAGGGTACGGCCGATGTGGGCGATATCATCGAGGTGGAAGGGGAACCCGCCATTGTCAGGGAGATTGGCTTGCGTACCTCGACGGTTGAAACCAGAGATCAGGTTTCCATCCTCGTGCCAAACTCCAGGTTTGTCATGTATCCGGTAGTCAACTGGAGCCACAACGAAGTGGTCAGGAGGTTCCATGTCAAGGTGGGGGTGGCTTATGGCTCTGAGATAGAAAAGGTTACACAAATTCTGCTCAGGGCAGCCGGGGAACATTCCCAGGTGTTGAAAAAGCCGGCTCCCGAGGTATTCTTCGAAGACTTCGGCAACTCATCCCTCGACTTTACACTTTACTTCTATTCCACCGAATTATTCGGAATGCCGAGAATCAAATCGGAAATCCGCTACTCCATCAACAGGCTCTTCAAAGAGAATAACATTGAGATTCCATTCCCGCAAAGAGACCTTTGGATCCGCAATGCCGTGCAGCTGGAAAAGTAGGGTGCTTACAAATTTTTTCATCCTAATTCTGGAATTAAGCAGCGCATGAACTATATTTGCATCTCACTCAAGCGCCGGTAATTTCCTGCCGGCCGGTCTCATCTCCACATTTTTCACTACAAACAGAACTGTCTCATTTCACATCTGTAAATGCCCTTTCGGCATTCGGTAGCCTTATGCCATGAGGCTCATCTTTTTGTGCATGAAACCTCACCGCAATATGTACTTCGGCACCCCCTTTTTCTGACTATAATTCATTGTTTAACCAAACTTACATTATGGACAAGTTCAACACTAAAACCCAAAATGGTTGGTGGTTCGCTTTGTTGCTCCTGCTCACCACCATGAGCGCCAGCAGCTTTGCCCAGACCAATTACGGTGCATTTCAGGACAACAATTTCCTGAACCCGAACAACTGGACCAACGGCCTGCCCGGCCCCGGCAACGACGGCACCATCGTCGGTGGGGTCAGCGCCAACATCGGCTCCGCTATTACCATTGACTACACCCTGACAAGCTACGGCACCATCAGCGCCAGCGCCAACGTGACAGTGAGTGCAACCGGAACCCTGAACAACTACTCCGGCTCCTCATTCACGCTGAACGGCAGCGCCGCTTTGGCCAACGCCGGCACCATGGACCAGCGCGGGGCCCTGAACATCGGCGCCGGGGCCTCATTCCACAACACCGGCAACTACTCCAGCACCGGCTCCGCTGTCATCACCAACGACGGCACCCTGACCCTGGAAGGCAGCTTTGCCAACCTCGGCACCATCAACAACAACAATACCCTCAACATCGGGAGTGGCAACATTGGCAACAACACCGCCATCGTCAACAACGGGACGCTCAACTTCAACGGCGGCACCCTGACGAACGTGAACGGCGCCAACATCACCAACGAAGCAGGTGGCACCGTGAACCACGCCACGGGCGCAGTTCTCGAAAACCTGGGCGGCGGCACTGTAACCAACAAAGGAACCTGGCAACTGACCGGTGAGATCAACAGCAACGGCACCTTCGTGAACGACGGCCTGTTCAACAACAACGCCAACGGCAGCTTCGACAACTTCTTCAAACTCAACAACAACGGCACCTTCAACAACAACAATCAGTCGAACCTGCTGAACGAGTTTGAGATCAACAACGGCGGGGAATTCAACAACAACTTCTTCCTCGACAACGGCGCTTACATCAACAACCTGGAGGGCGGAACCTTCAACAACGCCAACCTGGCCCAGATCAACAACCAGTTCGGTGCCAGCATCGTAAACAGCGCCATCTTTTCCAACCTGGGTGAGATCATCAGCGTTGGTGACGTGGTGAACCACGCCACTTTCTCCAACGATGGCTCCATCTACACCAACACCGGGGGAGGCGTGATCAACTACGGCACCTTCAACAACAACGTGCTGCTCAACAACCTCGAGACCATCGAAAACCACGGCACATTCTGGAACAAGGGCCAGTTGATGAACGACAGCGGCGGCTCCTTTACCAACAAAGGTGAACTCTACAACGAGGGCAGCGCCCGCATCTCCAACCAGTTCGACCTCATCAACGACAAGAACCTGTACAATTTCGGAACCATCGAAAACGGCGTGCGGGTTTTCAACAACGACTACTTTGAGAACAACGGCTACCTCATCAACATCGGCGAGTTTGTGAACGGCCCCCTGGCGGTTTTTGAAAATACCGCAAACGGTGCTGTTCCCAACTCCAACGGCGGGGTGATTGACAACGCAAACGGCGGCGTATTCACCAACGATGGCGTCATCAACAACAACAACGAGATCTTCAACCTGGAGTGCTCTTCGTTTGTGAACAACGGCATCATCAACAACTACTACTGGTTCACCAACAAGAGCCTGTTTTTCAACTACGGCACCTTCAACGCCCTGCCCTACCACGTCATGAACATGAATGGAGGAGTGGAGATCACGGGGCCGACTTCACAATTCCTCTGCGAGAACATCACCGCCAACCTGGACGAAAGTGGCAACGCCACCCTCACAGGTACCGCTGTGGCCATTTCCTATTACGACAGTTGCACCACACTGGATCTCACCGTCAATGGAACCACCTCAATCAACTTTACCTGTGCAAATCAAGGTGAGCACATAGTAACCCTCTCCGTCGCCGACCGCGCCGGCAACTCTGCCAGTTGCGCAGCGAAGGTGACCATCGTGGACAATACAGGCCCCACCTTCCAAAACTGCCCGGCCGACATCGTGGTGACGACCAACGGCGATTCGGCCCCTGCTGAGTGGACCGAACCCACGGCCACCGACAACTGTGGCCCCGTGACCATCAGCTCCACCCACAACCCCGGCGATATTTTCCCGAAGGGCAATACCCTGGTGACCTACTCAGCCATTGACGGTGCCGGCAACGGAGCTGCCAATTGCACCTTCACCGTCAGCGTCGTTCCGGAAGGCGATTGTTCTGAGGTGCTGGCAGTCAGAAGGGTTACAAGTACACAGGACATCTGCGGCTCCTGGTGCGATGGAGAATATGCCTTCACCTTCGGTAACGACAAGTGCTACACGGCCGGTGAAGACCTTTACTTCATCGAATACAACGACGGCACAGCACTTCTGACCGGTACCATCTGGAAAGGAAGTAAACGTGTGGCTGTTGACGTGACATTTACCGGGCGTACCTCCACACCGCCGGCCGGCTCGCCAAAACTTGAGCTCTGTGTTACCGAAGGCGGCGACGGCTGGGTCTATTACACCGCTTTCGAGGGCACGCTGACCTCCAAATCCGGTGAGCGCTATCACATCAGCCGTTTTGGCCCGGCTTTCCAGATGGGCAAAGGCGCCAACCTGCAAGACCCCAACCTGCTGGGCGCCAGCGGCTGGATATCACTGGACGGCGGCAGCCACCACGGCGGCGACTTCAACTTCCGCCTCAGCGACCCGCTGCCCTGCCAGAACAGCATCGCACTGGAAGCCGAATGTGCAGATGCCATCGGCAGCCGCTGGACGGTGATGAACGATGCTGCTGCTTCCAACAGCCAGTACCTGTTGCCACCCAACCAAACCAGCTACGACTATCCACCACTGAACACCGATGACCTCGTTCGCTTCCAGTTCGACGTGGAAGTCAGTGGTCATTACCGCATTTATTTCCGTTCGCAAAATGCCAACGGCGCCTCCGACAGTTACTGGGTGCGCACCAACTACGGCAATTGGGTGAAGTGGAACCGCGTCAACGTGGACTACTACGACAACAACTTCCATTGGGACCAGGCAGGCTCGTGGTGTGGAGGTGGAGCCGCCCAGGCACGGACCTTTTACCTGGAGGCCGGCACCAACACCCTGGAGGTGTCCTGGCGGGAGCCCAACGCCCTGCTCGACAAAGTTTTCGTCACCCTGTCGGGCAAAGCTCCGCAAGGCTTCGGCCCCGATGCCGAAAACTGCGGCTCCACCAACCCGCCGCCTGACTGCGAACCGGTGACCATAAAGATCAAACCCGATTATTATGGCGCTGACATCACCTGGAACCTGAAAGACGAAACCGGCAATGTGCTGGCCGCCGGAGGCCCCTACCAGGATGGAAATACCGACCTCAAGACCACCACCGTTTGCCTGCCCGACGGCTGCTATACTTTCAACATTTACGACAGCTACGGCGACGGCATCTGCTGCAGCTACGGCGATGGCTGGTACCGGATTGAAAATGACAACGGCGAAACCCTGGCCAGCAACGGCAATTACGACGACCAGGAAAGCAAGAGCTTCTGCATTGGCGAAGTGCCACCTCCAGACTGCAACAAATCAGCCCTCTTTGTGGTCGGCAAAACCGATCTGAATGGAGGTGACAATGCCGTACTGCAACGCCTGCAAGGGCTGGGCTTCGATGTCACCGTCGTTGACGACGACGATGTCCAGACTTCCGACAGCGATGGCAAAGGGCTGGTGCTGATCAGCTCTACCTGCTACTCCGGCAAAATCGGTGATCGCTTCACCCACGTGAATGTTCCCGTGTTTAACTGGGAAGCCTGGCTCTTCGACGACCTGAAGATGACCGGCCCAGAAAGCAACTGGGACTATGGCACCGCCGATGAGGTGAAAAAGATCAAGATCATCAACGATGCCCACCCCATTGCACAGGGAGTGACCGGCACCCTGGAAATTCTGAAGAAAAGAAAAAGGGTCAGCTGGGGTTTCCCGGCTCCGGCTGCCACCAGGATCGGTGAAGTGCCCGGCTATCCGGATTGCGTGATGCTGTTTACTTACGACAAAGGCGCAGAGATGGTGGGTATGACGGCTCCTGCCCGCAGGGTCGGCTTCTTCCTCCACAACTCCACAGCAACCAAACTCAACGGCACCGGCTGGCTGCTGTTCGACAGGGCCGTACAATGGGCCACCGGCTGTGACCTTGGCATTGGTGCGGAAGCACTGAAAGACGTCCTCGCACTGGATGCCATGAAGGCAGACCGCCAGGTGAACCTGTACTGGACCAACAACACCGGCTTCAAAAACGACCATTTCATCGTCGAAAAATCGAAGGATGGCGTTCACTTTGAGACGCTAACCGAAATGCCGGCCTATTACGAAGAAGACAACAGCACCAAACTGTTCGAGGCACTCGACTTCGAACCGGCCATCGGCTACAACTACTACCGCGTGAAAGTGGTACACCTGGACGGCAGCATCTCCACAAGCGAGGTCAAAATGGTGGAAATGAACGCAATAGCCAGCGTGGCCCTTTACCCGAACCCGGCCCGTGACTATACCCGCATCAATTTCGAAGACTTCGACAAGGAAGGCCCCGTCAGTATCCGCATCAGCGACCTGGCCGGCAAAGTGCTCAGCACCACCGAACTGGATGCGGCAGAAGTGCCCTTCTACGAGCTTCAGCTCAACGACCTGCAAACGGGCCAGTACCTGATCACAATCACTCCGGAAGGACGGCGACCCATCGTCAAGAAACTTTCGGTAGTGAAAGACTAATAGTGCTTTATTTGATAGTGTCCATAATGGAAAAGGGCTGGCCGATTGGCCAGCCCTCACTTTTTAGAGGGGGTTTAGAGGAGTTGAGAGGAGTTGAGAGGGGTTTAGAGAAGTTGATTCCGAGACAAACCCGGGAGTTTCCAAATCAGGTTGCAACTTCCGGTTGCGGACTCCATCGCAAACGCTGGCAGTGGTTCCGAACCCTGCCAGCGTTGGGCGCCCAAAAACACAGAGAAAAAACGCCGTGGGCGCAGTGAGCTCAGGTTGCAACTTCCAGTTGCGGCCTGAATTATCACACTCCCGATCCCGTCCCGATCCCGAAAGCTTTCGGGATTCGGCTTTCGGGAGTCTCGGGATTTCCTCTCACAGGGCCCACAGTGAACACAGAGAAAAAACGTCGTGGGCGCAGTGGCCTCAGGTTGCAACTTCCGGTTGCGGCCTTGGTTGCGAACACTGGCAGGGTTCCGAACCCTGCCAGTGTTGGGCGCCCTCACAGGGCCCACAGTGAACACAGGGAAAAAACGCCGTGGGCGCAGTGGGCTCCGTGTGACAGGGACAGGAAACAAGGGGTTTCAAGATGTTTGATGGGATAAAGAATGCTTTTTCAAGCCCCGGCAACTTCATGAGTGTACTACACTTGCAGAGCTCTCAGCACCGGAATGGTGGATTTGTGGGTAATGGGTAGGCACTTTGTAAATATGTTGCACTTTCAGGGCAGTCGCAAACCATCTTTCGTAAAAAGTGTGCCGTCAAATATTACCTTTGTCAGTATTAGCTGTAGTTACACAGGATTTCCAGGAGACCTGCTGACTGACATATTACCCCTTTCGGCCAGTCTTCTGCCAAGTGAGGCATTTATGAAAACCCTTATAATTGACGACGAACCTCAATGCCAGGAAGTTCTGGAACTGTTGATTCGGGAAAACCACCCGGAACTGACGCTTGTGGGTATTGCAGGGAATGTGGCTCAGGGCCTGGCTTTGATCCGGGAAAAATCCCCGGAGCTGGTCTTCCTGGATGTTGAAATGCCCGACGGGTCCGGATTCGACCTCATGTCTTCTTTCCCGCAAGTTCCTTTCAACGTCGTTTTCGTCACTGCCCACAACGACTACGCTGTCAGCGCTTTCAGAATGGGGGCCCTGGATTTCATCCACAAACCCGTGACCGCCGACAACCTGCGTGAAACCGTTGAACGGGTCATGCAAAAACAGATTGAAAAAGCAACGGTGGAGCAGTGGCGGCTGGCCTTCGAAGCTTTCAACCAACTGAAATCCGAAAAACTGCCCACCCGGATGATCGTTTCAACCCTCAAAGGATTACACGTCATCCCCATCGAGAACATCATCAGGCTGCAAGCCGACGGCAGCACCACGGAGATATTTCAGAAGAGCGCTGACAAAAGGCTGATAGCCTCCACCCACCTGGGCGCTTACGAAGAACAATTCAAACCCTTTGAAAATTTTGTCCGGGTGCACCGCGGACACATCGTCAACCTGCTGGAGGTGCTGGAATACATACGCAGCGACAACAGCCTGCTGATGTCCGACAACTACCCCGTGCCCGTGTCCCGCTCCATGCGTGAGGAGGTGATTGACAGATTGTCGAAATTGTAATGTTTTGTTTGTCAACTGAAAGGGCGCTTTCATTGCGCCAAAGGGCCTGCCCATTGATTCCATAACAATCAAAAAACATCGCTCCCCTATCTTGCTTGCACCGTTCATCCACTGAGCGGATTCGAACATTTTTTTACTCACCTAAAACCCTTTTTATCATGGCATTTACCACTGTATCAAGTATTGTCGGAGGAGCTGACGGCATCGACACTGGACCTGCTGCTTGGGCAAGTGTAGTATTGGACACCAGCTACTGTTATCCGGAAGACATCAACATTATCCTGAGTCAGGAAGGCGTAATCGCCATCCAGGTGGTACCAGCAAGATTCCCAACTACCACAGGCGGTGAGGAAACAACTTTGATAGCGATAGGACTGGTTGGAGTATATGACCCTGATGGGAACCTGATTCAGTACGAAAGAAAAAGCGGGAACGACGAGTTAATAGCCCTCTTTTGTGGCAGGTTTAATCATATCGGTGGCATGTTCTTGCCAAATGCTAGAATTGACCCCACCCGAAGCACAACTCCCGTTTCACCCTGATTGGGCAACGTTTTATCTTTCCAACCCACCAACCCTTCACCCTAATGATTGAAGCATGCCAAACCTGGAAAATATACAGGCGGGTATCCTGAAAGGTCATGGCCGGGATCATACAAGGTGCTTCTTTCTGCACTTTGATGCACCGCCAGTGGCCATAAAAAAATGGATCAGCTCGCACATAGCCCCAATACTCAGCAATGCCAAAGCCCAGCTAAGAGCTGCCAAAGCCTATCGGGAAGGCAGGAAAAATTACCACGACACTGCTGTCATCAACTTGTTCCTGACTGCACAAGGCTTGAAACACCTGAAATTAAAAGCTCCGGCTGATGAAGCTTATCAAAGGGGGCACAATTCTGCAATCACAACTTCTAAGTTGAACGACAATCCCTCCGGTTGGGAACCGGCATACGCAGATGACCTGGCTCCCATCCATGCGATGTTCATGGTATCAGATGACCTGAAAACAGTGCTCGACTACCATGAAGAGATACTTCGAAAAGAATTTGAAGCTACAGGTATCGGACGAATTTTAACTGTGGAGAAAGGCAGCATGATGCGCTCCGGAGGCCAGGCCACCGAGCATTTCGGTTATGCTGACGGAGTAAATCCCGACAACTATGTGGACGGGAATGGAGGCCTGAAAGGAGACTGGCGATCTGTTCTGCTTGCTGATCCGGTGGCAGGTCATGGCAGTCTTATGGTCTTCCGCAAACTGGAGCAAAACGTGGATCTGTTCTACCGGGAAATCAAACGCCTCGGTAAAAGCATTGGCGGAACGACCATGGCCGGAGCGCAGGTAGTTGGCCGGTTTCCCAACGGCATGCCTTTGACCAAAGACGACAATGCCTATGGGGAAAAATTTGACTACGGTGCAACAACTGGCTCCCCTCCTGACACAGGTAACCGCTGTCCTTTCCATGCGCACATCCGGAAAGCCAACCCGAGAACTGCCCATTCGCCAAAAATTGTCAGACGGGGTATTCCCTATGATTATGTGGGCAGGGGATGCAACATGGACCTGAAACCAGCCCGAGGCGTGGGCTTGCTTTTCATGTGTTATCAAAATAGCATTACAACGCAGTTTGAGGCCATCCAGCAACAATTGAATGGTCCTGCCAATGCACACGACCCACTGGCCGGGCAGCCTGATTCACACAATGACCCACTGGAATGGAACCACCCCTATGGCAACAAAGGCGGGTTCCGAAGTATCTTCGAAAAAGTCGTGACGGTGAGAGGTGGCGCTTATTTCTACGCACCGTCCATCGAGTTTTTCAAGTCTCTGGCAACCCCTGGAATTGCTCCTGCCGGTGAACCAGCAGCCACAACAAACCAAAATTCATATTCCAGAAGGAAAATCGGCTTTGGAAGTTTCTGGCTGAAAAGGCGAGGTTACTAATTTCCAGCTTTCCGCTCATTGTCACCACAGCCAGCTTCAATGATGCCATTTTGCCAAACAGCGGCTGATTCGTAGTTTGCACGAAAATGACGTGGAGATTTCATGGATTGGCCCCGTAGATCAAATAGCTGCCGTAAAGCCATGCTGACAGTGATTCTGTTGAGCATGGCTTTGTTCGTGCGGGGACAGGACCTCACCCTCAACTTCCAGCGGCTGTCGGTAGCACAGGGCTTAAGCTCCCAGCAATACAACCACTACATCCACCAGGACAAGCATCATTTCGTCTGGATCAGTTCACTGAGTGGCCTCAACCGCTTCGATGGCAACGAGGTGCTGCAATTCCACAGCAGACCGGGCGACACCACCGCCCTGGCTGACGAAGGGATAGAAAGTGACTTTTTCGAAGATGAAAAAGGCAGGGTCTGGTTCAGTACCAACCCGGCCATCCAGTGCTTTGACTACCGCACCGGACGTTTCAGGTCTTTCTCCCCAAAATTTGCCGAAGGAAATAAAAACTCACTGGCCTACCAAGTGCTGTATTACGACGAAAAAGAAAAACGATTCTGGTTGGTTTACGAGGACAAATTGGCCCTGTTCAACCCGGACCAACCAGATCGCCTGCTGGAGGCTGACACGCTTATCACACTTTTTGGCAGGGGGCTGAAAATGGAACGCTCAGGTGATGGCCTGCTGCTGATGGTGCCTTACAACAACGGCGGGCAGGTGCGTAAATACCGCCCCGACGGCAGCCTGCAATGGCGCTGGACCTTTGAGATCAACGGCCAAAACGGAAACGGCACCAACCATTTTTTTTTGGAAAACGACAGCGCCTTGTGGATAGCCAACGAAGCCGGATTGTTCACTGCGAATCTGCTCGCACAGACGGTCAACCAGGTGCCGGCACCTCGCCTGAAAGACATTCCTGTTACGAGTATTGCGGAGTACGACGACGCCCGCCTGTTGGTCGCAACCTGGAAGGATGGCATTTTCTTCTTCGATAAAATGACAGGCAACATTTCCGGCGAGGTCTTGAGCCTGGAAGGTGAATATGTGGCCGGTTTCCAATACCCGGTGGACAACCTGTACCTCAGCCCGGACGGGGTGTTGTGGGTGCAGAGCCAGGGTCGGGGCATCTATTTTGCCAGCCTGAAAAAGCGAAAGTTTACCAGCCTGCTCCAGGCTGAAGCCGGCAACCCCGCAGAGTACAGCCAGGTGGGCGGCATTGCCGAAGACAAATCCGGCAACCTGTGGTGCCTGACCAAAGCCGGAGTGGTTGTGTTGGATCCCACCGGCAAAAGGCTCAGCCGTTTTGACCGGCTGAGTGGCCCCGGCAGTTTGCTTTTTGGCCACAACCCCTACGACATTCGCTTCGATAAACAGGGAAGGGTCTGGGTTTGCAATCATGCCGGACTCTTTGTGCTGACCCAACCGGAAGGCGTATTCCTCCCCGTGCCTCCCCCCACAGCCATGAACATCGAAAGGCCCGTTTTCACTTTCACCTATGGCTTGCCTTCGGGGAAAACCCTTGCAGCCACCCTCAAGGCGGGACTGGCCGAAGTAACTGGCTCTACGGACTATCCTGCGCTAAAAATCTACAACGCATTTGAATCCGACAGCACGGGTTACATTGCCGGCGGCGGCAACGGCCCCGGAAACCGGCATGTATTCGCAGAAGCCTGGAAATCGCTGGTGGTTTGCACGGAAGTAAACGGTGTACTTCAAATAGACACCCTGATCCCTTTCACCCCGAATGTGAACACCATTCGTTTTGACTCGCTTCGCAATTGTTTCTGGATAGGCTGCTCAGAGGGCTTGTTCCAGTTGCATGAGCAATCAGGGCACTGGCAGCTCAGTCGTTTCCGCTCCTTTCCTTTTGCCAGTGTGTACAGCATCGAGGTGGACAACAGGGGCAACCTATGGGCAAGCCACAACAAAGGCCTCGGCCTCATCCGGTTGAACAAGTCCTCCATCAGCGGTCTCAATTTCAACCTGGAAGACGGCTTGCAATCGCTGGAATTCACTACTTCTTCTTCGGCAAAACTGCGTGACGGCCGTTTGGCTTTCGGTGGGGTAAACGGGCTGAATCTGTTCAATCCGGAAGAAATAAGATTGCTGGACATCCCGGCACACCCGGTCATCACCTCAGTGACACTCAACGACGGACTGCCCTTGAAAGAAGAAAACATTTCTTCCGTCAAAACATCATTTCCGGGCGTTGACAGAATCACACTCCCCTACTCCCGCAACACCATCAACATCAAATTCGCTGCGCTGGAGTACAGCTCACCCGGGCATGTGCGCTACCGGATTTCGCTCGTTCCGAAGGGACAGCCTGCAGATTTTTCCCCCGCACTCGATCGAAGCGATGTGACCTTTTTTAACCTTCGGGAAAACGATTACACCTTTTCATTGATGGCCAGCAACTCTGACGGGGTCTGGTCGGATGAAATTGCCACACTCGATATTCTGATAAAGCCTCCCTGGTACCGCACCTGGTGGTTTTACAGCCTCATCGGAATTGTGGTGGCTTCGGGTGTTTACTGGTTCTATCGCCGCAGGCTGGAACAGGTGCGCAAGGAAGAAAGCTACAAACGGGAATTGGCGGAGCTGAAGCAAAAAGAAGCCGAGTACAAACAACTGGCAGCAGAAACCGAGACCGCCATCTTGCGCCTTCAGATGAACCCGCACTTCATCTTCAACAGCATGAACTCCATCAACAGTTACATTCTGAAACGGGACATCAGCACCGCCGGTGAGTACCTCGGCCGCTTCTCCAAACTCATGCGAATGATCCTGAACCTGGCCGCCAAAAAGTACATCACCGTTTACGAAGAACAGGAACTGCTGGAACTCTACATCCAGACCGAAGCCATGCGTTTTGAAGACAAATTCAACTACGAAATCAGGATAGGCAACGACCTCGATCCCGACGATGTGCTCATCCCCACCATGATCCTTCAGCCCTTCGTGGAAAATGCCATCTGGCACGGCCTGTCCCGCAAACAGGGCGGTGGCACCATCCTCGTTGAGTTCAAAATCAAAGGCGAAAGCCTGGTCTGCGCTGTGGAGGACAACGGCATTGGCCGGCAGGCCGCCTCCGAATCACAGAAAGGTAAAAAGCACGAATCGAAGGCCCTTTCCATCACGCAAAAACGCCTCGAACTGCTGCAAACAGAAACCGGCAAAGAGGCCGGTTACCGGGTACTCGACCTGGTGGCAGCCGACGGCAGCCCCACCGGCACCCGGGTTGAACTGGTCATACCCCTTATCTGAGTTTTGTTTCCCCAATGCTGCCATTCACACACCGGATCATGCAGCTTATGCAATCCCGTCTTTTTCAACAACGCTCTCCCGTATCTTTACATCAAGCCAAATGAAAACCCCTCATCTATACCCAATTCGAAGTAGTTTGGGAAGATTTCAGCGTTGAACTTCAGCAGGGGTTGGGAGTTTGGCTCCCGAAAGCTTTCGGGATCGCCGCCCAAACCACTTCGTTTTGAGTATATGAACCAAAAGCCGGCAAGTTGACAACGTAACCATGCTTGTTTAACCCCCAAAAAACCAAATGGAATGCAAACTCAGGTTTTCCTTCCGGATGGGCCCCTCCCCATCTTTTCAGACGAGCTGGGTTCGTTGTCGGCTGCCTGGTTGATTTGCCATGAAGCAGAGTTGACCCAGCGAGTTTTCCCAAACGGTCAAGAATGTGCTAATTCACAGGATGACACCTCCTGGAAATCCTTAGCTGCCCCGGTTCGTCCGGGGCATTTTTTTTTGAGGTTTTTGAGGTTTTTTAGGTTTTTGTCCCGAGGCAAGCTCGGGATTGAGGTTTTTGGGCCCCGTCAGGCGCTGACTTTCAGTCAGCTCCTGAATTCTACTTGTGTTTTTTTTGCGGTTTTTTTTGAGGTTTTTGGTTGATTGCTGTGGAGTTTTTAGT
>JALWSS010000166.1:143-9562 GCA_026993525.1 Saprospiraceae bacterium
AATCATAGTCTGACCTTGATTCGTTTGATTACCTTGATTACCCTGATTTCAATCCCGGCCTAATCACAGCCCATCAATAAATCATAGTCCATCATTCAATCAAATAAATCATAGTCTGACCTTGATTCGTTTGATTACCTTGATTACCCTGATTTCAATCCCGGCCTAATCACAGCCCATCAATAAATCATAGTCCATCATTCAATCAAATAAATCATAGTCTGACCTTGATTACCCTGATTTAAATCCCGGCCTAATCACAGCCCATCAATAAATCATAGTCCATCATTCAATCAAATAAATCATAGTCTGACCTTGATTACCCTGATTCAATCCCGGACTAATCATAGTCCATCACATAATCACACAAATCATAGTCTATCACAGTCCATCACATAATCACATAAATCATAGTCTATCACAGTCAATAGCCTGAATTCTGTTGGAGTCTCCCCCCGCTCAGGTCAATTTCCGATTGAGGCAGGGGTAGCAGTTCGTGTTTTCCTTTTTCGAAGTTTTTGCCGAGGGCCTGCATCACATCGCCGGCGATGCCCCAGCGCAGCAGGTCGAACCAGCGTTGTTGTTCCATGGCCAGTTCCACACGGCGTTCGTGGCGGATGATGTCGCGCAGTTCCATCTGATCGGTGGTGGTGATGTCGGGGAGGATGAAGTTGTTGGAGCCGCGGGCCCGTTGGCGCACCATGTTGAGGTAGGGGAGGGCCTGGTCGGGTTGACCCATTTCATTGAGGGCTTCTGCGGCCAGGAGGAGGATGTCGGCATAGCGCAGCAGGCGGAGGTTGCCGGGGCCGTTGTCCTGCAGACCGGGGTGGGCAGGCACCCAGGCTTTCTGGTTGTAGCGTTCGTTGACGATTTCGGGGTTGTCCTGTACGATGGTACTGCCGTCGGGGAGCACTTCACCGACGTAGATGATGGTGGCTTGGCGGCGGGGGTCGCCGGGTTCGTAGCTGGCTACCAGGTCGTCGCTGGGGCGGTTGAACCCCCAGCCCAGGTTGGGGATGCCCCGCACACCCTGGATCATGTTGTAGGGTGAGGCACCCGACCCGGCCACGGAGGCCTGCACCGCTACGGCGCCAATTTCAAAAATGCTCTCCACGCCGTTTTCGCCTTGCGGGAGGAAGATGTCGGCATAGCGGGTTTCCAGGCTGTACTCACCGGAGTTGATGATGGTCTGGCACTGCTCCCAGGCTTTGGCGTAGTCTTTTCGGAGCATGTACAATTTTGCGAGGATGCCGCGGGCGGCACCTTTGGTCGCACGTCCCAGGTCTTCCGGGGGGTATTCTGACTTTTCAGGAAGTGCTGCAATGGCGTCCTGCAGGTCCTGCCCGATGAGACTGTACACTTCGTCAACCGGGCTGCGTTGTTGGGTGAAGTACTCCTCTTCGTCCAAAGGTTTTATGATGACGGGCAGGTCGCCGTACCATTGCACCAGGCGGAAATAGCTGTATGCTCTCAGGAATTTGGCCTCACCCACGAGGCGATCCCTCAGGGCGGGGTCCATGTTTACCGAAGGAATGTTTTCAATGGCCAGGTTGGCCCGGAAGATGGTGTGGTAATGTCCTTTCCAGGATTGTCCGAAGACCTGGTTGGTGGCGTCGAAGGTGAAGTCATCCAGTTCCTTGACGTACAGCGCATCGTTTTCGGTGCTGCCCTTGTCGGCATCGTCGCTGATGATGTCGGTGATGCCGATCCAGGGGAAGGCGCACATCTCCCAGGAACGGAAGTTCTGGTAAACGGCATTCACAGCCCAGACGGCCTGATCCTCGTTTTCAAAATAGGTATCAAAGGTCAGCTGACCTTTTGGCTTCCGGTCGAGGAAGTCTTTTTGGCAGGAGCTGAGGAGGGCTAACAACCCGAATAGTAAAAGACCGTATTTCATTGTTGTATATTTCATTGGTGTCAATTTGATTCAATCGTTTATCTCTCCTTACAGAGACAAAAACTTATAAATTCATCTCTCCATAGAAAGACAAAAACATTCAATTCCGTCTCTCCATAGAAAGACACTCCAGTTTTCAGAAGCCCACATCCAGTCCGAACTGCCAGGACCTGGCAATGGGGTAGCCGCCAAAATCCAGCCCCACCTCAAAGGGATTGCCCGCATTGGGGAACTCCGGTGAATAGCCCGTGTAAGACTGTTTGGTCCACAGGTTGGTGCCGGAGGCATAGACCCTGAAGTGGCTGATGCCGGCCCTGCTCAGCCAATCCTGTGGCAGCGAGTAGCCCAGCACCACGCTTCGGAGGCGTAGAAAATCGCCGTCGAACAGAAAGCGGTCAGACACCCGGTAGTTGTGGCCGCCATTGGTGATGCGGGGCTCGGTCTGGCTGGGCTGTTCCGGGCGCCAGCGGTCGTAATAGTGTTGCTCCCAGTTGTACACCCCAAAGCGGAAGGTCTCTTTGGCGTTGAACACCTTGTTGCCCGACTGGCCCACGAAATCAACGGCCAGGTCGAAGCCCTTGTAGCTGGCCCCGGCTGACAGGCCATAGCTAATCGTCGGAATGGGGCTGCCGAGATAGGTACGGTCGTCGCCGTCAATGAGGCCGTTGCCGTCGAGGTCTTCGTAACGGAGGTCCCCAACCTGCTCACCCCCCAGTTTGGGCAGGGTATTGAGTTCTTCTTCATTCTGAAAAACGCCGGCCACCTTGTAGCCGTAAAAAGCGCCGATGGGCAGCCCTACTACGGTGTGTGAAGCCGGCTCACCCTGAAGAAAAGCGGCGAAGATTTCATTTTTTCCTTCGGCCAATTTGACCACTTCGTTTTTCACCGGGCTGAGGGTGGCACCCAGGTTCCAGCTCAGTTCCCCACGTTGGCGCCAGCCGACGGTAATGTCCCAGCCCCGGTTTCGCACCTCGGCGGTGTTCACCACGGGGTCCTCTTGTGAGCCCACATAATCAGGAATGGGCACAGCGGCGATGATGTCGTAGGTGAGGCGGCTGTACCAATCGGCTTCGATTTCGAGGCGGTTGTCGAAGAAGCCCATTTCCAGGCCGAAGTCGGCCTGGCGGGAGGTTTCCCAACGGAGATTGGCATTGGCGAGGCTGAGGAGGGTAGCACCGTAGTTCAGGGCCTCATCCGGTCCGAAAACGGCGTAGAGGCCACCCACCACAGTGCCGGTGCTGGGATAGGGACGGGAGGATGCCTGGTTGCCCAGCACACCGTAGCTGAAGCGCACCTTCAGCCGGTCGAACAGCCCGAGACTTTGCACGAAGTCTTCGTAGCCGGCATTCCAACCCACACTGAAAGAGGGGAAATTCCCCGTTCTGTTTCCTTCGGCAAAACGGGAGCTCCGGTCCGTGCGCCACGAAGCGGTAAACAGGTATTTGTCTTTGTAGGTGTAATTGACCCTGAAGAGGTAGCTGATGAGGGCTTCGTCAACGGCGCCCCCGTAGTTCATCTGGGTGGTATCGTTGCCGGCGGAGAGGTAGAGCAGTTCATCCACGGTGCCGGGGAAGTTCTCCCGGCTGCCGCCCAGCCATTCCGAGTATCGCTCTTCGGCGGTATAGCCACCCAACACCGTCAGCCGGTGGTCCGTCCATTCGTTGTTGTAGGTGAGGGTTTGCTCCCAAATCCAGTCGCGGCCCATGCTTACCCCGGCACTGAGCCTGTCGGCGGCATTGCGCTGTGAAGCGCTAACTTCAAATTGCGGTTCAAAAAAGCGGCTCTGGCTGTCGCTGCGGTCAAAGCCGAAATTGCTGCGGAAGGTAAAGTGCTGCAAAAAGCGCACATCGGCGAAGACGTTGCCGAAGAGGCGGTTGGCCTTTGAGTGGTTGTTGCTTTTGTAAAAGAGGTCGGCGGCCGGATTGCCGATGGCGAGGCCAAAGAAAGTGGGATCACTGAAATCGCCGGTGCTGTCCCGAGGTGCAAAAACCGGCGGCATGCGGTAGGCGCCGCTTACCACTCCGCCCGGCGCCGACTGCCGGTTGCCGGAGGCATAACTGGCGTTGGCGCCGATGCTCAGCCAGGGCTTCACGTCAAAACTGGTGTTCAGCCGGAAGGTGACCCGCTCGAAACTGCTGTTTTCGACGATGCCATCCTGGTTGAAATAGTTGCCACTGAAATTGTACGAAATGCCCGCTGCGCCTCCGCTTGCGGAGAGTTGTACGCTGGCCAGGGGGGCATCCCGGAAGATGACATCCTGCCAGTCGGTGCCCTCGCCCAGGGCTGTGGGGTCGGGAAAGTACTGCTGGTTGCGGAATTCGTTGTAGAGTTCGGCAAATTCGGCGGCGTTGAGCAGGTCAATTTTGCGGGTCACCTGCTGTACGCCGTAATAGGTACTCAGGCTGAGGCTTCCCTCCTGTTTTTTCTTCCCTCCTTTCGTCGTAATGATGATAACGCCGTTGGCACCCCGGCTGCCGTATATGGCCGCCGCAGAGGCGTCTTTCAACACCTCCACGCTCTCCACGTCTTGTGGGTTGATAAAACCGGCGTCGTTGGTGATCATGCCGTCAATCACAAAGAGCGGGTTGGCGTTGTTGAGCGTGCCCGTGCCCCGGATGCGAATCACGGCCCCGGCTCCCGGCTCGCCGGAACTGGGTGCCACGTAAACCCCCGCTACCTTGCCCTGCAGGGCCTGCTCAATGTTAGGGGTGGGTATTCTGACCAGGTCTTCGGATTTGACCGTTCCCACGGCACCTGTCAGGTCGCTCTTTTTTTGCGTTCCGTAACCGACCACCACCACCTGTTGCAACAGGGTGCTTTCCTCCTCCATGGCAACGGCCACTTCTGTACGTCCCTCCAGCGGCAGTTCCAGCGGCTCATAACCGATGTAGCTGACCGACAATACGGCATCAGCGCTTTGCACCTCCAGTTCAAAGCCGCCATCAATGTCGGTGACGGTGCCATTTGAGGTTCCTTTTTCGAGTACCGTTGCTCCAATCAGCGCCTGACCGGAAGCGGCATCCGTGACGGTGCCCCTGACCAGGATTTGGGCCGAAAGGCCCGAAGTGATCAAACAACCCAGCAAAAAGAAACTCAGTTTGAAAATGTAGTGTTGATGCATGAGAAATTTGATTTAAGAGCTGAATAATCATCCATAAACAGTAGCGAAACCAAGAACTAAATCATTACTGAAAAGTCCACAACCTGAACTCTCCTTCCAGCAAGGCCGAAATAACCCTCATAACCCTTCATAATCCACATAATCCTTTACTCCACCCGCACCACCACCACCGCCTTCACATTGTCAACGCTGTTGCCCACCATGATCTCAAACTCACCGGGCTCGATGGTCCATTCGAGGTTTTGATCGAGGAAGGCAAAGTCCTTTTCGAAGAGCACAAAGAGCAGGTCTTTGGTCTCTCCCGGCTTCAGGCTGACCTTCTGAAAAGCCCTCAGTTCTTTCACCGGCCGGGTGACGCTGGCCACCTTGTCATGGATGTAAAGCTGTACCACCTCTTCTCCTTCCCGGTTGCCGGTATTGGTGACTTTGACGTGCACCTTCACCACTTCTCCGCTTCTGAATTTCGTTTTGTCAGGTGCAGGAGCGCTGATTTCAAAAGTGGTGTAGCTGAGGCCGTAGCCGAATGGGAAAAGCGGCTCGTTGGTTATATCCAGGTACTTGCTGCGCCATTTGTTGTTGGGCTGATAGGGGCGGCCGGTGGCTTTGTGGCTGTAGAAAACGGGTATCTGTCCAACGTGGCGGGGGAAGCTCACCGGCAGTTTTCCCGAAGGGTTGTAATCACCGAAAAGTACGTCGGCGATGGCGTTGCCGGCTTCGGTGCCCAGCCACCAGGTTTCGAGCAGGGCAGGGGCATTTTCACCCAGCCAGGGGATGGTCAGCGGGCGGCCGTTCATCAGAACCACCACCAGGGGTTTGCCCGTTCCCATGAGGGCTTTAACCAACTCCTCCTGTACACCGGGCAAACTGATGTCAGCCCTCGATGCGGCCTCACCGCTCATTTCCCGGCTTTCGCCGATGGCAACGACGACTGCATCTGCCTGGCTGGCCTGTTCAACGGCTTCGGCAAATCCGCTTCTGTCATTGCCGGTGATCTCACAGCCTTTGGCGGTCAGTAGCTCCACTCCAGTGCCCAGCTTGTTTCGGATGCCGTCCACCAGGCTGACACAATGCTGCCCTTCGCCAGCGGCCGACCAGAAGCCGATGAGGTTGTCTTTGTCGGCAGCAAGAGGGCCCACTACGGCCAGCTTTTTCACTTCTTTTGAAAGCGGGAGTATGTTTTCATTGCGAAGTAAAACGATGGACTTCCTGGCCACATCCCTGGCAATGGCGCGGTTGTGATCTGAAAGGATTACACTTTTCTCTTTTTTTTCGTCGCAATAGCGATAGGGGTCGTCAAAGAGTCCCAGCTCAAATTTGAGACGGAGTATCCTTCTCACGGCTTCATCCACCCGCGCTATGGGCACCTTTCCTTCCTCTACCAATTCTTTCAGGAACCTTTGGTAAACTGCGCCCTGCATGTCCATGTCGGCCCCGGCCAGCACGGCCAGTTCACTGGCATGTTTTTCATTGGCGGCCACGCCGTGCGGCACCAGCTCATTGATGCTGGTATAGTCCGTCACCACCATGCCTTTGAATCGCAACTCGTTGCGTAGCAAATCTGTGAGCAGCCACTTATTGGCGGTGGCCGGCACCCCGTTCAATTCGTTAAAGGCGGTCATCACGGTGCGGGCTCCCGCAGCGATGGCGGCCTGATAAGGGGGCAGGTACACTTCCCGGAACATCCTTTCGCTCATGTCCACGGTGTTGTAATCCCGGCCACCGAAGGGTGCCCCGTATGCCGCAAAGTGCTTCACACAGGCCAGAATCCGGTTGGGTTCCCCAAAGGTGCCGATGCCCTGAAAACCCTGCACCCGTTGCGCAGCGATGGCAGAAGCCAGTACCGGGTCTTCACCGGCCCCCTCCATGATGCGGCCCCAGCGAGGGTCACGGCTGATGTCCACCATGGGCGCAAAGGTCCAGTGCAGGCCGGCTGCCGAAGCTTCAGCAGCGGCTACCCCGGCCGAGGCTTTCACCGCTTTCATGTCCCAACTGGCCGCCTCACCCAATGGAATTGGGAAAATGGTCTTGAAACCATGAATGACGTCGTATCCGAAGATCAGGGGAATTTTCAGCCGGCTTTCTTCCACTGCAATGCGTTGCAACTCCCTGGTAAATGCCACCCCATGGGCATTGAACAGCGCACCGCAACGCCCCTCTTTGATGTCTTCCCGGTAGCCGGGCCTGATGGTAGGTCCGGTGCTGCCCCAGTCGGTAGTGAAAAGGGTCATCTGCCCGATCTTCTCTTCCAGTGTCATCAACGCCATCACGGAATCCACCCGCTCACTGACGGGCTTCTGGCGGCTTTGCGCAGCGAGGCTGTTGAGGAACAACAAAAAGAGCAGGGAAGTGAGGATGTTTTTCATGATTTGATGTTGTTGATGAGGGGTTTTTGTCCCGAGGCAAACTCGGGATTGAGGTTTTTGGGCGCCCGTCAGGCGCTGACTTTCGGTCAGCTCCTGAATTATTCTTTTGAGGTTTTTGTCCCGAGGCAAACTCGGAATTGGGGTTTTTGGGGTTTTTGAGAAAGGTTTTTACTCGATCTGTGATGGGGTTTTTCTTCGTTTTTTACGACCTGAAGGTCGTTGTACTGCCACAGCATAAATGCTGCGCTACCGGAAGCCGGCTTTTGCCAGTCCGGCCTGGATGTAGGGGTTCTTTTTCATCAGTTCCCACAAAAAGCCGGTGCGATGGTTTTCGATCTGGAGGAGGATGGGCCCCTGGTCAATGCCGAGGTAATCCACGTCGAACCATCCCCTATCGTTATCTTCTCCAAAGTTGTAGCTCAGGTTGAAGGCATCTTTGAACCCGTATTTACCGACCAGTTGATCGTACCAGTTGTTCCACATGAATTCCAGTGCGGGAATGCACACTTCCGGTGCAAATGGCACTGAGCCTCCGGCTGCGGTGGGAGCAATGGTGCCGTCGTCAACCACCTGAAAAGCGCAGGCCCCGCGGGCGCGGTAGGTCCAGAATTTTGCCTTGCGGCCGTTGTACTCGCGTTCCTCGCTGGCCGGGCCGTCGCAGGCTGTCAGGCCCCAGCAATTTTCGCCGTAGCCGTTCCAGCCCAGGGGGTTGGCCATGCAATACGCCCTGTTGGCCAATGTTGCCCGACGGGAATTTTCAAAATAATCAATGCCCTTGTCCCTCAGGTAGGCATCCTGCAAGCCCCGGAAATCAATCCAGATATGGCTGTATTGGTACCCGAAAAGCGGATCGAACTGAACGTATTCCTGCCCCTGAAATTCATCCCAGACGTAGGTCTCACACCACTTCTGCCAGCTTTCTGCAGGGATGGGATGTGTGGGTGAACCCATGGCCATGATGAGCAGGATCATGGCTTCGTTGTAGCCGTGCCAGTCGTTTTCGATGAAGCCGGTTTCCGGGTGCCAGCCCATGCTCATCTTGCCGTTGGGCTTCATCATCCAGTCCCATTCCACCCTTCGGAAAAGGAAATCGGCCAGTTTCCTGATTTCAGCTTCTGCCTCATTTTCTTCATTAAAATAACTCATCACACTCAGCACACCGGCCATCAACAGCCCGGTGTCAATGGAGGAGAGCTCCACCTGTTTAAAGCGGTGCGATTTGTCGAGGGTTAGAAAATGATAGAAGAACCCTTTGTAACCGGCTACACCTTTAACTTCGCGGCCTTGCGGCAGCGAGGCCAGGACCTGCAAGGTTTTTAGCACCCGATCAGCACCCTGCTGCCGGCTGATGTAGCCCCGCTCGATACCCACCAGGTAGCTACTCAGCCCAAAGCCGGTTGCGGCAATGCTGGAGAATTGTTCGGTAGGCCAGCGGTCGTGTACCTGCCAGTTGGTCTGTGCGCCGGTGGTTTCCCAGAAATAGCGAAAGGTGCGCTTTTGCAACGCATCCAATGAGAAAGGCGCCAAAACTCCCGTCCCGGCAGCACCACCCCCGGAAACCGGAGATGGCGTGCCTTGACAGGAAATCATTAGTATGAAACTAAAAAGCAAGTACCGCATCGGTGCAGTTGACACAGTAAACCGTTATTGCTTGATCAACCTGGCATTTGCGATCAAACGACCGTCTTTGGTGAATCCACCCAGGGTGTAAACCCCGGCAACCAGGCCGCTCATGTCCACTTCAACACTGCTGTCGGTGCCGATCCAGAGGCTGGCCACCCGTTTGCCGAAGAGATTGTACACCTCCACATAAGCCATATCGCCCGTATTCTCGATGCGAAGCATATCAGAAACGGGATTGGGTGAAATGCGCATGCTTTCCACCACAGGACTGAACACCCCGGTGGTAATGCATTCGCCCTCGCCGATAATGATATCGTCGAAATAAGAGGTCACGTCAACGCCGGTAGCATCGATGCCAAGGTCAAAGAAAACTGTGAGGCGTGCATACTGTGCATCATCAGGCACAGCACTGAAA
>JALWSS010000166.1:9572-127212 GCA_026993525.1 Saprospiraceae bacterium
CACTGAAATCGTAGGTCAGCTCTTCCCACTCACCGGACATTGTATTCTCCACCGGCAGTTCAATGGGGGCTACCGGAGGATCTGCCAGCGAGTTTTCCAGCTTGATGGCAAAGTTTCCGATGTGATCCATCAGAACTTTTGCCCTGGCGGTTTTGGTGCCTTTGAAATCAATGGGGGCATCCAGATCAGCATACATGCCGGCAAAGGGGGCACCATCGGAAGCCTTGACAAACTCACCCACTTTGGCTGAAGTGTTGATGCCTGACGGGTTCGGGTTGTCCACAATCTCAAACTGTTTGCCTTCGGCTTCGAGGTGACCGTTTGCGAAGTATTTGAAATTGGCGATGGTGCTGGTCTCCTCTTCGTGGTTGTCAATGCAGCCGTTGTAGGATTCCCGGCTCCAGCGAATGTTATCAATGTAATAGGTTTCCACACCACCTGCATGGTCGTTGCCACCGTTGAAGAAGATGCACACCCGTTTGTGATCTTCACCGGCTTGCGAAGAGAAATCAATGGAAACTTTCTCCCAATCGTTGGGGGCGGTAATGTCCTGCCAGACCTCAAACGGAGCACTGGTGCCACCTTCCAGTTTGTACAAAACAGGAACCGCGTCGGGCGCATTGATCTGTATCTGGAACTGGTTGTAAACCGACAGGTCAATACCATCCGGGAACTCAATGCACAGTGCGGCCCAGGGCTCGTTGGGCTGGTCTTCGTATTTGCCCACCTGGGTCGAACTGTTGACCGGGGTCAGCAAAGGGTTGTTGACGACGGAAAGCAGGTCGCCACCGGCACCGTAATCGTAATTGCGCTGGCACTCAAAATCATCTATGATGTTGGGAACAGGAACCACGCCTTCGCAGGGGTCCACGGTTGACTGCCCCTGTGTCAGGTTGTCGAAGAAGAACATGGCACCTTCTTCTGCAACACCGGGGTTGAAAATCAGCTTCATGGCTGCCCAGTCGGTGATGCTCTGGTAGTCAGAAAAGTCGAAAGAAACGGTTTCCCAGGCTTCGGTCGTGTTGATGTTGCGTTCCACCTCTTTGTTGCCCTGGCTCACGCTTTCCAGTTGCATGATGACGCTGGTGGCGCCGGCAGGTGCCCAGATGTCCACGTTGAATTGGGGCTTTTGCGAAAGGTCAATGACACCCGGTGCCACAGCCGCCAGGGTTGAGAAGGCCGAAGACCCTTTGGTGTATTTACCCACCATAGCGGAGGCGTTTACGCCGGTGGGGTCGGGGTTGGCCACCACCTCAAAGGTGCCGTGCAAAACGGTTTGCTGGTCCAGCGGCTCCCAGGGCAGAAAGGCGCCATTTTCGAAGTCTTCCAGCACGGTTTCGCTTGCTTCGGCAAAACGGATGTCGTCAATGTAGTACACATCGCCGGGTTCAGGCTCTTGGCCGGCGTTGAAGAAAATGACGATCTTTTTGTGGTCAGCAGCGGCCTCACTGCTGAAATCCACGTTGTATTCCACCCAGGTATTGGCTTCGGTCACATCCACCCAAACCTCTTTTGGGGCGGACAAACCTCCTTCCAGTTTGAAGAGCATTTGGGTTGCCTTGGGCGACCATATTTTGGCCTGTATCTGGTTTTTCACCGAAAGGTCAAGGGAGTTTTGGTAGTCTATCAGAAGGGCAGCCCAGGGCTCACCGATGGGGTCTGCATAGCGTCCCACTTTGGCAGAGCTGTTAACAGCATTGGGGGCTGGGTTGTCCACCACAGTCAGGCTGTCCCAGCCATTCACATAGGTGGCGTTTCGGTTGCACTCAAAGTCGTCAATGATATCGGGGTCAGGTGTCACACCTGCGCAAGCGCCTTGCGGAACCGCACAGAGGTTGTCAAAATAGTAGGTGTCTCCACTCTGTTCCACGCCGGGGTCAAAAAAGAGGATGACCTTGTTCAAATCCGCCATTCCGGCAGCATCCGAAAAATCGAAGGTGTACTCTTGCCAGGCATTGGCCAGGCCGATGTTCTTAATCTTTTCGATGGCGCCTCCGGGGCCTTCCAGTTTCATCAGCACCTGGGTAGGAGCCGTGGCATAGACTTGCAGTTTGAACTGGTTGAAAACACTCAGGTCAAATGGTGTAGGTGCTTCCGCCAGCAGCAGGCTGTAAGCGTGCATGTTGCTTTTGGTGTATTCGGCGCACATGGCGCTGCTGTTCACACTGTTCGGATCGGGGTTGGCCACCGGGGTGTTCAGCACCCCGTCAAAGGCATTCCAGGTGAGATTGCCCGGGTCGTCGAAAGTCTCGTAGCAGGTGGTATTGGGCACGGCCTGGAGGTCGTCCCAGTAGAAGGTCTCTTCCACACCAGGCAGGAAGCTGTGGAAGCTGACCAGCACCCTGGTCAGGCCGGTGGGGTTGGAAGCACCGGCGGTGAGGTCGAAGCTGTACTCCACCCACTGGTTGGCCACGGTAATGTCGCGGAATTGCTCCACCGGATCGCCACTGCCCTCAAACTTGAGCAGGCATTTGGAGGGCGCTACGGGCGACCAGATCTTCAACTTCAACACCCCGTTTGCAGCCATATCGGCCGGCATGGGCAGGTCGGCAATGACGAACGGAAAATCGCTGTTCGGGTCGGTGGTAAAGGCCCCCACGAAATCACTGGTATTGATACCGGTGGCATCGGGGTTGGCCACCACGCCGTCGTAAGTGCCGTTGATGCCCACCCAGGGCAGATCGGCAGTACCTCCTTCAAAATCTTCGTAAATAACTTGGGCATGCGTCCAGCCAAAAGCAAAGCATGCGATCAGGATGAGTAAAATGCGTTTCATACAATTTTGAGTTTAGTGTTAAAAGTTTCCGGACCCATTGGCCCGTGTCCTGTTTGTCGCGGTCATTTGGGGCTGACGATCAACTTCTTCACTACCGCACCCCCGTTAGCCGACAGGCGGAGGAAATAAATGCCGGCAGGCAAAGCGGCGGTGCTGATATCCAGTTTGTTTTTTCCTTCGGTAAACGGGGTTTCAGGAAGGACCCGCCGCAACAGTTGTCCATGGAATCCCAACAGGTCCAGGGTCAGGGTTTCATTCCTGCTCAGGTCCAGGGTCAGGGTGGTGGTGACCGTTGCCGGATTGGGTGCCACCGTCATTTCATTTACCGAAGGAAGCACCTCCGGAGCGGGGGTCAGGTCTTCCGTGAATCCGATGGCATCCAGGGCGGGTTGTATTTCGGGGTTGGCCATGAAGAGGTTCCACAACAAGCCCGAACGGTGGTTTTCTATCATGCCGATGATGGGCCCCTGGTCAATGGCCAGGTAGCTGTCGGCAAACCAGTTTTCACCGATGTTGAATGCGTCGTAAAAGCCCATGGGGCCCCAGAGACGATCGCCCAGGTTGCGGTAAAAATGTTTAAGGGCGGCCATGCTTTCCGAGGGTGTGTAGGGCATGCTGGAAAGGGCTGCGGTAGGTGCGATGGTGCCGTTGTCGCGAATGGTGGAAGCCTCGTGGGCCAGGTAGCCCCAGGGATCGTCGCTGGCAGTCAGGCCCCAGCTCACGTCGGAATAGCCTTCGTGCCCCAGCGGGTTGTCAATGCACCAGGCCCGGTTGATGAGGGTGTGGTTGCGGTTGCGGGTGAAGTAATTCGCGAAGGCATCTTTTTTATCCCTCGGGTCAAAACCCAGAAAAGAGTAATGGGCGAAGAAAAGCGGGCCGCCCCGGGCCGGGCCGGTGGCCAGGGGGTATCCGTAATAGCTGAGGCCGTGGAAATAGTTTTGCGCCGTCCAGCCACTGTTCCAGTAGCTTGCCGGCACCGGATGGGCCGGAGAAGCAATGGCCAGGATGTACACGATCATGGCCTCGTTGAAGCCATACAGGGGAAAGTTTAATTGCCACTCGTAATTCGGTGACCAGTGCCAGTACAGCACCCCCGAATTGTTTTTGCTGTACCAGTCCCACTCCACGTCTTCCCACAGGCCGGTGATGGCCTGCCGCAGGGCTTCTTCGGGCGCGTTGTCTTCGTCAAAATACTGTCGGGCGGCCAGCAGGCCCTGCATCAGAAAAGCAGTTTCCACCAGGTCGCCGCCGTCGTCAAACTGACTGAAAGAGACGGTGTTGCCGTTGGAGCCGTTCATCCAGTGCGGAAAGACACCGTGGTAGCGGTCGGCAAATTGCAAAAAGCCCACGATCTGCAACAGCCGGTCCCGGGCTTCTTCGCGGGTGATCCAGCCCCGGTGCGCGGCCACCAGCATGGCCATGATGCCGAAGCCACTGCCGCCCGTGGTCACGATGTCGCCACTGGTATTTCGCTCACGGGCCATGCCACTGACCGGGTGCCCAAACTCCCAGAAGTAGCGGAAGCTGTGGCGCTGCACCATGTCCAGCAAGGCAGCGTCACTCATGGGGGCAATGACAGTTTCCGTGGGATCGGATGCGGCGATCTCCTGCAGGGCCCCGTTCAGTGCGGACACTTTGTATTGGTAGGCAAAGCTGTTCCCCGTTCCGGGAAAACCGGTGAAGTCAAGCCAGTAAGTTTCTGTGGTAATTCCAAGGGTGTCGAAACTGTTTCCATCGTCTGAGCGAAGCACCCGGTACCCGGACGGAGGGGTTCCTGAAGGAGCCTCCCATTGCAATTCGGCATGGCTGTCGTAGCCCATTGCCAACAATGGAAAATCGCCCTGGGCCCGGATGCTGTTTATGACGAAAAATATCATCATCGCCAACATCCAGACGATGTTAAGGTGTTTCATGTACTCCCGGTTTTTGCGAAGCGAAGAACTTCTGTTTCAATTGGGTGGTGAAGTTCCTCCCATCTGTTCCGGCACCCAAATTTTCGACCTCACCACCACTACGCCAATGAGAAAATTCACTGTTGTGAACAATCCGGAACGGCAAAGCCAGAACAACATGCAAGTTTTGAAAGGCACACGGGATTTGAAAGACTACCCACCCCCTTGACTGAGCCAACTGATCAGCATACTGATTTTTGAAAAAATTTGACAGCGCAGTGTGCAGGGATTTTTTGAGCTTGCGGAGTGATAAAAGCTGAATATCTGTTTGAAATAATACTCCTCCTAATTGTCGCACGCATGAGAATTCTGTTTCTTATACCTGCTTTTCTTTTCTACCTCTCGGCAAATACTCAACCAACCTGTGGAGAAACGATCAAAAGTGTCAGTTTTCATGGAAACGACATACGGACCCATTACACGAACGTGGGTTCGGTATTTCTTGACCCAGCCACCAATCCGACCGTCTTTCCATACTTCAACAACCCTGACGAGTGGAAACGTACAAGGGGTGTTACAAGTCTGTGGCTTGCTGCAAAAAATACTACCGGACAAATCATAGATGCAGGCACCGATTTTCCACTTCCTGAATTTGGGGATTTCTGCCCCGGCCCAATTGATAGCGAGGGCATTTCCACTATGGAAAATTGCAATGCCTGGAATCAAATTTGGCAGGTCTTCAGGGATGAAATAATACGACATGTTGCAGATTTTGACTCCGATGGAAAGGTCGACACTTTAATTCCAAACATTTTCTCATGGCCCGGAAATGGAAATCCATATTTCGAACAATTCAATGGAATGGCGCTTCCAGCAAGCCTTCAGGGATATGCCCCTTTTCACGACAATAATTCTAACGGAATTTACGAACCTCATCTTGGAGAGTACCCCATTGTACCGGATATCGAACAAATTCCATCTCAAATACTATGGTCAGTTTTCAATGATGATTGCGGCGGATTGCCGGATTATTTTAGCCCCTTACACCCGGGTTTACACGCGGAAATTCAACTCACCAGCTACAGCTTCTACTGCGACGACAACCCCACTTTGAATCGCACCCTTTTTAATCAGTGGAAAATCATCAACAAGAGTTCATCGAACTGGGATTCGTTGCTGATGGGACTTTTCAGCAGATGGAGCGCTGGATGCATCTCATACGACAACGGTGGTGTAGGCACCTACCCGGAAGGACAAAGTGTGTTCCATTACCTTCGTAGCGTGGCCAACCCCGTCGGCACCCCCTGCGATTCGATTTTACCTGATTCAATTTTGAACACACTTATTTCGACGACATTCCTCAGCCACGAGTTGTTCAGGACGAACGTGGTGGGTTTGCCCTGCACGCCTTTTCAAATTGAACGCTATTTGTTTGAGGTTATGAAAGGCCAAACTTCCTCTGGCACGCTGACCCAAGGCGAGGATGGATGTAACCCAGATGCACCCCCTGCTCAATTTGCCTTCTATGGCAATCCAGCCGACGCCAGTAGCTGGAGCATGGTTTCGGCCAACCTGCCTTGGGAGCAATACCGAATCATTCCCTCCATTATCCTCGGCACACTTGCGCCAGGCCAGTCGGTCCATATTACCACCTCAACGACCATCCACAGACAAGCTGACCAGGGTTTTGCTGAAAACGTACAGATCATGTACGAAGAAATCGACAGCGTCAGGAGCTTTTACCAAAGTGGTATTGCACCCGCCTGCTTCAGGAATGACTGCCAGGGTGAATGTGTCTGGCCCGGCGACATCAATGGTGATTTCATCGTAAATTACTGTGACCTGTTGCCACTGGGCGTTCACCTGAACCAAAGCGGACCAAAGCGCGATGAGAGCCCGTTCTGGCATGCCAGTGAGGCCGCAACATGGCCTGAAGACATGGCCAACGGCAAAAATCTCAAACACGCTGACGGCGATGGAGATGGCACCATCGAAATAGAGGATTTTCATATTTCTGAAAACAATTACCTCTACCCGGTGCCAGGGTACACACCACCAGCCGTGGTTTACCAGGAGGGGCCTGAACTATATGTCACATTACTTGAAACGGGGCAATCAATTGACCCTGCCCACCTGAAAGCCGGACAAAACTTTGCCGTCAGAATATGGCTCGATGGCCCTGACAATTTATACGGTCTGGCATTTCAATTCGAATATGACACCGCCTTTCTAAAGAGCCCCAACCTCCTCGGCCCGGGACTTCAATATTACGATCAAACTGCAAGATGGATTTCCGAATACCGGACCGAGGATGACCGCTATGTCTTTGACATGACGTGGGTCAGGACACATCCCGATTCCACACTTCAAAACGGAAAGTTGTTCACCTTTTTAGCCGGTACACTCGACGACTATCCCAATCCTCTGCCATCTGCCAATACCCTGCTCCGCTTTCGAAACATCAAAGGCATCCTCAACGATGGCACCGAAATTTCCCTCGGCTCTACCGATCTCGAAATTCATGTGGACGACATTATGACGGGGGCAACAGAAAACACCCCGGCGGATAATCTGAAAATATTCCCCAATCCAGCCGGGGATTTTTTGAACGTTTCACTGACCAATTATTTATCAGAAAGTATAGAGATTCAACTGATGGATATATTCGGTAGAACATTGTTCAACACGCTCCTTCCACCAGGTGAAAACAAGCTGCAAATACCGGTAGCAGATTTTCCCGAAGGGTTTTATGTGCTGAGTATCAATGGTCAGGCGGTTGAAAAGATCAGTGTTCTGCATTGATGGTGAAACCCATGTGGAATTTTCCTGGGGGGTAGCAACATATTGTACACAGGGTCAGATTCCTGAATGACCCTCGTCAGCCTATCCAGTAGCTGAAAACAATTTTAGCTCCGCAAAGTATCGGATCAATTATCAGCTTTCTGAGAAAACCGGCCGTACATGAAATGCATGTTGATGTTGAAAAAGCGATCGAACCACCATTTGTCATAAGGTTCGGGGATACGCACTGTGTCCACAGAAGATTCCGGCAGCCCGGCATCCACCAGTATGCGGGCCTTTTGGTCAACCATTTTGAGATAGTCCTTCATAACAGGTATGGCGGCCGGGGTTGAGACATCTCCGTGCCCCGGAACGAGGTGCTTTGTATCAAAGTTTTGCAGCGTGTCGAGGTACGAAAGCCATTCGCCTGCAAATCCGTCGGCCATATAGGGGTGCATGCCCACAAATACCAGGTCTCCGCTGAAAAGTATTTCTTGGTCCGGAACATACATGACGAGGTCGCCGGTGGTATGGCCTTTTCCGAAACAGTAGAGTTCCACAGCGCGGTTGGTGCCCTCAAGTGTTTTCTTCTTCTCAAAAAGGGTATTGGGCACCCTTGTTTTGATGTTGCCGATGCTTTCAGTCAGCACTTCAAAATACGCCTGCCACATTTTGAGGGCCTGGTAAGGTCGGGCTGTTGTGTCCCCGGAGTAATGCTGTACCAGGGAGTCAAAAAATGCCCGTTGACGGGGAGCATAACCCTTTTCAGCTTCCAGTTCCTGTGGTTCGTGTTTGCGGATCAATTCTGCTGTTGCCGGTGTGCTGATTATTTTCACTTCGTCGGAAAACACCTGGTTGCCCCGAATGTGGTCGTTGTGGTAATGGCTGTTCACCACATATTTTACGGGGGGCAAGCCCAGGGCCTCAATTGCCCGGAGAAGCTCTTCGGCAACTACCGGAGAAAGGAAGGGATCGAACACCAGTGTGGCATCGCCAAGGTCAACAATGCCGGCATTGCAGATGGCCTTACCTCCGGTTTTGTTGATGCAGGCATACACGCCATCTGCCAGTTGAACAAGGTCAAAATTGTCAGAAACCGGAACCGGTTTGTTTTTCTGGCATGCACAAAAGAACAACAGGGAAATCAATAGTGAGAAGGTGAGAGCTTTCATGGTCAGCATATTTGTCAAAAATGGAAATGCCACTCATTTTGAGCTACAATGTATTCAATGAGTTTCATCCGTAAAAATTTGCCGAAGAAAATTTGCCGCAACCGGCCAAAGGACCTGAATCGTACAAAAAGTATTTCTTTGATCGTCCAAACCCAATCTTCAAACTATGCGGTTACTGTCTGTCATCCTTTTCAGCTTTCTTATCTCAGGTTCCACAACCTCAGCCCAAACCATCAGCCTCACCCCCATTCCCGGCACGGAGGTCAGTTTTGAAATGGTACTGATCCCTGGTGGTACATTCCCCGTGGGCACAGCTGAAAACAGCAAACTGGTGAAGGTGGACAGTTTCCGGATGGGGCGCTACGAGGTGAGCTACGAGGAGTTTGCCCTGTTTTATCATCGGGAACTGGATACCGACGCCAGCACGAATCCTTCGGGAAACTACACCGTGGATGCCGTGACCCGCCCCACCCCTCAGTACATAGACTACACTTTCGGAATGGGGCGCAATGGCCACCCGATGGTCAGCATGACACAGCAGGCAGCCTTGCGCTACTGCCAGTGGTTGTATCAGAAAACGGGGGTGTTTTACCGGCTGCCCACAGAAGCGGAATGGGAGTACGCCTGCCGCCTGGGACGAACGGACTCGTTGGCCGAAGGCCGACTGAATGAATATGCCTGGTATGGGGAAAACAGCACCGGCAAATACCACCAACAGGGATCCCGCAAGCCGAACCTGCTCGGGCTGTTTGATATGTTGGGCAACGTGGCTGAATGGACCCTCGACGAGTACCGGAATGATTACCCGGAGGCCATCGGAAATGCTCCGGTGGACAATCCCTGGCTGGAACCCACCCGCAAACACAGCCGCACCGTGAAAGGAGGCTCGTACCGGAGCGCTGCAGAAGAATGCACCTGCACGGCGCGCCTGCGCTCCAGCCCGCGCTGGCAGCGCCGTGATCCCCAGGTTCCGAAAAGCCGCTGGTGGAATACCGATGCGCCATTCGTGGGTTTCCGGCTGGTGAGCCCCGTACAGCAACCTTCTGAGGCCGAAGTCATGGCCTTTTTTGCAAAGGCAATCGTTGACTGATCGCTTTAATTGAAATCACTGTTCACAAACAAGCGTAAACATTTGAATTTTACAGCTTTAGTCGCTAAATTGGCGCACTTGTCCTTTTTGTCAGCCCCTGTCAGATAACCCGGCAAAAGCACAATTCCTGCCTGCCCTATTGTTTGATTGCCCGGGAACCCCTTCCCGATGTATTATCTGAATCAATCACACAAAACCAATAGCCATGAAGAGAATTACACTGCTACTGGCTGCACTGCTGATGCTTTCGGGGTGTGGCCTCATCTCGTCTGTAAAAAACGTCACCGACAATGCTGCCCAGGTACTCAGCGACGTGGATGAACTGCTGCGGGAAGTGGACTCCCGGGTGGAAAGCGGCGAGCTGAGCCAGGAGGTGGCGGACCTCATCGATGAACGGGTTGAAAACCTGGCGGAAGTGCTGAACCAGGCCATCGAGCAAAACGGTGGTTTCCTCTTTGAACAAGTGGACGGCTCCGTTGACAACGTTTTCAACAACATCTCCGACCTGCTGGACCAGATCAAACAAGGCATCCTCGACGAAAGCGCACCCGCACTCATCAGCCAGCTTTCCGGGGAATTGCAGCTACAGATCAATGTTCTTTCCGCCAACCTGGAGGATGTCGTCACTCTCACCTTTGGCAACACGTTCATCCTCGTTGACAAGGTGACCAACTCGGCCATTACCATCGGTTCGCTAATTTTTCTGGTAGTGGGGCTTTTGCTCTTTTCCATTTTGCTTTTCGTCAGAAAACGCAAGGTGAAAGGTGTGGGGGTCGTGGGGCTCGTTCTCATGTTGCTGTACATCGTGTTTTTCCTGGCGGTGCTGCTGGTTCCATGGGTGCGGGGCCTCATTGTGAAAGGACTGGATTTCGGGAAGGAAATCGAAGCCATAGAACTCAAACCCGTCATCACCGGCATCGTTCCCCAAACCTTCGTTCTGGGTAAGAACGACCGCATCATCCTGTACGGCAAGCACCTGAGCAAGATCAACCCCGACAGCGCCGGCATTACCCTGCGGCAGGGCAACCAGGTGAAAGTGACCATTCCGAAAAAACACCTGATCGTGATCAACGATTTCAAGATTGTACTGGGCAATTTCAAAAGCGGGGACCTCAATTGGCGACCCATCAGGTTTCAGGAGATGAAACTAAAATTGCAGGAGAGGAATGCGACTGTAAACTCCGCACTGCTGGCCAAATACGCCTACAAGGTCAACGACATCATTTACCCCAGGGTGGTCAAAGCGGCCTCCGGCACTTCCACGGGCAACAACGTAATCATCAACAATGTGCCCACGGTTTTCGACAACAATGCCGGCAGGAACATTGAGGTGATCAGCAAAGTGACCAAAAGGCCTTCCTACGAGGTGATGGTCAAAGACATCAAATTGGCGCAGACATCCATTCCGCCCAATATTTCGGAGATCCTTAAGAACATCTTCGAACAGCAATTCAATTTACCCGAAGGGGATTACGGAGTGCATGTGAGCAACGGCAGCCAGGAGGTTGAAAGCCCCCAATTCCTCAGCATTCTCAATCCGCCGCCACCGGCACCAAAACCCGACCTGTACCCCGTTGACCTTTACTTCTCCGGCGGAACAGCCGTGGCAGGTGAAAAAACGGGATTGACCCTGAAACTGGGCATCGCCTATCCAGAGGAAGTGTCAAAAACTTTTAAAGTGAAACTCACAGCCTCGCCCGGCATAGGCACCAAAACCATCACGGTGAGCGAGGGTAAAATAGCCGCTGCCTCCGCCAGTAACCTCACCACCGTAACTTTTGAAAACCTCATTCTGAACCACGCCGGCGATTACACCTTCCAGGTCTTTGTGGACGATCAGAACCGGATTTCAGAATCCAACGAATCCAACAACAGCTTCAGCAAAAAGCTCCGGGTGAAAAAATTCGTTTACGACGCCAATGTGAAACTGGAAACCTTTATTTCCAACGAAGACAAGGACATGTGGGGTGACGATGAATACCGCATTGATATCTCCACCTCTGTTACAGGAAAATCAATCTGGAAGATTGACTACGACAAGGACGGCACCTCTGGTAAAAATTATAACATCGGTAAGCAAAAAACCTTCACCGGCCTGAAAGAAGGTGACAAGATCAGCATCACCACCTCAGGGAAAGAAGCCGGCGGTTTTGCGGAACCGGAAGACAACCTGGGCTCCGACACCAGGGTCTTCACCATCAACGGCAACGAAACGCAAAACCATGTGATCAACCTGAAACCGACGGGCTACCAGATCAAGGGCAGCATAACGGTGACCAGAAGAATCGTGAATTAGAGCCTGTTTAAATTCCCATCACTTGGCTGCAAGCGGCCAATTTTATCCTGTACTTCGTTAAATTTTTCGCCGGATTACCCGTATCCGCCTGCAAAATTTGCCTCGTTCAGAATAAAATTTGCTCACTTTCGCTCAAGCATGAAAATCTAAACAGGCTCTTAGCCTCCAACAAAATGCTGACAAAAGCAGTTTATTGACATTCCGGTGGCCAAAATTTGGCCACCGGTTAATGTTTAACCATACTACTTTTGCAGCATGAGAAACAGCACCATATTTTTCTTCGCAATACTTTTCGCCGGATTCCTGGCAGCCTGTTCCGACAGCAATAAAAAAGATACGCCTCCAGATAGTAGCAAGGTACCAACCGTCAGCGACCCATCCGTTCAGAAGCTTACCGCCGCCATCGAACAAGACCCCAACAACCCCGAACTGTATGCGCAGCGCGGTGCCGTGTTTTACGAACTGGACAATTACGACGAGGGCATTGCCGACCTGAAAAAAGCCATTGAGCTGGACTCGCTGCAGCCCCAATACTACCACCTGCTGGCAGACATCTACCTGGACTACTACCGCTCCCGGTGGGCGCTGAATACCATGCAACTGGCCGCCTCTAAATTTCCGAAGCGAATACCCACCTTGCTGAAACTGGCCGAATTCCAGTGGATCCTGAAACAGTACAACGATGCCCTCTTCACCCTGGAACGAATCCGGGTGATTGACCCGCTGAACGCCGAGATGTTTTACATGTTCGGCAGTGTGTTTAAAGACATGGGCCGCAAGGAAGAGGCTATCAACGCCTATCAAAGCTGTGTTGAAAACGACCCGGAAAACGTTGACGCCTGGATAGAATTAGCCCGGCTGATTGCCGAAAAGAACATCCCGGCAGCAGAACGGTATTATGACAATGCCATCCGGGCAGATTCCAACAATGTGGTCGCCCTGCACGCCAAGGCCTATTACCTCTCCAACCAGAAAAACGACCTCGAAGCAGCTCTCAAACTTTACAAAAAGATCAACATCGTTGACCCGCAGTACGTAGGTGGATACTACAATGCCGGCCTGATTTACCTCGACATGGACTCTCTGGAACAAGCCTATAAGAGCTTTGATATCACCGTGCAAATGGACCCCACTTTTGCCTCCGCGTATTACCACAGAGCGGTAGCGGCTGAGTTGATGGGCAACAGTAAACAGGCAGCCAGTGATTACAGCACCGTGCTGCGCCTGGACCCCGAATTCCAGTCAGCCAAAGCGGCAATTGAGCGAATGATGAATAAGGAATAATGACCTTGACAGTTACCTCATTGCCTGGGGGCAGCAGTGTGCGTTCTGAGGAATTATTGCCAAATAAATCTTACCTTCGGATAATTCTAAAACAAGCAAGCTTTTCAAGATCTTTTATCTTCCAGACTTTGCGCCCAATTCATTGATGCACTATGGTTCAGGAATCAAAACAAGATACAGCAACGATCAACGACCTGGAATCCTGGTTCAGACCGTTCCGGGAAAACACCATCGGATACCACCAGCATTTCATCACTCCCTTCGGTGAAAAACGCATCGTATATGCCGATTGGACAGCCAGTGGCAGGCTTTACAAACCCATCGAGGAGCTACTCCAAAAAGAAATAGGGCCTTTCGTCGGAAACACACACACTGAAACCAGTGTGACCGGCTCCATGATGACCCAGGCCTACCACAAGGCCCTGAAAACGATCAAAGCCCATGTAGGGGCCCATCCCAGCGATGTCATCATCGCCACCAATTCGGGGATGACCGGCGTGGTAAACAAGTTTCAGCGTATCCTTGGCCTGAAGCTCCATGAAAAATACCAGGAGAAATTACAGTTCCGGAAAAATGAACGACCCGTTGTTTTTGTGACCCACATGGAGCACCACTCCAACCAGACCAGTTGGTTGGAGACCATCGCAGACCTCGAAGTCATTCACCCCACAGCCATGGGTCTGGTAGATCTGGGCCACCTGGCCGAACTGCTGAAAAAATACCAGGACCGGGAAGTAAAAATTGCGGCGGTAACCTCCTGCTCCAATGTCACCGGATTGTTCACTCCCTATTACGAAATAGCCGAAATGATGCACCGCAACGGGGGCCTCTGCTTTGTGGATTTTGCCGCATCGGCACCCTACATCCGCATTGACATGCACCCGGAAAACGAGCTGCAGAAACTGGATGCCATTTATTTCTCTCCACACAAATTCCTCGGTGGCCCAGGCTCCAGCGGAGTGCTGGTTTTCGATTCCAAACTCTACAAAAACCGGGTGCCCGACAACCCCGGTGGCGGCACCGTGGCCTGGACCAACCCCTGGGGCGGCCACCGCTACATCGAGGAAATAGAGGCCCGCGAAGACGGCGGCACACCGGCCTTCCTCCAAACCATGAAAGCCGCTTTCTCCATCATGCTGAAAGAAGAAATGGACGTAGATAAAATGTTGGAAAGGGAAGAGCAGATGATGAAAACCATCTGGGAGCGCTTCGACAAATTGCAAAACCTCCACGTGCTGGCTGACATGCACCGCCACCGCCTCGGCATCTTTTCATTTTACATCGACAACCTGCACTACAACCTGGCCGTCAAATTGCTCAACGACCGCTATGGCATTCAAACGCGCGGTGGCTGCTCCTGCGCCGGCACCTATGGCCACTACCTCCTGCACGTCTCTCCTCAGGATTCCAAACAGATTACCGAAGAAATAGACAAGGGTGACCTCTCCCACAAACCCGGCTGGGTGCGCATGTCCATCCACCCCACCATGACCGATGCGGAAATCAACTACATCATGGACGCCCTCGAGGCCCTTTGTAAAAACCACCGCAAATGGGCCAAAGACTACCACTACAGCAACAAAACCAACGAATACGTCTATTCAGGTAAGGACGACTTTGGCCCGCAACGGGTGAAGGAATGGTTTGGAACAGAGATGAGGGGTGAGGGGTGAGGGATGAGGGATGAGGAATCGAGGAATCGAGGAATCGAGGAATTGAAGATTTGAGCATGGCTCGGGATGAGTTCAGGGTGCAGGTTCAAACAGTTCACCAAATCCTCAGTTCCTCAAATCCTCAGTTCCTCAAATCCTCAGTTCCTCAAATCTTCAGTTCCTCCCCCGATGCCGATCCCGAATCCCGTCCCGAAATCCTTCGGGATCGGGATGGCACGGGGCTCAGTTCTTCGTACCCTCCTCATTCGACAAACGGAAACTGATGGGCAGCACCATCTCGGTGGCAACAGGCTTTTTGCCTTTGTGGGCGGGAACCATTTGGGGCAGGCCTTTCACGGCATCTTTGGCGGCCTGGTCGCAGTCGGGGTGCAGGCTTTTGATCACCTCTTTGACGCTGATTATTCCATTACTGTCAATCACCAACTTCAAAACCACATTGCCCTGGATGCCCTCTTTTTTGGCCGTTTCAGGGTATCTGAGGTTTTCCATGAGGTGCTTCATGATGAGTTCAGCGGAACATTCCTTTCGATCCGATGCTTTGGCACAGGATGGAAAGTAGGCGGGGATGAGTGCATCCTTGTCTTTTTCATCGAGTTTGAACCTAAGGGGCATGTTGTATGCCACCCGGACAGGCTTTCCCTCTCTTTTGCCCGGCGTCCAATCCGGCATGTTTTCAACAACCCTCAATGCCTCCTGATCCAGGCTGGGGTGCAACGAACGCACAACCTTTGCCGAGGATACACTTCCGTTCTTTTCGATGATGAAATTCACGACAACCATTCCCTCTATGCCCTTTTCCCGGGCATCAGCAGGGTATTTGACGTTTTTGAAAATATAGTTCAACATCATTTCATCGGCGCATTCCTTTCGCTTTTTAAAATCTTCGATCTGATCGCATCCGGAAAACAGTGGGGGCTCATCCACTACTTTGAAAACGGGTTCTGAGCCATCCTCCGGAATGGTATCGGTAAGTGCTGCCAGGTGATCCGTTGCGGTTGAGCCGGCACTGGATACAGGGGCTGTTTCTTCATTGCCCGAAGAGGCGAATGAAAAAAACAGGAATGCCAGCAGGGGCAGTGCAGTCAGGTACTTGAGCTGTGCCCGGCGGGGTGATTTGGTACGGGTCATCATAATGATTCTTCTTTTGAGTTGTGATGAAAAAATGGCGTTTGAAATGGCAACCTGCATTCCGGACTGCGATTGCCTGAGCAATAAACGGCCGTATTCTTTTTTGCTGAACCAACGGGTCACATGCTCGTCGGCCAGGTATTCGTGCGTGGTTTTGATTTCCTTCCGGTAAAGCCTCACAACGGGGAACCACCAAAGTGCGATGGCTGCCAGCTCTGCAAGGACCACGTCCAGGCTGTGCCATTGGAAAATGTGGGCTTCCTCGTGCCGCAGGATGTTCTGCCGGCTGAGTTCATCCGTCTGAAAATGCCGGCTCCAATACAGGCTCTTGAAAAAGGAAAACGGCAGGTGGGGCTTGTCGGTATGGTAAATGGTATAGCCGTTGGCGTGCTCTTTTGCGGCATCTCGTCGCAAGCCGGATAGCTGCCACAACGCCCAGGTGAAGCGGCCGGCACCAACGACGATGCCGAGTATATTTACCAGGCTCAGCAACTGCATCCAGCCCAAGATGCCCGTTGCGGAAGATTCAGCCTCCGCCACAGCCTGCCCGATCTGATCCACCCCCACCACGAGGGGTTGCAGGGTGTAACTCACCAGTTCAGGCTCCTGCAACAAGTACCATTGTTCAGGTACAAGCGGCAGCAAAGCCCCGAGTACCAGGCTGCCGGTCAGGTAAAAGCGATTGGCCCTGAAGAAGGTTTCACTTCGGAAAAAGCCGGCGTACAACAGGTAAAAAGCCGACCAACACAGCGCTACTTTCAAAAGGTAAGTCAATAGCATAGGCATCGGGGTTGGAATCAATCCTCCAGGTTTTCAATCAGATCGGACAACTCGTCGGGGTCGATTTTCTCCTCTTTGACCAGAAACGAAACGAGGCGGCTTGCCGACCCCTCGAAGTAGTGCGACATGATCCGCTTGAGGGTTGTTTTGGTGTAGTCGGCTTTCGACACCAGCGGGTAGTACTCGTGCGTGCGGCCATAGGCCTTGTGCGAGACAAATCCCTTGCCCTCCAGAATTCTGACAATGGAGGAAATGGTGCTGTGCGGTGGTCTTTCACCCCGCTCTTTTTCCATTTCATCCAGTATCTGGCTGACCAGGCAACGGTCCAGTTTCCAGATTATACGCATCACTTCCTCTTCGGCTTTCGTCAACTGATTCATCTCCATGATCTTTATGGATTTCTTTCTTCGCTTCGCAAACTTATGACTATTTTTTTGGCGAAGCAACTATCTATTTAGTTTTTTAACTAAAAAGTACGTTACAAAGCTAAATATGCCGTTGAAATCCGGCTCACTCCTTGTCCACCGGGCCGGAAAAACTGTGTAGTTTGGCGGCCTCCAAATCGCTGAGAAATTGATCAGAAAGGTATTCAACAAGGCATTCGGTTTTTACCTCAGGCAGCGCTATCCACGCATCCGCCACTTCATGGAACACCCGCATGAGGTGCAGCAAGACTTGTTGATGCAACTGGTTGGCAAAGCGGCCGCCACCGAGTGGGGTCAGCGCCACAACTTTTCGTCCATCCGCAATGCCGGTGACTTCAGCCGGCAAGTGCCCGTGCAGGACTACGACCATCTCAAACCCTGCATCGACCGGATGATGCACGGGCAACCCGATGTGCTTTGGCCCGGCAAGGTCATTTTCTTCTCAAAATCTTCCGGTACCACCAGCGACAAGAGCAAGTACATACCCGTGAGCCGGGAGAACCTGCAAAGCTGCCACATCCGGGGTGCCCGCGACTCCATGACCCTCTTCTACCGGCACCGGCCCGATGCCCGGCAGTTTGAAAAGAAAACCCTGCTGATGGGAGGCAGCCTGCACCAGTTTGACGCCGAAGCCGGAACCCTCACCGGCGACGTATCCGCTGTAATGATCCACAACATGCCGGCAGTGGCAAGGCCCTTCGTCACCCCGGACATAAAAACCGCTCTGCTACCCGATTTCGAAGAAAAGATTGACCGGATGGTCCGAATCAGCGGGAAAGAAGACGTGGTGATGATCGGCGGGGTACCCACCTGGACGGTGGTGCTCTTCAGAAAATTGCTGGAATACTACGGCAAATCAAACATCCTGGAAATCTGGCCCAACATACAGGGCTATGTGCACGGTGGGGTTTCCTTCACCCCTTACCGCAAGCAGTTTCAGGATTTCCTCCCTTCGGAAAACATCAGCTACCAGGAAATCTACAATGCCAGCGAGGGTTACTTCGCCGCACAGGATGACTTCGAAAGCAACGACATGCTCCTGCTGCTCAACAACGGGGTTTATTTCGAGTTCCTGCCCATGGAAGAATGGAACAGCGAAAACCCCAGGGCCATCTCACTGGCCGCAGTGGAAACCGGCAAACAGTACGCCCTGGTCATCAGCACCAATTCAGGCCTCTGGCGCTACACGATCGGCGATACGGTCACCTTCACCTCCACCAGACCCTACCGCATCCGCATCACCGGCCGCACCAAACAGTTCATCAACGTCTTCGGCGAAGAAGTAGTAGTGGAAAACACCGACAAAGCCCTGGCCCTGGCCTGCCAGAAAACCGGCGCCGTGGCACAGGAGTACACCGTTGCACCCGTTTTTCTGAAGAAAGGAAAAAAAGGCGGCCACGAATGGCTCATCGAATTTGACAACCCACCCCCCAAACCCGCCGCCTTTGCTGCCATCCTGGACACTGAACTCCAAAACCTCAACTCCGACTACGAAGCCAAACGCTACCACAACATGGCCCTGCAACAACTACAGGTGCACCCCCTACCCCCCGGAACCTTCGCCCGGTGGATGAAAGCCCGTGGCAAATTCGGCGGCCAGCACAAAGTGCCACGCCTCTCCAATGATCGGATTTTCGTAGAGTCCATCCTACGGTTCAGGGATGAGGAACTGAGGATTTGAGGAATCCCTGTCCGCCGACCCGTCTGCCGCCGGGCAGGCAGGCAGGGAGGATTTGAGGAACGGAGGAACCGAGCTGGAACGGCAGGCCCCGTTAGCCCCCCCCTTTGTCATCCGCCCTGTCTGCCGGACTGGCAGGCGCAGGAGGACTTCGTAGCGGCCTCTGGCCGCAGAAAAAAGAAGCCTTGCCCCAAAAATACTTAGCCCAAAATTTGCATCTCAACTCCCCAAAAAAGAAAACCAATGGAAAAAACATTAAAAATCATCCTCGCCATTCTCCTCCTGCTCTGCCTGGCCGATATGCCTTATGGTTTTTACCAGCTCGTACGTTTTACTGCGATGGCCGGCTTTGCGTACCTGGCCTTCAAAGCCAACGAAAGTGGCAACAATAACCAGGCAATCATTTTCATTCTACTGGCCCTGCTCTTTCAGCCCTTCGCCAAAGTTGCCCTCGGAAGAACTTTGTGGAACATCGTTGACGTGGTAGTAGCCGTCTGGCTACTGGCCAGCCTGAGCAGCTCAGATCAAGACAGCAAGGGATAGCATCCACACGATACTCGTCCCTGCCTCTGCTCCCCCCCCATTTTGTCATCCTCCGAAGGCCTCTTTGTCATCCTCCCTGTCTGCCTGACAGGCAGGCGCAGGAGGATTTGCCATTTCCACAAAAAGCCTTCATTTTGCGGAACGGCAACACAGCGAAAAATGGAAAAAGAACAAAACCAATCCTCCGCACTCATCATCAACGAATTTGAATTGGAAAACCTCCGGGAGGACGTTTCCGAAGAAGAACTCTTCCGCCAGCTGAGCGACCGTATCGCATGGCTCATCGAACACAACATGGAATACCTCATGAGCCTGCTCTACCGCAACGATGTTGCCGAAGACAAGATCCACCACGCCCTCTCCCCCTTTGAGCAGGCGCCCGCCAACGAGGCCCTGGCCAGGCTGGTCCTCGACCGCCAGAAACAGCGCATGGAAACCAAAAGGAAATACGGCAGCCAGGACTCCCGGGACGTTGACGAAGACCTGCGCTGGTAAGCTCAGGCCTCCCCCAGAATCAGCCGCACCAGGCCCAGCGCATCCTGCTCCGTTTCCGGAAGGATTTCCCCTCCCGCCTCCACCGCTGCTTTGGCGGGACCGTGCATGGCCAGCTTCAGCAAGCGCTGCCGCTCTGCATCCGAATAACGTGAGAACGTCCTTCGCAATACGGGCAGCACCTGCGGAAAATACTCCCCGTTCAGGTTTGCCACCCAGCCGTCCAGCAGTTTCCACAGTTCCTGCTGGTGCAACAGTAACTGCGCACTGCCCTGCAGAAATCCCTCCAGCCAGGCCGCAGCCCGCATCGGTGCAGTGGCCGGCGACAGGGCATAGTACATCAGCCTTTCAGCTTTTTCTTCGTCAAAATGGCCTTTGTCGAAGAGGATGCGGGTGCAGGCTCCACACAGCAATTCCGAGGTGTGTTTCGCCAGGGCAATCTTCTCCAGTGCAGCCAGCCAGTCGCTGTTGAATGCCACATCCTGCAACAGGTCCAGCGCATGGTGCACCCCCTTCAGCAACTTGAAAGCCTCGTGCGAGGCATCCTCGTCCAGCTGGGCCACCGCCGCCGGCAGGCCGATGACAATTCTCGGAACCAGGTGCCGGATCACCGCCGTCACCGCTGTCACATCCGTGCCCCGGGTGTTGCCGTAGCGGGCCACCGACACCAGCGGCGGCAGGGCTTCCATCAGCTCAAAGACATCCGTGCTGAGGGCCGTGATGTTGTCCAGCTTGCGCAGCAGGGGCGGCAGCACCGACGGCAGGTCGGCGTCCAGCACCTGTTGCAGCAGGGCCGTCAGTTGCGGCAGCGACTCCTGCTCGAAAACCTTGCGGTTGAGGTAATGCCTGCACGCCGCCTCCAGTGTATTGCCCCAGGTGGCCGCCTCGATGATCCCGATGATGAAGTCGGGCTGCCAGTGCAACTTCCAATGCTCCCGGAAGCCGCCGGCGCTGTGGTGGCGGGCCAGCTCCACCCGGGTGCCCCAGGGAATGTCCAACAGGCTCAGGCGGTGCAGCAGCACACTTTTCCTTTTTCCGTTTTCGCTTCGCAAATCAATGCCGCCGGTGGGATTGGTAGCGGTGGCGCCCAGCCAGGTCTCTCCCGGGCTCTCCCAGTATTTGCTCAGCCGGCAGGACTTCACCTCCTTTTCAATGTCCCGCAACAGGGCCACCGTCGGCAGCTTCAGGTGTGGCGGCACCTCGCCCACACTGGCTCCCCGAAGCAGCTTTTGCTCCACCAGCGCCATTTTTTCCTCCTCGCCTTCGCAAATGGTGCTGATGGCCGCCTCCCGCAGCTCTCCGATGCCCGGCAGGGGCAGCGCCCGCATGGCCGCCAGCGCCTCTGCCAGCCGGATGGCCTCGATGATGTGCGCTGAGGAGGTGCCCACATCTTCTTTGCGCAGCGAGCGGGCCACCCGAATCATCCAGCGGGTGGCCGCCTCAGGCCGTTTTTCGAAGAGCAGGGCATACCAGGCCGGCGACACCACCCCGGCGCTGTAGCCACTTTCAAAGCTGAGCCGCTCGTAGCTCCAGGGTATCCAGGTGGCGGTGGTTTTCACTTTTTTCAGGCCTTTCAGCACGGCACTGTCGCTGCCGACTTTGAAGCTTTGGTAGGCTGCCAGCACCGGCGCATGCCAGGCACCGCAAACCACCGCTATGCGCTCGTAACCCTCTCTGACCGCCCGCCGGATGCACTTGCGCATGAAGGCCTCCCGAAGCAGGGTTTCGGGTCGCTCTTCGCCCACCGTTTCCCGAAGGGCGCTCATCATTTCCAGAATGGCGTCGAAAATTTCCGGTGCATTTTCAGCGCTTTCAAAAGTGGCATCCCACCACCGTTCCCTGTCACGGTAGCCCGCCAGGCGGGCAATGTATCCCAGCGGGTCATCACGCAGTTCCCGGTCGGTCTCTCCTTCTTTTTCGTCGGAATGAAGCGCCAGTTTTGGCGCCTCCCCCTGCCGCTCCTGCCACGACAGGTGCTGCCCAAAAGGCAGGTCCATGCATTGCACCGGAAGGCCGTTTTGCGAAGCGAAAGAAAGCGCCACCCACTCCGGCGAAAAAGCCGCAAAGGGCAGGTAGCTGGCCTGCTTCAGGTTCTTCGGATTGTAGATCAACATGGCCACCGGCGGCCGCAGTGCATCACCATCCGACGCACCGGCATGCTGCACGATGCCTTGAGCATCTGCCGGCAGCTCCACCAGCAGGCAGTCCGGCTGCCAGGCCTCCAGCGCCTGCCGAAGGCTGCCGGCAGAACCCGGTCCATGGTGCCTTATTCCAAAGATTTTCAGCATGATTTTCAGCAGTTTAGGATTGGGAGCAGAGCCCTATCTTTGTTCACAGGTAACCACCCCCAATAACCTCTCTCAACTCCTCTAAACCCCTCTAAACTTCTCTAAACCCTCACCTCCATGCCCAAAGAAAAGCAAATCATCGAGGCCGAAGGTATAACGGTGGAGATCAGCCACCCGGAAAAAATCCTGTACCCGGAAGCGGGCATCAGCAAAATGGACCTGGTGCGGTATTACACCACCGCGTGGCCCCACCTTCGGGAGTTTGGCATGGGCAGGCCCCTGGCCATTAAGCGATACCCACATGGCGCAGGCGGACATTCCTTCTTTCAGAAAAACAAACCCGCCAATGCCCCGGAGTGGGTCAGCAGCCGCATGTTGGGCGTCGGGAAAAAAGCGGATTACATCCTCCTCGACAAACTGGCCACCCTGCTCTGGCTGGTCAACCTGGACAGCCTGGAATTCCACTCGGCACTGGTGGCAGCCCCCCACTTCTTCCAACCCAACCTCATGGCCTTCGACCTGGACCCGCCACCCGGCTCCACCTTCCAGGAAATCCGGGACTTTGCCCTGGCCTGCCGCCCCGTCATCGAAGGCTTTGGCTACCGCTGCTTCGCAAAAACCTCCGGCAAAAGGGGCGTGCACATCTGCTGCCCCATCCAGCCCAAGGCTCCTTTTGAGCAGGTGTTCAACGCCGCCAAAGAAGTGGCCACCGCCATCATCCAAAAAATTCCCGGCTGCACCCTGGACCTCAAAAAGGAAAACCGCAAAGACAAAATCCTCATTGACATCTACCGCAACCACCCCTTCCAACTGATGGTGCTGCCCTATAGCACCCGCGCCACCACCAATGCCTCCGTCTCCATGCCCCTCAGTTGGGAGGAACTGGCAAGGCTGGAAAACCCGGGGGTGTTTAATGTGGGGACGGTGGTGGAAAAGTTGAATAAGGGAAAGGATGCGTGGGAGGAGTATTACCCCAAATAGGATATTACAGCATATCCAGGGGACTCCTCAAATTGCCTTTGGCAGCATCGGTAATGTGGGTATAAATTTGGGTGGTTTTGATGGAATTGTGCCCCAGCATTTCCTGAACATATCTTATATCCATACCTGATTCTATCAAGTGCGTGGCAAAGCTGTGGCGCAAAATGTGCGGCGTGACCGTTTTTGAAATACCGGCCCTTTTGGCAGCCTGTTTGACGATGGCCTGCACACTGCGAGCTGAGTACTTTCCTCCATTCGTGCCTTCAAAAAGGTATTCCTTGGGCTGGTATTGTAAAAAGTACTTTCGCAACTCAAGCAGCAAGGTCTCAGATAGCACAACCGAGCGATCTTTGTTTCCTTTGGAGCCCCGCACCAGCAGCCGCATACTCGCTGAATCAACATCTGCAATCTTGACATTGAGTACTTCTGACAAGCGGAAACCCGCCCCGTATAACAACATCAGAATGCAACGATGCTTGATGTTGCCGGTCCGGTCCAGCATTCTGCGAACTTCATCTTTGGTCAGATACTTAGGCAGCCTGCTTGCCTGGCGCTTCGGATAGAGGTGTTTCAGGTCCAGTTTCCGCCCCTCACAGAGCTCAAAGTACTTACCAATGGCACCCAGCATCTGCCGCTGGTAGCTGGCACTGATGCCCTTCTTCTCTACCAGGTGGTGGATGTAGGTGGCGATGCTTCTTTCGGTTACTGTTTCAAGCCTGTAAGCTGAAAAAGCATTTAGAAACTTAACTACACAATTGGAGTACGACTTGATGGTGCGCCAGGCATAACGCTGTACCTTCAAAAGTTCTCGAAACTGGGTGAGCTTTGTTTTCATAGCAGGGGAGTTGCGTGATATAAACTTTTTCGCTCCAAACATAAGGCGCAAAACCCTAATATCCAAACCGTTACACACAAAACCTACCATCTGGGGCGATTTGATATACGCAGTGTGGGTATGTGGAGATAGGTGCAATGTGTATATTTGGGCGTTGGGCGGCATATTAATTAAAAGGAGATAACAAATGAAAATCAAAAAAGCCAGACTAAATAATTTTAGGATTTATCAAGAAGAAACAACCATTGATTTAAAAAATTTGACTGTATTTGTTGGAAAAAATGATAAAGGAAAATCAACTATTTTAGAGGCATTAGATATATTCTTTAACGAGAATAAGGGAGTGATTAAGGTTGAAAAAGATGATATAAATAATAGAAACAAAGAAGAAAGTAATACAGAGATAGTAATTTCAGTTGTTTTTGAAGATCTACCTAATGCTTTAACGATAGATGCAACTAATCCGACTACACTACCAAATGAATATCTTTTGAATCGTGATGGAGATCTAGAAATAATTAAAAAATACCCGAATGCTGGGAAAGAAAAGGTCTATATAAAAGCATATCACCCCACAATTCCTTCTTGTTCTGATTTATTATCGAAAAAGATTACTGAATTAAAGAGAATTCTTGATGACAATGGTATTGAATGTGAAGACAGAACAAGAAGTGCTGTTATTAGAAATTCGATTTGGAATCATTTTTCAGATGACTTGCAACTCGATGATGTTGAAATAGATGTAACAAAAGAGGATGCAAAGAATATATGGGATCAGCTTAAAAACTATATGCCTCTTTACGCTTTATTTCAATCAGATAGAAAAAACAGTGATGGGGATAACGAAGTACAAGACCCTTTGAAGGAGGCGGTAAGGCAAATATTAAATAATGAAGAACTCAGAAGGAAATTCAATGAAATTGCTACGGAAGTTAGAGGTAAATTGGAAGAAGTTTCCAATAGAACATTAGATAAATTAAGAGAAATGAACCCTGATGTTGCAGATAGTTTAAACCCTGTGATTCCTCCAGCTGAAAGTCTAAGGTGGGCAGATGTATTTAAAAATGTAAAGATTACCGGAGATGAAGATATTCCAATTAATAAAAGAGGTAGCGGCATAAAAAGATTAATTCTTCTGAATTTTTTTAGAGCTGAAGCTGAAAGAAGACAACAAGAAAGAAATGTTCCGAATATTATTTATGCAATTGAAGAGCCAGAGACATCTCAACATCCAGAACACCAAAGAAAGTTAATTGAATCTTTTAAATCTTTGTCAAATACTGATAATACTCAAATTATTCTTACAACACATAGTCCGGCCATCGTGAAACTATTAGACTTTGATGATTTAAAACTTTTAAAAGAAAATAACGGCCAAATAAATATTATTCAGATAGAAAGACATAATTTACCTTATCCCTCATTAAATGAAGTTAATTTTCTTGCTTTTGGGGAATCAAATGAGGAATATCATAATGAGTTATATGGCTATATTGAACATGAAGGGAAATTAGATGATTATAAAAATGGGAAAGAAACTCTTGAATATGTAAGGATGAATCGAGATGGTAGTCGTGGCAGAACATTAAACATAACTTTAACTGAATATATTAGGCATCAAATTCATCATCCAGAGAATACATTGAATAGCAGATTTACTAATGGACAATTACAGGAATCTATAAGAATGATGAGAGATTTTATTAGTGATAATATGTAATACGACCTCACAACAATGTATAAGCGTAATGCGGGATTAAGTACTAAATATGAATAATTTAGCTATAAATAAACAGTCTGGAAAATTGAAAGTGAAGTGCTTTGAAAACCCGCACTACGCTTATACTCACCGTTATTGGCAAGCAAAAGAAATAATGGAGATGAATATAGAGGAATATTATAAAGAACTTGAAAATATTGCAAATACTGTTGGCGAAAAACAAATTGCAACTCACGAATATTTAGAAAGTTTAATTGATAAAAATGATAGCCTAATTAATGAGTTAATTAATTTTAGAAAGGATTTTATTGATTCAAAAGAACAGGATGAGGTTAGGGGATATTTGGCAATTGGATTCTTCAAACAGTTTACTGGAATTAAGAGAGTTGCATGTTTTGTAATGACATTTGAAATAGATGAAATAAAAACTAAAAATAACTGGAAAAAAAGATGTGAGCCATATAGCAAGGAACAGCCTTTGTTTCAAAAAGAGCCAAAATTATTTGATGCAATTCGAAAAAAGGATAATGGTAGTAAAGATTTAGAACTTATTGATTTTAGGGTTTTCAATCAAATTAATGATTCAGAAATATTGAAGGTAAATAAATCATATACATTAATTGACTCTGCTCTTAATCCTCAAATCGTTAGTTGGACTAAATCCACATTCAATGATAGGCCTTTATATATAAGAGCAAATCCATATAAAATTTTTGACAAGCAACCACCTCAATTAATTTTTGAAGCAATCTTAATGCCTGCAAATCCTAATTGGTGGAGAAATTTAACTATTCATAATAGAGCAAAAGAAGGAGCTTCTTATATTTTAGATGATTGTTCCCCAAAGGAAAATTATAGACAATATTGGGAGTTTCATATTAAAAACATTAAGAGATTAGAAGTTATTGCTAAACGTAATAATAATGGAAATCTATCAATGATGATTGAAGAATTAACAGGGATTGATAATCAGGGGTTAATGTTTGGAAGAATGATACATTTAGACACAGATAGTACTTATGGAACTGCATTTGAAGAATCTAAATTAAATCATTTAGACTTGGCAATTAATGTTTATGAAGGAGAAACAGCAAAGGAAAGACTTGAAGATAATTTAGCAAAAGGAAATAAATCTACTTCGGCTTCATACAGAACACATTTGCTACGAATAGAAAATATCCCTTTTAAAGGATTATTTGGATATGTTATTTCGTTTTTTAAATCCCAAACATTGATAAATGAATGGTTTGAAGACCAATTTCGTTAAACGCCAGCCACTAACATTGTGTATAAGTAATGGCGAGCAAAGTGTTAAAAATTAACAATATGCGTAAAATCAACAATAGTGCAATAATGAACAAAAGTGCGGAAAATCCCGCCACTACTCATACACGTAACCGTTAGCGGCAACCAGAAATAAAACCGAAAAAAACAGCGGACGAATTTCTCCATGCATGCCAGCAGATATATTGGCGGATAAAAAGGGAATCAATTTCTCGGGGGAACGAGCAGATATTTTAGCAGATACTTGTCTGCCGAAGGCATAAAAAAAAGGAATTGATTCTTCGGGGAACGGGCAGATGTTTTTGGCGGACAAAAAGGAATTGATTTCCCATCCCTCCAAGTGTTGACCACAGAGGCACTTGCAGAAGATCGCCCTGACCCATTTCAGCCTCCCCATCTCACTCCCCCGTCGGTGGCAGCGTTTGTTGTTTAAAAAAACACCTGCTATCGCCCCTGTCTCCATACTCTTCCCAAAGCGGGGAAACTCATTCCCCCTCTCCCCCCGCTGAACAAGGTCATATCCAAATTTTTCCCCAACGTTCAACATAAAGCCGAAAGGTAAAAAAGTTAAAAACCTGCCCTGCTGCCCAAAAAGCTGTGCGCATAGCACCACTGATCCCAAAAATTTATCGAACGGCATCCTACCTTTGCACTACCGCCATTTCAACAAAAAAGCAGGGACTATATGCACATCAACAACTTTGAGAAAAGCTTCTCCTCCGCCGTGCTGCGCCGAGGCAAAGACCTCTACCGCCGCAACAAAGTCGAAGACCTCGAAAGAGACATTGATGACCCGAACGACTGGTATGCCACGGTAGAAGGTTCCAGCGACATTTATGATCTGTATGTATCCATCCAACCCAACGGGCAGATCACCGAATTTGAATGCGACTGCCCATACGATTGGGGCGGCCCCTGTAAACACCTGGCAGCCATGCTGTTCAAAATCAGGGAGCGTGCCGGTGGCTCCTTCAAACAAATCAGGGCCAAAAACAAAAAGGCCTCCCGCCCGGTCAGCGAACTCCTCGCCGTTTACGAAAAACTGGAGACCACCGACCAAAGGATAGTGAAAATCGCTGCCGTGCTTTGGGAGCAGGTGACGCAGACCAAAATGATGGAGATTTTCAACGCCGCCAGGTTCAAGGGCAGGCGCAAAAACATTTATGCCGCAGAGCTGAAACCGAGGCTGAAAAAACTGCTGAACGAGGGCTTGCTCATCCTCTGGCACGGCAACCAGTACCATTGCAACAAGCCCCTGGCCGAAGCCCTCTGCCAGAAATATTTCAGCACCGACCCCGACTTTGGGGACGCCGCAAAGGCCATCCGGCAAAAGCTGCCCATCCATAGCTATTGGTTCAGTTACAACGACCCCGACCGAGAATTCAGGGAAATGAGGATAGGCCTGTACACGGGCAACCGGACACTTTTTGAAAAGTATTTCATGGCTGTGGCCAGTAGCTATGGTTCTGGTTTTTCGATAGATGAACTGATCACGTACTGGCTGGGGGAAACCTTTGACGAAGAAAAACTGGAAACCTTTGCTCCCCGCATCCGCAACTTTCTCCTTGCCCAAAAAATTTCGATTGGCATCTTCCAGCTCGAGCGGACCGACGATTATACCGGTTACGCCGATTACGCCGCCGAACGGCTCGCCACAATGCACGAAAGAGACCGCTCGACGATGGCCAACACCCTGGCACTGCTCTGCCTGTTGCGCGGCGACCGGGAAAAACTGGAGCAGTTGTCGCCGCACCTCGACCCCATATCACAGGGAACTTACGCTGCTTCGGAGCTGCTGTTGGCAGGCCAAACGGACAAGGCGCTCGACACTTTTAAGCTGGCTCAAAAGCAACTCCGCAAACACACCGGCAACAACCGCGAAGTGCTGCACGGCATGGCCGGCGTCTTCCATATCCTTACCTATCTGAAAACACGGGACCCCAAATATTACAATAGAATACGCACCCACATCAAGCAGGCAAACAGGGTGAAGACCCCTTATTCCGTCCTCTTCAACTGGCTGGGCGGCGTTGTGCATTTTCTCGAAAACAACCGCAAACTGGCAGAGCAGGAACTGGAAAACGACCTCGCCCCTCCAATGTTCGGGCTGTTCTACCACCTATGCTGCTATTGGGTCAGCGAGTCGCTCGTCAGCATCAGGTCGCTTACCGACGCCTGCAAAAATGCCCACAAAAAAGGCTACCATTGGCTGGCCGCCGAAATGAACGCCCTGCTGGGCGAAATGGGAAAGGAACTGCCCAACATACCCCTGCCCGATGGCGAGCCCCTGCATAAAGTGCTGCCCCGCATCGAAGAGTGGGAAAATGCCCTCAACGTGCTGCTCAAAATGGGCGGTAAAAAGAACGCTTCAGGTGATGGACAAACCGACCGCATTGTATGGCTCGTCAATTTTGAACAAGGGCATGTGCAGGCCCGGTACCAGACCTATGGCAAGAACGGATGGCTGAAAGGCCGGGCCGTTTCTTTTGCCAGCCTGCAAAGAGGGGACGTGCCCAATCTCACCGTGCAGGACCAGCTTTTCATCAATTCGATCTACTATGCCAGTGGCAGTTTGATCGACATGGACGACAACGAAGCCTCCTGGAAACACCTTGTTGGGCACCCCTTGCTCTTTCTGGAAAAATCACCAAAAACGGCTGTGCAACTCGTGGAGGCCAGGCCCACCCTCATCGCCAAACAGACCGACAAGGGCTACCAGCTACGTTTCTCCCATAACGTGCAATACCCAGGCGCACAGATCATCAAAGAGTCGCCGACCCGCTACCTGTACATCGAGTTCACGGAGCAGATGGTACAGATCGCACGGGCATTCAACGGCAAGTCCCTTTTTGTGCCGGAGGAAGGGGCCGAACGCCTGCGCGAAGCCGTTGCCGGGCTGGCCAACATCGTGGAGGTGCAGTCGGCTTTCGAGGACGACAACCTGCCCTCCGTCGAAGCCGACGCCCGCCCCTGTGTCCACCTCCTGCCCATCGGCGATGGCTTCCACGTCGAGGTTTACACCAAACCCTTCCGCGACCAGCCGCCCTATGTGAAGCCCGGTAAGGGGGAAGCCTATCTCATTGCCAACATCGCCGGCCAACGCACGGCAACCAACCGCGACCTCAAACGGGAAGCCAAACTGGCCAAAGACTTCCTCAACCAGGTTTCCATCCTGAAAAACAAGCGACCGGTGGCGGGGGTCTGGGTACTGGAAGATGCCCAGACCTGTCTCGAACTGCTGCTGGAGATGCAACCGCTTTTGGATAAAAACGAAATCATATTGGAGTGGCCAAAAGGCGAAAAATTCCGCATCGAATCAGTGGCGGGTTTTGATAAATTCAAAATGCAGGTGAGCGAAAAAGGCTCTTGGTTCGAGGTGACGGGCGAGCTGCGAGTGGACGAGGAGAAGGTGCTGACCATGCAGGAACTGCTCGCCCTGAGTGAACAGCAAAGCCAGTTTGTGGAGGTCAGCCCGGGCAAGTTTTTGGCGCTCACGAAGGAGTTTAGCCGAAGGCTGAAAAGTATCAACGGCCTGCTTGCTTCGCAAAAAAAAGACGGCGCACTGCAACTGCACCCCCTCGCTGCCCCGGCCATAGAGCCGTTTACCGAACTGGTGGGCAACTTCGAGGCGGGCAAAAAATTCAAAGAATACAAGGAGCGGCTCAAAAAGGCATTTGCCAAAAAACACAGCGTGCCGAAGGCATTCAATGCCACCCTGCGCCCCTACCAAAAAGAGGGGTTCCAATGGCTGCACCGCTGCGCCGACTGGGGCGTGGGCGCCTGCCTCGCCGATGACATGGGCCTCGGCAAAACCATCCAGGCACTCGCCTTCCTCACCGACCGGGCAAAGCTGGGACCCGCATTGGTGGTTGCCCCGGCCAGCGTTTGCCGCAACTGGCGGGCTGAAACAGTGCGCTTCGCACCAAAACTAAATCCCATCCTCTTTGGCGAAGGCGACCGCGCCGTTACCATCAAAAAAGCAAAAAAAGGCGACCTCGTCATCGTCACCTACGACCTCATGGCGAGGGAGGAGAAACTGTTCACCGAAAAGGAATGGGCCACCATCGTACTCGACGAGGCGCAGGCCATCAAGAACCGCACGACCCGCCGCTCCAAAACGGCCATGAAACTGAAAGGCGACTTTAAAATGACCATGACCGGCACCCCCCTCGAGAACCACCTCGGCGAGCTATGGAACCAGTTCCAGTTTATCAACCCCGGCCTGCTCGGCACCATTGACGACTTCACCAAACGCTTCGCCCTGCCCATCGAAAAATACAAGGACGACAACCGCCGCGACCAATTGCGCCGCCTCGTGCAGCCCTTCATCCTGCGCCGCCACAAAAGCGAGGTACTCAAAGAACTGCCCGAAAAAACAGAAATCACCCTTTCGGTAAACCTGACCCCCGATGAACGGGCATTTTACGAAGCCCTGCGTCGAAATGCCATCGAAAAACTGGTGGCCGAAGAAAAAGACTCGCAGGCCGGGCAGCAGCACCTGCGCATCCTCGCCGAAATAATGCGCCTGCGCCGCGCCGCCTGCCACCCCACATTGGCCGACCCAAACGCCCGGTTCAGCAGCAGCGCCAAGCTGGAACTTTTTGGCGAAATAGTGGGCGAGCTATTGGAAAACGGACACAAAGCACTGGTTTTCAGCCAGTTTGTCGACCATCTGAAAATCCTTGAAAATTATTTGAAAAAGAAAAAAGTCGCCTACCAGTACCTCGACGGCTCTACCCCGCTCAAAAAACGGGAGCAGCGCATCAATGCTTTCCAGGCGGGCGAGGGCGACATTTTCCTCATCAGCCTGAAAGCAGGCGGCACCGGCCTCAACCTCACCGCCGCCGATTTTGTCATCCACACCGACCCCTGGTGGAACCCCGCCGTGGAAGACCAGGCCACCGACCGCGCCCACCGCATCGGGCAGGAACGCCCCGTAACCGTCTATCGGCTCGTCGCCGAAAATACCATCGAAGAAAAAATACTGGAACTCCACGCAAAAAAACGGGACCTGGCCGACTCGCTGCTCGCCGGCACCGACGTGAGCGCCAAACTGACGGCGAAAGACTTGATGGAATTGCTCAATGAGGAAGGCTGAGGCGGTAAGGGGCATTGAGACGAGGTGCGACATCCGCCCCTGCAAGTGTTGAGCGCAGCGGCACTTGCGGCCACCCCTTGTAACTAAAAATCTTATCACTTACCCCCAACCCCCTCCTTCAGCCTGTTGTACTTCTGAAAATTCACCTCATCGCCTTTGCGGTTGTAGCAGTCGGCCAGGTAGGAGTAGATTTCGTCCACTCTCAATAACTCAGTCTCCATGCAGCTGAGCTGGGAAGAGCTGGAAAGGCTGGATGATCCGGAGATGTTCGATGTGGGGACGGTGGTGAAACAGTTGGAAAGAGAAGGTGCGGCCTGGGCTGGATTTAATGCGGAATAGGGCATCACAACATATCCAGCGGGCTCTGTAGATTCCGTTTGGCCACCTCGGTAATGTGGGTATATATCTGGGTTGTTTTGATGGAATTGTGCCCCAGCATTTCCTGAACATATCTTATATCCATACCTGATTCTATCAAGTGCGTGGCAAAGCTGTGGCGCAAAATGTGCGGCGTGACCGTTTTTGAAATACCGGCCCTTCTGGCAGCCTGTTTGACGATGGACTGCACACTGCGAGCTGAGTAATTACCTCCATTCGTGCCTTCAAAAAGGTATTCTTTGGGCTGGTATTGTAAAAAGTACTTTCGCAACTCAAACAGCAAGGTCTCAGATAGCACAACCGAGCGGCCTTTGTTTCCTTTGGAGTCTCGCACCATGAGTCGCATACTCGCTGAATCCACATCTGAAACCTTTACATGAGTACTTCTGACAAGCGGAAACCCGCCCCGTATAACAACATCAGAATGCAACGATGCTTGATGTTGCCGGTCCGGTCCAGCATCCTGCGAACTTCATCTTTGGTGAGGTACTTAGGCAGCCTGTTTTGCTTGCGCTTCGGATAGAGGTGCTTCAAGTCCAGTTTCCGCCCCTCACAGAGCTCAAAGTACTTTCCGATGGCACCCAGCATCTGCCGCTGGTAGCTGGCACTGATGCCTTCTTGCTCAACCAGGTGGCTGATGTAGTTGGCGATGTTTCTTTCAGCTACAGTTTCAAGCCTGTAAGCTGAAAAAGCATTTAGAAACTTTGCTACACAATTGGAGTACGACTTGATGGTGCGCCAGGCATAGCGCTGTACTTTCAAAAGGTCTCGAAACTGGGTGAGCTTTGTATTCATAGCAGGGGAGTTGCGTGATATAAACTTTTTCGCTCCAAACATAAGTCACAAAACCCTAATATCCAAACCGTTACACACAAAAACTACCATCTGTGGCGATTTGATATACGCAATGCGGGTTTAGGGGAATAGACGCAATGCGTATATTTGGACGTTGTGCCTCATTCCACATACATCCTAGACCAAGTTAATTCTTTAAGACAACGTTCGATTGGCTAAGGAAACAAACAAAATCCTGTAAATTGAGCAGGAAAACAGGTGTTGATAATCAGAGGGTTGGCAAACGTTGGTCAGAATTACAACAAAACACTAACAATGATAAAATTCTTTAGAAAGATTAGACAAAGATTACTGACTGAAAACAAGTTCAGCAAATATTTAATGTATGCTATTGGAGAAATTATCCTTGTCGTCATCGGAATACTTATTGCGCTTCAAGTTAATAACCAGAACAATATTAGGACTGAAAAAGAAGCACTTAAAAACTATCTAGGAAAAATAGCAAACAATGTTATTGATGATATTGAAGTAGGGGAATACATGTTGAGGACTAGAACTGAACAATCACTTTTATGCGCTGATGCGGCCGAATTAATTGCAAATAAGGATTGGAGTGACCAAAGGACTATAACAAAAGCTGTTTTTGTAATGATAATTGAGCAACCCTTGAATTACAATAGAAGTGGTTTTGAGTCATTGAAGAATTCTGGGTATTTACAGCATCTTGACAATCCGAGAATAGAAGAACTAATATACCATTATTACAATGCTGTAGATAAAGTTTTATTTGAAGAATCAAGTTTGCAAGGTTGGGCTAATGACTTGGATTTAGAATTGCACAAAAGCGGATTCTTTTCAGAATGGATTGAACTGGAAAAGAGACCAAATCAAAAAATGAATGAAGTGATTGGTAATTATACAGATAAATTATGTGAGCACAGGGGAAATGACATTGTATTATCAATATTATATCGAGGTTTCTTATTTACTGCCGATTTAACAAATTTCTATGAAGAACAAGTATCTGTTGGCAAAGAATTATTGAAAGCAATAGAAGATTATGTCACAGTTGACAGCGAATAACTATAATCCAAAAAATAGCGAAAGCACAACAATGTATATGCGATAATGCTCCTTAAACGGTCGCACTACGCATATACGAGGCCGTTCGGTGTCATCAAAAAAAAATAAACCATGAAAAAAAGACCTAAAATCAAAGAAGTTATACAACAGTTAGAAGTACAAGGCTTCGAGAAAACAATTGATTCAATTTCAGAGTATTCACCAAAAGCAGATTTATACTTTCGGGGAATTGGAAATAATCGCTATGTTGTATTTAATCGCTACAACAAAACAAAAAGAGAAGACCTGCAAGGGTTTGATTGTTGGATTAGCGAATATAATTCAAAAAATGAAATTGGGAGTAAGAAAGCAATAGTGACAGAAGGTATCAGATTAAGTTTTGATTTTGAAGAGGACTGGAAATTGTTGAATCCTCATTTAAACTAATTTTAAATCAAGAACGCAATGATGAATTATGAAGCAACAAGTCATGACATTAGAATGATAATCAATGTTAAAGGAAATCGAAGACAGGGAAATAATAATTTAGGAAGAATAGTCGAACCTAAATTACTTATTCAAGTTTTTGATAGCATTGAAAATGCACTTTATGAATCAGACAGAAATGATGTTATTGATTTTTTTAGGCGATATGAAAGAGATATAGAATATGAAATAGGTGAAGAAATTTATAAATTATCAAGAGATGCTGCAATTCATCGAATTAGGGAATATAGACATAATAGATTGCTAATTAATAATGCAAGAGACGGCTCAATCGAATTTGAAGCATTTGTAATTGCAGTTGCAGCTTTAACTTTAAGCAGTACATTAAAGGAATCATTTAAAGAAGGTTATAAGAAGAGTATCTTGCACGAACGACTATCTGAATACATAAGAGAGATGATAGACAATAAAACACTTTATATTGCTGAAAAATTACGAAAAGCATTCGGAAAGAAAAAAAGGACAGTTCAAGTAAATGTGGAACAGCTAAGTGATAATCGTCCCAAAGAAATTAAAATTACTGTCCATGAAGAATTGATTTTGAAAGAGTTAGAGAAACCTGAATTGACATTGGGTGAAATAGTTGACAAAAGAAAGGGGTTATAAAGAATATGCGTTTAGGCGTTGTTGGTATCTCTATGTAGGTACTTGGCGAAACGGTGGTTAGGTAGTTAGGGCTTCTTGGAGGCTCTAATGTAATCCCCAACCAGTTAAAGGGTCTCTAAGGAGGCTCTCGTAATCACCAGCTGGTTAGGGTCTCTTCGGAGACTCTAACCTTTTTGAAAAAAAACAGCAAATGAAATAATGAAAAAAGGCGAGAAGCGAACAAGGTGCAAAACGTTCATGGCGGCTATACGCCGCCACGCCGTTTGCACGAACCGTTATTCCCTGTCCCCGCAAGTGTTGAGCCTAGCGCCACTTGCAGCCACCCCTTGTAACTAATAATCTTATCACTCCCCCCCAACCCCCTCCTTCAGCCTGTTGTACTTCTGAAAATTCACCTGGTCGCCTTTGCGGTTGTAGCAGTCGGCCAGGTAGGTGTAGATTTCACGGATGACGTCGGTGTCGGTTTCGGTGGCGTAATGGAGGCCCTGGTGCAGGTATTTGAGGGCGTTGTCAATGTCGCCCATGAGGAGGTAGGTGGCGCCGATGTTTTTGTAGGGCAGGGGGTAGCGGTTGTCCACCTTCAGGGCGTACTGGAACTGTTTCAATGCTTCGGGGTAGTTGGCCTGCTCGCCGTAGATCACGCCCATGTTGTTGTACACCTTCCAGCTGCCCACGCTGCGGTTGATGGCTACCTGGTAGTCGGCGGAGCGATGGTATCAACCTTTACATTCGTGGCATCCAAATCAACTTTCATGCTAATCAGATTATTTGTAACCACAGGATGATTATTAGTTTTAACCGTTACTATGAATTCGAATCAATTCCAATCTTCTATAAGTCACGCTCACAATAAAACCATTTTTCCGACACCTAGAATCCCATACTGTCCTATAATTTCATAAAAATAGATTCCCGATGGCAATTGGTCTCGATTCATTTGAAACGTTGTATTGTTCAAATGATCGTACTGACGTACTAGCTTCCCATCTGAGCTGTATATCTTTATTTGTCGCATGACTTGGCCCGGTTCATTTATTACAAATGTGGTGCTGGCATTGACTGGGTTTGGAAACATCTGCACTGCCCCATTAACCGGACGGGGCTCTTTTGCATCGGTCAGCATTTCATAAAAGGATTGGACCTCATCTGCCATTTCAGCTAACGATGAAATATCCGGAGCAGGAAGAGGAACGTCAAACATGGTCATTACAGCATAGGTAATGGAGGTCTTCTGATTAATTTCGAGTTTAAATGGCCCTGAATTGATCAGTACGCGTGTGTCAAATTCCTGAAATTCTCCAGAGTACATGGACCAACCATCGGTGAGAGAAGGCGAATCAGTAAAAACGTAGTTTGTTGGTTGGCCATTGGGATCATACCCATCACCTCCGTAAGTAAAGGGAGTACCGTCAGGCCAACGACCCGTCATCATGGTGTAAGAAATTCCGAAATTTGGAAAGAGCATAGGATTGAAATAAGCTAAAGAAGAAAAGCCAACATCTTCCCCATTCACATTTTCAGGTCCTTTAAGCACCTTAACTCCAAGTATAGGAATATCCTCACAATATGTTGGTTGTCCGGAGCATTGACAGGCTGAATCGCCGTCTATGGCATCGGCATTGTAAAAATATACCAGATTTCGCACGGAATCGCATCCGAAATAATCATCCTTGAAACAGCCTAAATCAACATCCAAAAAGAGAGAGAAAAAAGCAGAGTCAAGGTACTCAGGACTTCGATTGTAAAGGGTAAATTCATAAAAGGTAGTATTGTAAAGATCATAATTTGTGGGGTCTGAGTATGCATAAGCGAGGGCCTGGATTTCTGCTCTGATAGGTACTGAATTGGTTTCACCGTGGATAGCTCCTCCTCCCTCATCGTTAAAGACCCACCAAAGAGCCTGATCTCCCCGAACATCAGGATAATCACCGAGGAGAGGTTCGTACACTCCATTAACATTCCTATCGACAAAAGGAGCCAAAGGCTGGTCAGGAAGGGCAAATCCATTAGCAGCTTCAGATTGAGGATTGTTTCGTCCTGGCCAAGCCATTATCGCAAACGGCACAGGACCATCAATTACTCCATTATCTTCGAAATCTTCAATGTGACTATTTATTTCCTGTCGTCTTATTTTCCAAATACGATCAAAACTAGAACAGGTAGATGAATCAATTATACCTATCCCCGGCATCAATGGCCCAGGCCAATAATCACTCTCCCCTGCTGACACTCTGTAAGTGGATGCGGCCATTTTTAAATTTTCTCCAGGATCAACTCCGGCTATCCAAATGCCACCAGTAAAAATGGCTGACACATTTGATTGAGTCCCTGGTGTATAAGGCACAAAATACCCTCCATTGCTCCGGTCCCACCATATGTCGCCACTAGCCTGCAAAATGGCTTTTACGTTATTAGCATCAAGCATAGCCTGAGCGGTGCTATTCTCACAGAAAGATTGACTTGCTGAATGAGAGCACACTAACACAGAAAAAATAAAATGAAGAATCATTTTCCAATTCATAACCAACCTGAATATGAAAATGAATGAACTGTTTTCGGCACCAAAATGTCAGATAATGAGGAATCTTTAAAACCATTTTTTCTCATATGTCAGTTTGCTGAATGCTCTAAAATTATTCTCGCCGGTAATGGCTATCCTTCTTACAACCCCGCCCCCACAAGTCTCATGCGCATCAACACTTGCAGCAAATTACCCCTGCACCAATACACCATTCACTCCCCCCCAAGCCCCTCCTTCAGCCTGTTGTACTTCTGAAAATTCCCCTCATCGCCTTTGCGGTTGTAGCAGTCGGCCAGGTAGGTGTAGATTTCACGGAGGACGTCGGTGTCGGTTTCGGTGGCGTATTGGAGGCCCTGGTGCAGGTATTTGAGGGCGTTGTCGATATCGCCCATGAGGAGGTAGGTGGCGCCGATGGTTTTGTTAGGGCAGGGGGTAGCGGTTGTCCACTTTCAGAGTGTACTGGAATTGTTTCAGGGCTTTTTCCTTCATCAGTTCGTTGCCGTACCAGTAGAGCAGACGGGCGCTGCTGGGGGCGTGTTGCACGTCGGTTTCGTAAATGGTGAAGTGGTCCTTCCAGGCAGTGTTGCGGACCATGGTCATTGCTGCGCCGGCAGCGAGGTAAATCAGGAGGATGAGAGGCTTGCTTTATAGTGGATGAATTCCTCCACCGTGCTCAACAGGTGGATGTCTTCTGCCTGGCAGGGGCGAGAAAAATCGGCGTCGTGGCTGGCCAATGCACGTATGCCGTATTTTTTACAAGTGGAAAGGATAATGGCATCATTTGGCAACAGGTTGTGTTTTTTCATAAAATGGACAGTGAGCGGAAGGATTTCAGGGCTGTCGGGCAGCCACTCCAGCAACTCCAAAAAAGGAAGCGGGTTTTTTACCAAAAGTACCGTCTCAACCTTCCCGGACTCTTTGATTGACAGGGGGGATTAGCCCCCAAATAAGCTCATGTGATGAAACAGGTATTCGCTTACTACGGTTTGATTCAGGCATGGCACAGTGTCAGTATCAGAAAGGATAGCATCCCATAGGTCTGTTTTCGACCCCTTGCGGTATTCTATCAAAATGAAGCTGTCAACGAAAATCCTATTGTTCATACCAATCATATTTTGAAATGGGGACATCGGGATAAGGGGCATCTCCTTTGTACTTCAATGCGATTCTCAAGCGATCGGGCATGCCTTTTTCGGGGGATGGCTTTTCCCCCTTTTCCGTTTTCGGTGCTTCCCGTTTTTCCGAAGTCCCCGACTGGTATTTTGCCAATAAAAATTCGATATAGTCCAGTACCTGCTGCTGCACCTCGGCAGGCAGTTTTTTGAATTTGGCAAGAGTCAATTGTTCCATGATAAAATGTTTTCTACAAAACTACGTCCCGCATGTTGAAGTTCAAAAAGGAGGGATACTACGGTTATCAGCTGGCAACGAGCTGAAGCATTTCCGCCTGTCTCGTTCAAAGGGGGCCCAACTCCTCCGTCCCTGCAACCGTTCAGCGAACCGCCACTTGCAACCACCCTTGTAACTAATAATCTTATCACTCCCCCCCAAGCCCCTCCTTCAGCCTGTTGTACTTCTGAAAATTCACCTGGTCGCCTTTGCGGTTGTAGCATTCTGCCAGGTAGGTGTAGATTTCACGGATGACGTCGGTGTCGGTTTCGGTGGCGTATTGGAGGCCCTGGTGCAGGTATTTGAGGGCGTTGTCGATATCGCCCATGAGAAGGTAGGTGGCGCCGATGTTTTTGTAGGGCAGGGGGTAGCGGTTGTCCACTTTGAGGGCGTACTGGAATTGTTTCAGGGCTTCGGGGTAGTTGGCCTGTTCGCCGTAGATCACGCCCATGTTGTTGTACACCTTCCAACTGCCCACGCTGCGGTTGATGGCTTCCTGGTAGTCGGCGGCGGCGCGCTGGCGGTCGCCTTTGCGGTACCATGCCAGGCCCCGCTGGCCGTAGGCATCGCCGTATTCCGGGTGTATGCGCAGGGCCTCGTTGTACTGTTCTATGGCCAGGTCGAGGTATTTCATTTTCTCTTCCTGGGTGGGGGCTTTCAGGGCTTTTTCCTTCATCAGTTCGTTGCCGTACCAGTAGTGCAGGCGGGCGCTGTTGGGGGCGTGTTGCACGTCGGTTTCGTAAATGGTGAAGTGGTCTTTCCAGGCGGTGTTGCGGACCATGGTCATTGCTGCGCCAGTAGCGAAGAAAGGAAGGAGGATGAGCACGGGCACCTTACCTGCTTTCAGGCTTTTGGCAAGTCCCGAGGCGGGGTCTTGCAGTTTGCTTTTCGTCAGAATGGCCAGCAAGCCCACTACGGCCATGCAGAAGCCCAGTGAGGGCAGGAACAAAAAGCGCTCGCCAAAGCCGGAGCCGATGGTCAGCACCAGGTTGGAGTAGAGCGAGATGGCGATGAGGTAAAAGGCGATGCCATAGACCCACAACTCCTTTTTGCGGAAGCGACGGATGACAATGCCCGCCAGGCCGAGATAGACCAGCAGCGAAACGATGGGTTTCCAACTGGTCCAGTTGACGATGGGGATTTGGTTGTAGGCATAGTCAATGGACAGGGGGTGCGGGTATAAGAGCATCCACAGGTATTTGCCAAGCACTTTGAAGGCCGTGGCGCTTCGTTCGGCAAAACTTTGGGCGCCCACCAGGAAATTGTCAATGAGCAGCAGGTCGTAGTACTCGCCGGTTTGGGCGCTGAGCACGGCCGCCCGGATGAGCAGGTACACCGCTGCGCCGATGCCGAGGCTGGCCGTGGCCCGGATGATCTGCTGTTTTTTTGCCTTCGTAAAAAAGAAGAGCATGAGCGGAACGGCCGCCAGCATGGTGATGACCCCTTCTTTTGACAGCATTGCAAGGAAAAAAGAAATACCCGCCAGCAGCAAGGCCCGCTTGCGCCGGCCCTGCAGGTGGTCCAGGATGAGGTGGATGCTGAGCAGGAGAAAGAGGAAGGACATGAGTTCGTCCCTGCTTTTGATGTTGGCCACCACTTCGGTGTGGATGGGGTGCACCACAAACAGCAGGGTGATGAGCGCCGGCACCAGCACGGACCACTTTGGCAGCAGCCTGCAGAGCAGCCGGAACAGCAGCAAAGCGCAGAGGGCGTAGATCAGCACGTTGATGAGGTGCCCCGGGAAAGGATTGTTGGGGAAGAGCTGCCACTCCACCGCAAACATGACCAGCGCAACGGGGCGATACAGGTTGCCCCTGGCCTGCCAGTAGCCGGCCCGGTACTCGGTGGTGAGGATGTCGGGAATGCCGGCCACACCTTGTTTGACGAAGTGGTTCTCGGTGATGGCGTTGGAGTCGTCGAGGATGAAGTCGTTGCCAAAGGTGTTGGTGTAAATGGCAAAGGCCACAAAGGCGATGAACAGTCCGAGGTGAATTTTCTCTTTGTTGCCTGTGGCCTTGCGGCGTTGTTGGCCTTTTGCCGTTCCTGTTTTACGGCTCTGCGCTATTTTTTCCTTGCGGGTCAGCTTTTTCGACTTTGCCATGGTGTTGTGATTATACTCAAAACAAAGTGGTTTGGGCGGCGATCCCGGACTTGCTCCGGGACCCAAACTCCCCAACCAAACTGGGCGATAGTGATGAATTATTCGCAAACCACTTCGAGTGGGGTATATGAGGGCAGCAGGTACATTCCGGTTTGCCTCTTGAATTCTCTGTTTATACCTCGCCCCAAATATAGTGTTCTTGTGAAATCCTACATTTGCTGGCGCCATTGCGAAGCGAGGGCATAAACTGAACAGGAAAAGCATGTTACAAACCAAAGACCTCAGCTACAGCTACGATGGGCAGCACCAGCTTGAATTCCCCGACATCACCTGCCAGAAAGGGGAGCATTGGCTCATCCTGGGCCAGTCGGGCTGTGGGAAGACCACCCTGCTGCACCTGCTGGGCGGGTTGCTCACACCGAAAGCCGGCTCAGTGACCGTGGCGGGTACAGCGCTGGAACGGCTCACAGCCAGCCAACTGGATCATTTCCGGGGTCAGCACATCGGCATCATCTTTCAGGTGCCACATTTCATCCGTTCACTGAACGTGGGCGAGAACCTGGCCCTGGCCCAGCACCTGGCCGGACTGCCGGTGGATTACACCCGCATCCAATCCCTGCTGGAGCGGCTGGGCATCGGCCACAAGACCAGCCGGCCGCCGGAAGCCCTGAGCCAGGGAGAGCGGCAGCGGGCGGCCATCGCACGGGCCCTGGTGAACAAGCCGGCCCTCATCCTGGCCGACGAACCCACCTCGGCACTGGACGACGTGAACGCCAATGAGGTGGCGCAACTGCTGGAAGAAACCGCCACCGACGTGAACGCCACACTGCTCATCGTGACGCACGACAGCCGCCTGAAATCCCATTTTTCGAAGAAAATACTGCTGGAACCGCAACAAGTGCAGTCCACCCTCTGAAAATCCTGAACCGCTCAAACCCGACAGATGAATCTTCTCAAACTCAGTTGGAAAAACCTGCTCTACAAACCCCTCAACCTGCTGTTGAGTGTGGTGCTGTTTGCCCTGGGGGTGGGCCTGGTTTCTTTTCTTCTCAACGTGAACCACCAGTTGGAGGAGAATTTCAACAAAAACCTGGCGGGCATTGACCTGGTCATCGGTGCCAAAGGCAGTCCGTTGCAGCTCATTCTGTGCAGCATGTACCACGTGGACAATCCCACCGGCAACATTCCGCTGGAATCCGCCCGGGCCTTTCTGAATCCGAAACACCCGCTGATCGCCACGGCGGTGCCGCTCTCATTGGGCGACAGCTACCGGGGCTTCCGCATTGCCGGCACCACCTACGACATGCCGGAACTGTACAAAGCCCGGCTGGCACAGGGCCGGCTCTGGGAAGAGAACATGGAAGTGACAGTTGGAGCGACGGTGGCCGGCAAACTGCACCTGCACATTGGCGACACCTTCAAAAGCTCGCACGGACTGGTGGAGGGTTTTGACGAGCACGAACACGATTTCCGGGTGGTGGGCATTCTGGAACCCACCGGCTCGGTCATCGATCAATTGATCCTGACCACCACGCAAAGCATCTGGGCATCGCACGACCACAGCACCACGGCCACCGACAGCACGGCAGCAGATGCACACGAGCACGAACATGAGCACGTGGAGGTGGCTCCCCAGATGCCGGATTCTGTTTCGCTTCGCAAAATGGCAGAGGCCCAGCGACTGGAACTGATGAACCACCCGGACAAACAGATCACCTCCATCCTGATCCGTTTTCGCTCACGCACCAACATCCAGGCCCTGAACATGGGCCGCAACATCAATGAAAACACCGACCTGATGGCGGCCAGTCCACCCAATGAAATTGCCCGACTGCAAACCAGCATGGGGCAGGGTGCCAACACGCTGCGCTGGCTGGCCTGGGTCATCGTGGTGGTGAGTGGGCTCAGCGTTTTCATCTCTTTGTACTCTTCGTTAAAAGAACGGAAATACGAACTGGCACTGGTGCGGGTGATGGGCGGCACCCGAAGCACGCTGTTCCTGCTCATCATCCTGGAAGGGCTGCTGCTGGCGGTGCTGGGCTATGCGGCCGGCATGGTGGTGAGCCACAGTGGCCTGGCAGCGGTGGCGGGCTACCTGGAAAAATCCTACCGCTATGCGTTTGCCAGCCTGAAGTTTTTGCCGGAAGAGGGCTGGCTGTTCCTGGGCTCACTGGCAGTGGGGTTTGTGGCGGCACTGCTGCCCGCCTGGCAGGCCAGGAATACCGATATCTCGGAGACTTTGGCGAAGGGGTAGCGTAACAGCGATCTCCTGATCGCTGAGGAATTGACAGGTCGTCGTTCGGGAGAGCGACAGTGTGTGACGGCGGCCGGGAGGCCCGCCAAAGGCGGACAAGCCGCCACTTAGGTTCGTCAACGAGCAAAACTCGTGACGAGCAGGGACTTTGGGGCTTTTATACTTCATATAAAAAGCAATTAAAATCCGGGTAGCGTAACAGCGATCTCCTGATCGCTGACGAATTAACAGGCCGTCGATCTCCCGATCGACGGTACGTCAGGGGCCGTCGATCAGGAGATCGACGGTACAGCGCATTTCATTGCAAAGAGAAATTCCCTTCCTATGTCACGGAGTCTTTCGTCATAAACGGCCTCCATCATTGGGGTACCGTCTGATTCTTTGGGGTCGCGGTAAGGGATGGAGAAACGGGCAGCAGCACCCGGAACGAAGGGGCAGCCTTCATCGGCTTCTGAGCAAACCATGATGGCTGCAAAGTTTTGGCGGGGATTGGGGTTTTCATCGAAGCGCTTTGAGAACAGGGTGCGTTCGGCCTCGGGTATTCCATCGAGGTTGAGGCGATAGCGGGGGTTGTCTCCACTGGTGACCTTTTCTACCGGAATGCCCGCACGCTGCATGGCGGCCACTGCCTGCGGGTTGAAAGCCGTGGCTTCGGTGCCTCCTGACCAGGTGTGAACACCGGGTACCCCGTAAAATTGCGCAGCGAGGGCCAGCATGACCTGCCCCATGTGGCTGCGGCGGGAGTTGTGGGTGCAGATGACGACGAGGTGGGCGGGCTGGTTCTTTTGCACCTGTTCGCCAATCCAGTTGCCCAGGCTTTTCAATAGTTCCTGCCTTTCGGGACTTATCCTGTCAAACTCAGCTTCGAGGCTTTTGAGAAAGGATTGCAATTGGGGTGAGAGTGGTGGATTGCTCATTTAAGCGTTGGTCTTGATGGAATTCAAATAAAGCGGCGGCGAAAAACCGCTCCCGCCACTGCTTATTATTAGACTTTATTCTATACCCGATTCGAAGTGGTTTGGGAATAATTCACCACTCCCGTCCAGTGTGGATGGGGGGTTTGGGCGGCTCCGCCGCCCAAACCACTTCGTTTTGAGTATAAAAACTTTGTATGAAGCTTTTTCAAAAGCAATGAATTTGGGCGGTTTGTGTGCTGGCGCACACAAATCCGAATAAAGTCTATTCAACAACAGCCGCTGCCGGGTTGACAGCAGGGGTCTGTGGCAGGTTTGCGGCCAAAAACGGTTACACTGTAGATGCCCACACTGCCGTTGTGGTAGGCTTTGAGTTCTTCATCACTGAGGTATTGGGTAAGAATTTCATCGGGAAGCTGTATCACCTTTTCCTTTTGCACGGTGATTGCCTCAAAGCCCGTTTTTTCGATGATGCCCAGGTATTCGTCTTTCTGAATGGCACCGGCCACACAGCCTGCATACATCTCGGCATCGGCTTTAAGCGAGGCAGGCAGGTCTCCTTTGATAACCACATCGGAAATGGAAAAGTGGCCACCGGGTTTCAGAATGCGGTAGATTTCTTTGAACGCCTGCACTTTGTCAGGTACCAGGTTTAGCACACAGTTGCTGACCACCACATCGGCCCTGTTTCCGGCCATGGGGATGTCCTCGATTTCGCCGAGGCGAAACTGCACGTTTTCAAAACCCAGCTTTTCAGCGTTTGCCCGGGCCTTTTCGATCATGGCTTCGGTCATGTCAATGCCGATGACCTTGCCGTTTTCGCCGGTAATGTTGCGGGCCACAAAGCAGTCGTTTCCGGCGCCGGAGCCGAGGTCCACCACGGTGTCACCGGCTTTGATGCGGGCGTATTCGGTGGGCAGGCCGCATCCAAGGCCCAGGTCAGCGTCGGGGTTGTAGCCTTCCAGGTTGGAGTAGTCGTCGCTGAAGATGGTGTAATCCACAGCACCGCATTCGCCGGCACCACAGCAGCTCTTTTCGTTGACGGATTTCGGTTGCTTCGCAATTTCGCTGTACTTCTCCCTGACCAGTCGCTTCAACTCTTCCGGGTTCTTCATGATTCGAGTGATTTTTGGTGAATGAAATCGGGCAACTCAGCAGCAGTTTTGGCAAGCTGCGTCGAGTTCCCTGAAGAATGTGTTCAATTGCTCTTTGATGGTTTTCCAGTTTTCTTCGTCAATGCAGTAGCACACAGAAGTGCCCTCAACGGTGCCCTTTATCAACCCCACTTCTTTCAACTCCCGGAGGTGCTGTGATACCGTGGCCTGGGCCAGTGGCAGCTCCTCCACGATGTCGCCGCAAACACAGGCATTGACCCTGGCCAGGTGTTCCAGAATGGCAATGCGCGCCGGGTGGCCCAGGGCTTTGGCAAGTGTCGCCAATTCCAATTGATGCTTCGAGTATTCGCTGACTTTGCTCGCCTTCATGGTTTATTATTTGATCGCAATAATACGATGAAGTGTACAAGGCAGGTAGATTTTCTTCGTAAAACTTCAAAATCAGTGTAAAAAATGCCGGGCAGAACGGTCAGTGCCTAACTTTGCCGGCCTGTCTTGTGCTGAAATTTTTCGAAGAATTGGCCAGAAAAGAACAACCCACCACCGCAGCCGGCTCGCTCGAGTTTGAGCGCTTTTCACCCCGTGAGAGTTTGATCGCACTTGGATTGGCCGTGGTTTATCTTCTCTGGGTATGGCTGGCCGTGGGCTTGCGCAGCGACCATTTCATTTTCACGGGTCTTTGCCTGCTGTTGTATTTCCTGCACCCGCTTTCCCGCAAACTGGTGCTGGCGCTCTTCTTTTTTGTGATCTACTGGGTCATATACGACAGCATGCGGGTGTACCCCAACCACCTGTTCAACCCTGTACACATTGCGGAACCCTACAACATTGAGAAGGCTTTGTTCGGCTTCAACTGGAACGGCCAGGTGGTGACCCCCAATGAATACTTTGCCCTGAACACCCATCCGGTGCTGGATGTGCTGTCGGGTTTTTTCTACCTGAGCTGGGTGCCGGTGCCCCTGGCATTTGCCTTCTGGCTGTACTTCCGGGACAAGCGCACGTTGCTGGACTTCTCACTGGCTTTTTTGCTGACGAACATTTTCGGTTTTATCCTTTACTACCTCTACCCGGCGGCCCCACCCTGGTATGTGGAGTTGTACGGCTTTCAGGAAAATTTCAGCATTCCGGGCAACGAGGCGGGGCTGGCAAACTTTGACCAGCTCATGGGTATTCAGCTCTTTCACGGCATGTACGCCCGCAACGCCAATGTTTTTGCAGCCATCCCTTCGCTGCATGCCGCCTATCCCCTCATCACGCTGTATTTTGCAGTAAAGAAGCGGCTCAGGCTGGCTTCATGGATGTTTTTGATAATTTTGGCCGGCATTTGGTTTTCGGCAGTTTATTCCCGTCACCATTACATCATTGACGTTCTTCTGGGAGCACTTTGTGCCGTTGCGACAATCATTGTTTACGAGAAGATCGTTCTGAAATCCAGGATCAATTCCTGGCTTGACAGCTACACCAGGAACATTGCCTGATTTTTTTTCTTCGCAAAACAGAAACCTGTTCACACATTCATTCGCCACAGAAAATAAACACATTGATGAGAAAGAACCAGCTTCAGGAACGGATGGCAAAATACACCGCTCCGCAAGAGGTCAAGGCCAAAGGGGTTTACCCCTATTTCAGGGAAGTTGAAAGCGACCAGGACACGGTGGTAAAAATGGGTGGCAAAGACGTGCTCATGTTCGGCTCCAACAGTTACCTGGGCCTTACCAACCACCCCAGGCTGAAAGAGGCCGCCAAAAAAGCAGTTGACAAGTACGGTTCCGGATGTGCCGGCAGCCGCTTCCTAAACGGCACCCTGGACCTCCACATAGAACTGGAAAACAAGCTGGCCAAATTTGTCCGTAAAGACGAGGCCATCGTGTTCAGCACCGGCATGCAGGTCAACCTCGGGGTGCTTTCCTCTGTGGTAGGCCGGGGCGATTTCATTGTTTCTGACAATGCCAACCACGCATCCATAGTTGACGGCACCCGCCTGTCTTTTGCCACCACCCGCAAATACCGCCACAACGATATGGAGCACCTGGAACAGGTACTCCAGCGCATCCAAAAAGAGCGAGGCCCTGAGTCCGTTGTCCTCATTGTTATGGATGGTGTGTTCAGCATGGAGGGCGACATAGCCCGGCTGCCACAGATCGTCGAACTGGCCCTGAAATACGAGGCCCAGGTCATGGTGGACGATGCCCACGGGCTTGGCGTATTGGGTGACCACGGCCGGGGCACGGCAAACCATTTCGGCCTCAGCAATGAGGTGGACCTCATCATGGGTACTTTCTCAAAATCCCTGGCTACCATTGGAGGCTTCATCGCTGCCAGCCACGAGGTGATCAACTTCCTCAAGCACCACGCCCGTTCGCTGATCTTTTCTGCCAGCATAGCTCCTGCCAATGCAGCAGCCGTGATAGCCGCCCTGGAAATCATCGAAAATGAACCCGGGCGCCTGGAAAGGCTCTGGGACAACACCCGCCTGGCTAAAAAACTGCTCGACGATATCGGATTGGACACCGGACATTCCGAGACCCCCATCATCCCGATCTACGTTCGCGACGTGGAAAAGACCTTCCTCTTCACCAAGCTTTTGCAGGATGAAGGCGTCTTCGTCAATCCGGTCATCACTCCTGCCGTGCCACCGGAAGACACCCTGATCAGGTTCTCCCTGATGGCCACGCACACACCGGAGCAAATAGAATTCGCCATCGACAAGATCCGGATGCTGACCGACAAGCTGGGCATTCCACGAAAGGAGCAAGTATAACCCATACATCATGGCCGCTTCAACCCTCACCATCGAGGAAGTAAAGAGCCGCAGGCAGCGGCGCCGTTTCCTCAACTTCCCCTTTGAACTGTACAAGGGCAACCCGCACTGGGTTCCCGAACTGTTGTCCGCCGACATCCAGGCATTGTGGAAGAACCCTGCACTGGAGTTTTGCAAGACCAGGTATTTCCTCGCTTCGCAAAACGGAAAAACGGCCGGGCGGCTGGCTGCCATCATCAACGGGAAGGAAATCGAGAAAACCGGCAGGGCACTGGCGCGTTTCGGCTGGGTGGACTTTGTGGACGACCCGGAAGTCTCCGCCGCCCTGTTTGGCGCAGCCGAAGCATGGGCCAAAGCCGAAGGTGCCGAAGCCATCCACGGGCCGCTGGGCTTCACCGACCTGGACAGGGAGGGCATGCTCATTGAAGGGTTTGATGAACTGGGCACCATTGCCACCAATTACAACTACCCCTACTACAAAGACCACCTCGAAAGGCTGGGCTATGGCAAAAGCACCGATTGGGTGGAGTTTGAAATAGAAGTGCCCGACCAGGTGGACCCCCGTGTCAGCGAATTCTCCCGGAAAATTGCGGAGCGATACAAAATCAGGGAGCTGGGAGCGAAAAACAAGAACCAGTTCAAGCCTTTCATCCCCAAAGTCTTTGAACTCCTGGATGAAGCCTACGCCGACCTGTACGGCACCGTGCCACTGACCGAAAAGCAGGTAAAGTTTTACGCCGACCAGTATTTCGGATTCATCAATCCAGACTTTGTGGCCATCGTGCTGAACGAACACGACGACCTGGTGGGCTTCGGCATCACCATGCCTTCCATGTCAAAGGCTTTTCAAAAAGCGAAGGGCCGGTTGTTTCCCTTCGGGTTCATCCATTTGCTGAAGGCGATGAAAAAGAACGACCGCGCGGATTTTTACCTGGTGGCCGTCCGGAAGGATTACCAACGGAAAGGCGTGCAGGCACTGTTGTTTGACAAGATCTGGAACACCTTCATCCGCTTCGGAATCAAAAAAGTGGAAACCAACCCTGAGTTGGAAAACAACACCGCCGTGCAGGCCATGTGGAGCAACTACAAGCCCCGCCAACACAAGCGACGCCGCTGTTTCATCAAAGAACTGAGTTGATTGTGACGATGGAAAAAATCCTGATAACCGGAGCCAGCGGATTCGTGGGCAGCCACCTGGTGGAAGAGGCCCTCGGGCGCAACCTGGAAGTGTACGCCGGCATCCGGAAAACCAGCAGCCGCAAGTACCTGCAACACCCCGACCTCAAGTTTGCGGAACTGAATTTTGAAGATGTGGACAGCCTGAAAAGGCTGGCGGATGAAAATGAGTTTGACTACATCATCCACAATGCCGGCCTGGTAAATGCCACCCGGCCCGACGATTTCTGGCGGGTCAATTTCGAGTACGTCAAGAATTTCACAGCGGCCCTTAAAACCCGCCAACCACAAAAGTTCACTTTCATCAGCAGCCTGGCTGCCTACGGCCCGGCCAGCAACGAAGACCCCAACGATTATCTTTACGAAGAACGCACTCCAAAACCCATCAACACCTACGGCAAATCAAAGCTTGCCGCTGAGCAACACCTGCGCTCACTCAGTGACCTGCCGTACGTTATCATACGCCCCGGTGGGGTTTACGGCCCCCGGGATCAGGACTTCTTCACCTTTTACAAGCTACTGAACAGGGGTATAGAAGCCTACATTGGCACCCGACCCCAACAACTGGCCCTCATCTATGTCAAGGACCTGGTCCGGGTCGTGTTGGACGCCACCCTTTCGGGCAAAAGGAACAAAGGTTATTTTGTTTCAGACGGAAGATACTACACCCAACAACAGCTCGGAGCAGCCGCCAAAAAAGCCATCGGAAAGAAAACGCTCCGGTTTCATGTGCCGATGAAAGCAGTGCGTGCCGTGGCCTGGTGCATGGAGCAAGTTGGAAAGGGCAACGGTCGTCACCCGGCACTCAACCTTGAAAAAGTGAGAATCCTGGAAAGCCTCAACTGGAAATGCGATATCAAGCCACTGGTGGAGGACTACGACTTTCAACCTGCCTACACCCTGGAAGAAGGCGTTGCCGAAAGCATTGAATGGTACCGCAAGGAAGGCTGGCTGTAGGGTCAGTCCATGTAACCGAGGATGCGCATCATTTCCTCGGCCGACTGCTCTTCCCGATAAAGCATGTCCACCACATTGCCTTTTGAATCCTTGTAAATCAGTACGTGTTTCGGTGAGGGGATCAGGCAATGCTTGATGCCCCCAAAACCGCTCAGGGCATCCTGGTAGGCACCGGTGTGGAAGAAGCCCAGGTACAGGGGTTCCCCGGCATCGGGTTCCACAATGGGCAGGTAAACCTGGCTCTCGTGAACTTCCGAATTGTAATAATCAGAATTGTCACAACTGAGCCCGCCTATGTTTACCCGCCGGTATTCGTTGTCCCACTTGTTGACAGGCAGAAGGATGAAACGCTCACCGATGCTCCAACTGTCAGGAATGGTGTTGATGAGTGAATTGTCAACCATGTACCAGACCTCAGCGTCGTTTTGTTTTTTCTGTTCCAGAACGGAGAAGATCATTGCCCCGCTTTCACCTACGGTGTACTTTCCGAACTCCGTGTAGATGTCCGGTTCCGGAATTTCCTCCTCCCGGCAGGCTGAAAGCACGAGGTTCAGAATTTCCCGGACCATGTAGTTGTAGTCAAATTCAAAACCCAGGGAATTCCTGATGGGCATGCCTCCTCCAATGTTCAGGGCAGTCAGCGTCGGGCAGACCTTTTTCAGCTCGCAGTAGAGTTTCACTGCCTTTTTCAACTCGCCCCAGTAGTAGATAGAATCTCTTATACCGGTATCCACGAAGAAGTGCAGCATCTTGAGGTTGAACTTTTCGTTGCCCTTTATCTCCTCGTTGAAAAGCTGCAAAACCTCTGCACTTCGGATGCCCAGCCGGGAGGTGTAAAATTCAAAGTTGGGTTCTTCGTCAGTGGCCACCCGGATGCCAATGTTGCAGGATTTCTTTACCCACTTTTCGTAATACCGCAGTTCTTTGCTATTGTCAAGTACGGGAATTACTCCGGTAAAACCATCGTTGATCAACCCGGAAATCTTAGCGGCATATTCTTCGGGTTTGTAGCCATTGTTGACAATGGTAATGTCTTTGCTGATCCACCCTTTTTCATGAACTTTTCTAATCAGATCAATGTCAAACGCCGAGCTGGTTTCCAGTTGCACATTGTGTCTGAGCACTTCCTTCAGAACATAACTAAAGTGATTGCTCTTCGTGCAATAACAATAGATGTACTTCCCTTTGTATCCAAGCGATTTTCTGGCTTTGTTGAACAGGTTTCTGGCCCGTTTTATCTGGGTTCCGATTTTGGGCAGGTAGGTGAGTTTAATGGGAGTGCCGTACTTGTCTATGAGGTAGCGAAGTGGCACCCCGTTAAAAATCAGGTTGCCTTCCTCGATGTCAAATCCTTCCTGTGGGAAGTAGAAGGTTTGATCAATCAGATCGAAGTAGGTGTTTTTGATCATCTATTTTGCCGTAGGTTTCTTTTGGCCACTCATTGCGGGCCTGTAAAAAGCTCAGTTTGAAAGGGGTGTTTTTGTCAAAATGCCTTCTCAAACCCACCCTTGTGCCGCAGCGCCCGCAAAAGTAATTCTACTCTGGTGCATTGTGAAGCGAATTTTTTACTTGTACGTTGCAGGCCCATTCAAAATAAAGTGCTCATAGCGGTTACCTTTGAAACCCCGACCCCGTAGATTGGTGCAAACAAACCTGAACAGTTACCTGCATTGGTGCGTATATCATACTCCAACCAGTTAAAATTCAATGGCAACTACAACCCGCAAAAATACCGGCTCCAGGACATCGCCAGCAAAGGCCTCCGATTCGCTTCACCGCTTGTTTCAGCGCGTAGTGGTGATGCTGTTTGATGCACCAACGGGCAAGAAGAACGAAGCCGTGGGAAAAGCGCTCGATGCAATTTCGGTCGCCATGAAAGTTGATCGCTGCCATTTTGCATTGATCAACCCGGAGTTCAAACATTTGATTTGGGCCGGGGAAGGAGTAAACAGCGGCATTGAGCCGAACAATGCTCCCTATGGCAGATTTGATCCGAAATCCTACGCCTGGCTACTCGACACCCTGTCGGAAAATGAGTACCTGTCCATTGAAAATATCGAGACAGAATTGCCGGAAGAAGCCCTGGCCATAAAAGAAACCTTCATAGAGTATGGTTATTTCTCATCGCTTTTTGTGCCTTTGAAAAAAAGTGGAGACCTGATTGGCTGGATAGGCTTTGGCAAAAAGAAGGGCAGGATAAACTGGTTGAATGAAGACCTGCAAACCATACAGGCCATCTGCACCTACCTGTTCACCGCCATTACCCGGTTCAAATCATTCAAAACCATCAAGTCAAATGCTGCGATCCTTGAAGAAGCCGAACGAATGGCCCAAATGGGCAGTTGGGAATTGGACCTGACCAGCAAAAGGGTTCGGGCTTCTTTAATGTTTAAAAAGTTGCTGAATTTTGAAGACAAGGATTCACAGACCCATTTCAGGTTTACCAGGATCATCAAAGCACTTGGATACGAAAACTGGACTTCTCTCAAAGAGCATTTCGAAAACCTTTGGCAATCGGGAGCAGAAGAATCTATCCATCTTTTAATTATTGATGGAAAGAACCAGTACTTCAGAATTCTGTCCAAACTGGTAAAATCAAGCAAGGGAATACCTTACAAGTTCACCGGGATCATTGAGAATATAACAAAACAAAAAAATGCGGAAGAACGACTGAGAGAATCCGAAGCGAGATGGCGTACCCTGTATGAAACAGCTTCCGATGCCATCGTCATTGTTGAGAACGACGTTTTCGTAGAATGCAACGGGGCTGCGCTGGATATTTATGGGTGCTCGGGCAAAGAGCAGATAATTGGAAAAGCTCCCTGGATTTTTTCACCTGAAAAACAACCTGATGGCAGGTTTTCGAAAGAAAAGGCCAGGGAATACATTCAACAGGCAACCCAGGGAAAGAAGCCCCATTTCAGTTGGATACATCGCAGGGCCGACGGAACTTTATTTGAAGCCGAAGTATCGCTTTCCGCCATACCAATCCAGGGGCGCCTTGTCGTGCAGGGCATCGTTCGGGATGTGACTGAAAAAATGCAAATGATCAGGGCCATCAAAGAATCCGAGGAAAAGTACCGGTCGCTGGTAGAATCTTCGCTTCAGGGAATTCTCATCCTGGTAAATGACAAAGTCAGGTATATCAACAACACCTTCGTTAATTTGACGGGATACAGCCCGGAGGAATTGTACAAGATGAACCGGGATAGTTTGGTGGCATTGGCCCACCCCCAGGACCGTGATGAGTTAAGGGAGTTCAATGAATATGAAATAACAGCCCCACATATATTCGAATTCAGAATGCGCAAAAAAGGCGGCAGCTATCGCTGGGTAAGGCTCCGGGTGGGAAAAATGCCCGTTGCTGAACACAATGCAGTAGTAGTAACTGCCATTGACATCACCGAGCGGAAAAAAGCCCACGAATTGGCATTGCTGAGTGCCACTGAAAGTGAAGACAGGGAGCGGCAGAGAATTGCCGCAGAGCTGCACGATGGCCTGGGGCAACTGCTTTCCAGTGCTGTTCTCAACCTCGGAGCGATCAAAGACGCCGTGAAAAAACTGGATGAAAAAGCAGTGGTAAATTATCAAACTGCACTTGACACCATCAAATCAGCTTTGGATGAAACCCGGATGATCTCCCACAACCTGATGCCAAAGGCAATCAAAGACTTTGGCTATGCCCTGGCTGTGGAACAATTGATCAACTCCCTTAAGAACACTTCAGGCGTACAGCTATCATTTTTTACCAATTTCAGGGATGGCCGCTTTTCACCGATGCTTGAAAGAAATCTGTACAGGATAACCCAGGAAGCACTGACCAACATCATCAAACACGCACAGGCTCAGTCGGGTGTGGTTCAGCTGATGAAGTATTCAGATATGATCATTTTGACCATCGAAGATGACGGTATTGGTTTTGACCTGTCAGGGATTGACGACAAGAACCACATAGGGCTTCGCAACATTGCCATACGGGCAGAGACGATCGGTGCAAAGCTGGACATTGACAGCAAACCCGGACACGGTACCATCATCGCACTGCAAATACCATTGATCCATGAATGAGCAACGCATCAAGGTGTTGATAGCCGATGACCACAAACTGGTGCGGGATGGCATCAAAGGCTATCTCGAAACTGATCCCTCCATCGTTGTGGTTGCTGAAGCTGACAACGGCGACGATGCCATAGCGTTGGTATCCAACTGCGATGTGAACCTGCTGTTGCTCGACATCAACATGCCCGGGCTGGATGGGGTGGTAGTGGCCGAGCAGGTAAAAAGCAATTTCCCGGAAGTCAAGGTGCTGGCCCTTACCATGCTCAATGAAACCCAATACGTAAGACAAATGCTCAGAGCAGGCGCCGAGGGTTACCTGTTGAAAAGCTGCACCCAGGAAGAACTCCTCAGCGCCATTCACGCCATCTACAGGGGCGAAACCTATTTCGGACAGGACATCATGAAATCCGTCATGGAAGCCATGGCCCCCCGAACCAAAAGCAAAGTCACGCGCTTTCAGCCTGTAGAACTCACCAAAAGAGAACAGGAGGTGTTGAAACTCATCACCCGGGAATTCTCCAACCAGGAAATTGCGGAAAAGCTCTTCATCAGCCCGCGTACAGTGGAAGTTCACAAACGCAACCTGATAGAAAAAACCGGTTCCAAAAACATCGTTGGGCTGGTACTTTATGCCGTCGAAAACGGCCTTGACAAAGACTGAGGACTAAGGGAATCCCGTAATTTTATGATTTGCTCTTTACCCTGATGAAAGAAATTCAGGCAGTTTTGACTTTTGCACAGCAAGCCAAATAGCACCCCTTCCATGTGAACACAGTAACTCCCACCCAACAATTTGACGTGCTATGCTGTACAAAGTGAAATTGAAGAATGCGGACGAGTACGTCCTGCTCGATGAAGAGGTATATTCCTGGCTGACGACCGAACCATACCTGGTCAGGGTTGATTTCATCAACAATCTTCGCAAACATTCCAGCGGATGCGCTTTCTTTCAGAAAACATGGAAGAAGGCAAACAACGGCTACAAGACAGAAACTATTTACCTGCACAAATTGATTGCCGAACGCTTTCTTTCCGACCAGCGGACGGAAGAGAAAAACCTGGTGGGCGCCATCAATGGCAACAAACTGGATTGCAGGTTGAACAACCTGGCATACCGCTCGAGGGCCGTTGCCAGCCGCAAGCGCAAAACAACCAGCAAAACCGGCTACACGGGCGTGTACAAGGAAAACAACAAGTACCGGGCGATGATCTCCATCAACCGCAAACCGGTACACATCGGCATGTACGACACGCCGGAGGAAGCAGCCCTGGCTTACAACAAAAAGTCAAGGGAAATATTCGGCGAACACGGCAAGCAGAACGTGATCAAATCAAAAGCCAAGCGCCAGGCCATGAAAAATGGCGTTCGGGCTGGTCAATGAGGCCATCAACTCATCTGGAAAACTCCCAGGCACTTCGGGCCGGTGAACCTTTCACCGGCCCGTTTTTATTGCTCAAAGAAACGGATTGAATTTCCGCTCGTGACCGATGGTAGTGGAAGGGCCATGCCCCGGATACACCACCACCTCATCCTCCAGCGACAGCAGGTGCGCCCGGATGCTGCCGATCAGTGTATCAAAGTCGCCGCCCGGCAAATCCGTTCTTCCAATGCTTTCGCGAAACAACACATCACCGGCAATGACAAATCCACTCTCCTCACAATAAAAAGACAGGCTGGCAGAAGAGTGCCCGGGTGTGAACAAAGCCTTCAACCGGGTATTGCCGAAGCTGATCATTTCACCTTCTTCGATGAATCTGCCCGGCTTTGGCGAAGGGTCTCCAGCCGGAATGCCGTAAAACTGACTGATGGCGGGCACGGCTTCCAGCACCGGCAGCTCACCTTTGTGAATTTCAAGCTCCAGGCCCCAGGTGGCATTTACAAAGTGGTTTCCAAAAACGTGGTCAATGTGGCAATGGGTATTGATCAGACGGACGGGGCTCAACCCACTGTCATCAATGAACTTTTTGAGTTCTTCCTTTTCATGCTCCTCGTAACAACCCGGATCGAATATGACGCACTCCTTTGTTTCGTCGTAAACAAGGCAGGTGTTTTCCTGAAAGGGATTGAAAGTCAGAATGGCTACAGAGGCTTTTGACATCGCAATGTGAATTGTGAAGTATAATTTTCCATCGGGAAACCTGACAAATCATTCAATCGGCCAGAGCGCCCTCAGGCCTGCGAAAGTAACAAGGCCTGTGCTTAGGGGTTGAATCCAAATTTTCAACAATGAGTATTTTTCACAACCTGATCCGGGAATTGTTGCGCAAGCGAAGTAAAAACCAGGAAAAATACCTGTCTGATGCTTTGCTGGAAAAGGAGGCCAGGCGAATTGAAGTACATCTTTTTCACTACACCAAAGATGTCGTTTTGATTGTGACCGGAGTTTTTGCGGCAGGCTTTGGTTTGAAAGGATTTTTGCTCCCCAACGATTTCATTGACGGTGGAGTTACGGGTATTTCGCTGCTCACTGCGCTGGTCACAAACCTGAAATTGCCCCTGCTGCTGGTGCTCATCAATGCGCCTTTTATCCTGATGGCGTTTTATCAGTTGGGAAAGGCCTTTGGCATCAAAAGCATCGGGGCCATTTTACTACTTGCCACGGTTGTGGCTTTGGTGGATTACCCCCTTGTCACCTCAGACAAGCTCCTGATAGCTGCCTTTGGTGGCTTTTTTCTCGGCGCAGGCATAGGACTTGCAGTAAGGGGAGGGGCGGTGCTGGACGGAACGGAAGTGCTGGCCGTTTGGCTGTCCAGAAAGATCAGCACCAGCATTGGCGATGTCATCCTGTTGTTCAACATTTTGATTTTTTCAGTTGCCGCCTGGCTGTTGTCCGTCGAAACGGCGCTCTACTCCATACTCACCTACCTGGCAGCTTCAAAAACTGTGGACTTTATCGTAGAGGGCGTTGATGAGTATCTGGGCATCACCATCATCAGCCCGCAGCACGAGGCCATCCGGTTGATGATTGTGCAGACCCTGGGCAGAGGGGCAACCATTTACGAAGCAAGGGGAGGCTATGGAACGAGCCAGAAGGATTTGCGCAACCAGCCTGTTGTTTTCACTGTTATCACCAGACTGGAGCTGGCACGGCTGAAAAGAAACATTGACAGCATTGATCCGAAAGCCTTCCTGGTTGCCGCTCCTGTCAGGGACATCGCAGGAGGAGTCATAAAAAAGAAAGCGCTAAAACATTAGGTGCCTGACATTCTTTCAAGTAGGAGCCGGGTTTTGTCCGGCCTGTTAAAATCTTTGGTACTTTTACTAAGCTCTCTCAAAAAACCCCAAACAGTGTCTCATTCGCCATAATTCCATTGCCATGCGTGTTCTGTACACCTTTTGCATCCTTTCATTTTTTTCCCTTCTGGCCTCCGGCCAAACCACCCAGACCGAGTTTGGCAAAAACAGGGTGCAGTTCAACCAGGACTTTGCGGACTGGTCGCAATACGAGAGTCCCAACTTCATCACCTACTGGTACGGAGAGGGCCGCTTGATCGGACAGTCTGTTGTGCAACTGGCCGAGCACGATTTTCAGGAAATTCAGGGAATCGTGGATTACCGCATGAATGACAAGATCGAGATCATCGTTTACAAAGACCTCACTGACCTCAAACAGAGCAACATTGGCAGCGAGGAAGCATTTGTGAACACCGGTGGGCAGACCAAGATCGTCGGCAACAAAATGTTCGTCTATTTCAACGGCAACCACAATCACCTTCGCAAACAGATCCGAAGCGGCATTGCCTCGGTTTACCTCAACGCCATGCTGTTTGGTTCCAACCTCCAGGAAATCGTCCAGAATGCCGTGATGATGAACCTGCCGGCCTGGTTCAGAGACGGACTGGTGGCATTCGTTGGTGAAGAATGGAACTGCGACCTTGACAACGACCTGAGAAACCTGCTCCTCTCCGGGGAATACGATGACTTCGACGACCTGGCAGAAGAACACCCCCAACTGGCCGGGCATTCGTTGTGGTATTTTATTTCCTCTCATTACGGCACCTCTACCGTGTCCAACCTGGTTTACCTCACCCGCATTCACAGGAGTGTGGACAGCGGTTTTCTTTTTGTGCTGGGCAGCACGTATGAAAGAACCACCAGGGCCTGGGAAGATTTTTTCAGAAAGCGCTACGAAGCCGAAAAGCAAGCCACCCTCTCTCCCGATTCAACGGGCCTGCAGGAACTGAAGATCCGAAACAAGCGCAATGTGCCGCTCACCACTCTGAAACTAAGCCCCGACGGCACCAAAGTAGCTTATGTACTGAATGAAATAGGAAGGATTCGGGTATATGTCCACGACCTGGCCACCAACGACCGCACACTGGTTTACAAAGGCGGCTTCCGAAATGCCATTCAGGCCACCGATTACAACTATCCGCTCATAGCCTGGAACCCCAACAACATGGAACTGGCCGTGCTGTTTGAAAAACGCGATGTGCCCAAATTGCTCCTGTACAATGTTTTGACGAAGGAAAAAACCGAAGACGAACTGATCAGCCAGTTTCAGCGGGTGTACAGCATGGACTACATCAACGTGAACGAGCTGGTGTTTTCGGCTGCCGTGAGGGGGCAGTCGGACATCTTCAGGTATTTCATCAAAACCAGGCAGTCACAACGCCTCACCACCGATTTCTGGGACGACCTGGACGCCTCCTTCGTACAGGTACACGGGCAAAGGGGTATCCTCTTCGCATCCAACCGGCCGGATTCATTGAACGTGATCGCCGTGCTCGATTCCATCCTGCCCGTTGGCGATTACGACATCTTCTACCTGAACCTCGACAGCATCGGGAGCGCAGAATTGGTACAGGTGACCAACACACCCCACGCCGATGAGCGCATGCCCATCGCTGTGGATACCACCTGGTTCGCTTTCATCAGCAATGAATCGGGCATCCGAAACCGCAAAGTGGGCTACCTAGAGGACTACCTCCACCATTTTGAAAACCTGATCTTTTTTGACGACGGCAACCGGATGCGCCTGCACGCCGACAGCCTCATCACCGAAAAGCTGGACAGCGTGGCGCTTTCACACATTGACTCCATCAAGCTGGTGCCCGTCATCAAACAGCGGGCTGTTACCCATTTCACCACCAATTTCGACCGCAACATCGAACTGCACCACAAGGCCAGGCGGAACGACAGGTTCGTTCAGCTTTTTTACGAAGGCACAAAACCAAGGGTGTTTTACGGCCCGCTGCTGTCCACCAGGCCAATGAACCCCCAGTTGACCACTTTCCGGAAACTCAGGCTCAAGGTAAAAGACCAACCGGCTTTTGACCCCTCGGCCAACCAGCCACAGCAGGTGCTGAAGGAGGTGGACAAGGAACCGGTGGATGTGCAAACCCTGCCACAGGAAAAACAGGACACCGGCAAAGTGGACATTGACAACTACCTCTTCCAGAGCGAGTTTGACGACACCGAAGTTCCGACGAAAGGAGCTGAAGAAAAGCAAAATGAAATGGTGCTGCCGCCACCCGTTTATGTGCCGGTATATGCCGAAAAGCAAAAAGGAACCAAAGTGCATCGGTTCAGGCCCGGACGCATCACGCCCTACCGGCTCAAGTTCAGAACCGATTATGTAACTACCCAGCTCGACAACAGCCAGTTGTTCGACGGCCTGAACAGCTATGCCGGGGTTCCGCAGGATTTCGGCTATCCGCCCCCCGGCATTTTGCTGAAGGCAAATTTCAAAGACCTGCTGGAGGACTACGAATTTGAAGCCGGCGTCAGGGTGCCCACTTCGTTCAATGGTGCAGAGTATTTCGTTCTGTTCAAAGACCGGAAAAAACGCCTCGACAAGCACTATGCTGTTTACCGAAGGAGACTGCGCTTCACTGCCGACCCTACGCCGCCGACGGTCAAATACGACAACATCATCGTGCTGGGGCAGTTCCAGGTGCGCTACCCGCTGGACATATTCACCAGCCTGCGGGGCACGGCCACACTGCGCATGGACAATACCCAAACCCTGGCCACTGACATCAATACCCTGGAAGTGCCGCCGGACAAATCCCAGCGCTTCGGGCTGCGGGCTGAATACGTTTTCGACAACACCCTCGACGTGTCGCTGAACATCAAAAACGGCACCCGCTACAAGGTTTTCGTCGAAATGGTAAAGAGCTTTGAAGTGAGCCTGGCCAACGGCACCAGCTTCAGCGCCAACGAAGGTTTCATGACCCTGTTGGGGCTGGACATCCGTCATTACCAGCGGGTACTGAAGTACTCCGTTCTGGCCGGGCGGCTGGCAAGTGCTACCTCCTTCGGAAAAGAAAAAATCCTCTACATGCTGGGCGGCACCGACAACTGGCTGGTGCCCCGCTTTGACAATACCATTCCATTGCCCGGCGGCGATGACTTTGTTTACAGGGCCATTGCCACCAACGCCCGGGGCTTCCTGATGAATGCCCGCAACGGCAACAGTTATGCGCTGTTCAATGCCGAGTTCCGGAGCCCGGTGTTGCGTTACCTCTTCAAACGCAGTCAATCCAACTTCGTCCGCAACTTCCAGATGATCGGCTTTTTCGACGCCGGCACTGCCTGGCAGGGCATCAACCCGTTTAACGAAGAAAGCCCCCTGAACACCTGGACCGACTCCAACAACAACGTGACCATCAGTGTGAACTACTTCCGGGATCCCATCGTGATGGGTTACGGGCTGGGCATGCGCACCTTGCTGTTCGGGTATTTTGTCCGGCTGGACTACGCCTGGGGCATCGAGACACGGGCCGTGCAGGACCCACGGCTGTACTTCTCCATCGGAATGGACTTTTAGTTTAGCTTCGGGCCTTCGGCCCAAACCCAAAGCAGTGCCTGAATGAACAAACCTGTGCCTGAAATTTCACCACAGCGCTGTGCGTCCTTTCGCAATGCCCTGCTGGCCTGGCACCGGCACCACCACCGGCCATTGCCCTGGAAGGGCGAAAAAAATCCCTACCTGGTCTGGCTCTCTGAGATCATTCTGCAACAAACGAGGGTGGAGCAGGGCCTGCCGTATTTTGAGCGCTTCAAAGAGCGATTTCCAACCGTGCAGGACCTGGCCAGGGCCACCGAAGACGAAGTGCTGAAGCTGTGGGAAGGGCTGGGCTACTACTCCCGGGCCCGCCACCTGCACCACTCGGCAAAGTACATCGTCAATGAGCTGAAAGGCGTATTTCCAGACAACTACGACGCTATCAGAAACCTGAAAGGCGTGGGCGATTACACCGCTGCGGCCATCGCCTCTTTTGCCTTTGACCTGCCCCACGCCGTGGTGGACGGCAATGTGTACCGGGTGCTGTCGCGCTGTTTTGCCGACGGCACACCCATAGATACCACCGCCGGAAAAAAGCGCTTTGCAGCCCTGGCCAACCGGCTGATCCATCCCGGGAGGCCGGCCGATTTCAACCAGGCCATGATGGACCTCGGTGCCGGTGTCTGCACACCCGCCGCTCCCAACTGTGCTGCCTGCCCCCTGGCACCCGTTTGCGAAGCGAGGAAAAAGAACATGGCAACCGAACTACCGGTAAAATCCAAAAAACTTAAGCGCAGAACCCGGCATTTCGCATACCTGATGATCCGGCACAAAAGCGGGTTTTACATCCGGCAGCGCACCGGCAATGACATCTGGAAAAACCTGTACGAACTGCCCTCGATCGAACTGAAAAAGCCGTTGAAAAAAGTGCAGGAGTTGAGGTATGAGCATCCCTGGCTCTCGTCAGATGCGGTGCAGGGAACCAGGGTTTCCGCCCGGCTACGTCACGAGCTGACCCACCAAAGGATAGAAGCAATATTTTGTGAGGTGGAGGTGAATGATGACTTTTGCGCCCCGGAAGAGGAATGTTGGCAATGGATAACCCCGAATGATCTGCCGGATTTTGCTTTTCCGAAACTGATCCTGAGATATTTACAACAGAAAGCACTATCTTTAGAACGCTGTTGAAAATGCCTGAAATGAATTGGTGTTGCGAACCAAACACTCGTTTGAGTACAGGCGCATCCAGATCATTCAATCGCTTTCTGTAACCTTAAAATTCAAATACTATGGTAAACAAAGTAATTCTCATCGGTCGCTTGGGCAAGGACCCAGAAGTCAGAAGACTGGAAAGCGGGGCCGCCGTTGCGAAATTTTCATTGGCAACCAATGATCACTACAAAGACAAAGAAGGGAACAAGGTGGAGCAAACGGAGTGGCACCAGGTGGTGGTCTGGAGAGGCCTTGCTGAAGTTGCCGAGAAGTTTCTTCACAAAGGCATGCTCATTTACGTGGAAGGCAAGCTCACGCACCGTGAGTACACCACCAAAGAAAACGAAAAGCGCTACATCACCGAAGTGGTAGCCAACAACTTCCAGATGCTGGAGCGCAAAGAAAGTGGCTCATCGAGTGGCTATTTTCCACCAGACCCGGAAAATGCAGCCAAAGAACCCGCAACAACCACCGGGGACGACGCTGCAGAGGCCCCCGAGGGAGACCTCCCTTTCTGACCCCTTGATTCATATACTCGACTCGATGTGGTTTGAGAATAACCCATCACTCTCGTCAAGTGTGAATGGGGAGTTTGGGCGGCATACGCCGCCCAAACCACTTCGTTTTGAGTATAATGCCTTCTGCCTAACTTGCGTTTTGCAGAAGGCATTGTTGTTTCTGCCAACAAAGCAACTCCCATGAGATTTACCATTTTCTTTTTTCTCTTCGCAATCTTGTTGCAGGCCTGTGATGAACCCGCATTGGTGCCAAAGCCCCGTGCCTATCCCAAAGTGGTGTATCCCGAACGCGGTTATCGGGCTTTCACTGAGAACTATTGCGATTTCACTTTCGAGTATCCGGTGTATGCCCGCATTCAACAAGACACGGCCTTCTTTGACGAAAAGCCCGCCCATCCCTGCTGGTTCAACGTCTATTTTCCCGATTTTGAGTGCAGGATACATTGCAGCTATGTACCCATCACCGCTGAGGCTCCACTTGATAAACTGAAAACGGATGCCTTCAAAATGACCGACTGGCACAACAAGAAAGCCACCTACATTGACGAAAAGCCATTCCTGAATCCGAATGGCGTAAAAGGGATGCTCTTTGAAGTGGAAGGTCCGGTGGCATCGCAAATGCAGTTTTACATGACCGACAGCCTGGAACAGAAACATTTCATGCGGGGTGCGCTGTACTTCTATGCCAGGGCACAGCCCGACAGCCTGGCACCGGTTTACAATTTCGTAAGAGAAGATGTGCTGCACATGATCGAGACTTTCAAATGGACACAATGAGAGCATTCTGGAATGAGCGATTTGGGGGTGAGGATTATGTTTACGGAACAGCGCCCAATGCCTTTTTCAAAGCCCAACTGGATCAATTGGAGCCCGGAAGCATCCTTTTGCCCGCCGAGGGCGAAGGGAGAAATGCCGTGTATGCAGCCAGAAAAGGATGGCAGGTCGTTGCCTTTGACTACGCCGAAAAGGGAAAAGACAAAGCACAAAAGCTGGCCCGGCAATTTGGCATCACCCTGGAATACATCATTGCGGATTACGAGAACTGCAATTTTCCGGAAAACGCCTTTGACGCACTTGCACTGATCTATGCCCATACGCCGCATTGGCAGCGTCATTACCGGAAGTTGTTTTCCTTCGTCAAACCCGGCGGCAGGCTGATTGCAGAACTGTTCAACAAACAACAACTCAACCACAACTCCGGCGGGCCCAAAAGCCCGGACCTGTTGGTAGATGCGAAAGAACTCGAGCCCCTCCTCGAAGAATTCTCTTCAAAAAAGGTCTGGCAAGAAACACTGTCATTGAACGAAGGTGATTTTCACAAAGGCCTGGCCGGCGTGACGCGGTGTATAGCCGTTAAGTGAGCCTTTGCTGCCATTTTGCAACCTGCGATTATTCATCCGATTATCCACAGCCTGTTGGTTACTTTTTGGGTACAATAAGCCGCCAACAGTTATTTTTGCGCACACCTTACTCCAGCTCTGAAAACAAACATACATACAAACTCAAAGGCCCTTCTATGAAATTCAGCGTAGCTTCTTCTGAATTGTTGAAACACCTGAGCATCGCCAACGGCGCCATTTCGAGCAATCCGGTGCTTCCAATTCTCGATGACTTTCTGTTTACTCTCGAAAACAACCAGCTCACGATTGCCGCTTCCGACCTCGAGACTTCCATAACCACCAAATTGGAGGTGAACCCCGACAAGAAGGCGAGCGAGCTGAAAGTGGCCATTCCGGCCCGGATACTGCTGGACACCCTCAAAGCACTGCCCGACCAGCCCATCACTTTCACCGTTGATGAGCAAACCTTTGCCATTTCCATCACTTCTGCCTACGGCAAATACCGCCTGGCGGGTGAAGACGGGCAGGACTTCCCCGAACTGCCCGAAGCCACCGACGCCGACTCGGTCAGCATACCGGCAAACGTACTCAACAAAGCCATCACCAAAACGCTTTTCGCCACCAGCACCGACGACCTCAGACCCTCCCTTACCGGGGTTTACTTCAATATTGATTTCAGCAACTTAACCTTTGTGGCCACCGATGCCCACAAGCTGGTGCGCTACACCTTCTCCGGCATTCCGAGTGAGCTTTCCGCCAGCTTTATCGTTCCGAAAAAATCACTCAATCAGTTGAAAAATGTTGTGACCACCGGAGACGATGACGGCAGTGTTTTGATGGCCGTCAACAAAGCCAATGCTTTCTTCACCTTCGGCAACACCACCCTGGCCTGCCGCCTGGTTGATGCCCGATATCCGGACTACAATGCGGTGATTCCGGTCAACAATCCCAACCACCTGACCATCAAGCGCACCGACTTGCTGAACTCCATGCGACGCATTGCCATTTATGCCAACAAAACCACCAACCAGGTCATCTTCGACATTGCACCCAACAGCCTGACCGTTTCGGCCCAGGACCTCGACTTTTCCAACGAAGCGGCAGAACAACTGATCTGCAATTACGACGGGCCGGCATTTACCATTGCATTCAATGGCAAGTTCCTGATAGAGATGCTCTCAGTCCTCGATTCTGACGAGGTTCGATTTGAACTTAATGACTCTTCAAAAGCAGGCATTTTGGTTCCGGTTGACGAACCCGATGACGAAAACATCCTGATGCTCGTAATGCCTGTGATGTTGGGAACCTGACAACTCACCACCGCATTCTAACATGAGTGATCCCGAATTTTCATTTACTCGTCCTGTAGGGACGAAATCTTTGTAGCAAAGCGCCAAATTTCGGTCTTTGCGTGCCGTAGGTACGCTACCAGGGGATTCAGATTGCGTACCTACGGCACGCCGACACAACATATTCGATAAAATTCTACAAATATGTTGCCCCTAACGGGGCAATGTGCAGGGCAGGTTAAATTCGGGATGGCTCATGTTTGTGTTTTGACTGTTCCTGCTACCGAAAGCTGATAACCCTCAAGACCTCAATGGGTTTTGCTTCGCAAAATTTGTCAGTTGAAATTATTTGTTTTAAAAATCAAACAATATCTTTGCTGAGCAAACATTTTTTTGACTAAAAACTCTCAGCATGAAATTCTTAAAGCCCGTACTGATCATTCTGGGTGTGTTGATCGCACTCACTTTGGTGCTTGGACTGATCCAGCCCACACATTTTTCTTACGAAAAAACCAAGCTCATCGAGGCCCCGCGCCAGGTGGTTTTCGAACAGGTCAACAACCTGAAAAACTGGGAAAACTGGGGCCCCTGGGACGATTACGACAGCACCATGCAGGTAACCTATGGTGAAGTTTACGAAGGAGTTGGTGGCTCTTACTCCTGGACCGGCGACCCCCAGACCTCCGGCAGTGGTTCCATTACCCTCAACCACAGCTCCCCGGACAGCCTTTGCTTTGACCTCGATTTCGACGGAGAAGGCGGTGGACTCGGATGGTTCAAACTGGAAGATGCCGATGGCAGCGGTACCAACACCACCTGGGGAATGTCCTTCGACGTGCCCTATCCCTTCAACGCCTTTACCATTTTCTCGCAGGGAAGCATGGAAAAGAACATCATGGACATGTTTGAACTGGGCCTCAGCAACATGAAGGAATACTGCGAAAACAACACCACCGGGGGCAGCCTGGACGTACAGGAAATTGACTTTCCCGGCAAAACCTACCTCGCCATCCGCAAGGTGGTCAATTTTACCGATGGAAATGCCATTTCGGAATTCCTCGGTCAGAGTTTCGGCGCCATCATGCAAGCCATGGGGCCTGCCGGAGTACAAATGTCCGGCCACCCTACCGGGCTTTATTACAGCTACGATGAAGAGACCGGCAACACCGATATGGCTGCGGCTGTTCCGGTGGAAAACGGTGCCAATGTCTCAGGCAATGGAATCCAGGTGGTTGAAATCCCGGCAGGTAAGGCCTTGCTGATCGAATACTATGGAGATTACAACGGTGTCGGTGCTGCACATGAAGCCATGGACGCTTACATCGCAAAAAATGGCCTGACCCAAGGCACTCCGGTCATCGAAGAATATGTAACCGATCCGGGCCAGGAGCCCGACACCTCCAAATGGCTTACCAGGGTTTATTATCCGATTGCCCAGTAAGCAGAAAAGAAACTTTTCAACCAAACCCCGGCACAAAAGCCGGGGTTTTTTGTGTAGCCGGAAACCAAAACACCTTATTCGGAACGTTTCATTTGCAGATTGGCCCATTTATTTCGTTCTTGGGGTCGCAATGCACAACCAATGCTAAAGGACCTGAAATACCTGTTGCTCTTGTTGACCTTGTTCAGTTGCAACCGGCCAACCGAAAGGATGGGAGGTTACGAGGTGCACGGCATTGACATTTCCCACCACCAGCAAAGCATAGATTGGGCTGAAGTGGCATTGCAGCACATTGATTTTGCTTTCATCAAGGCCACCGAAGGCGCCAACCACCAGGACAGCCTCTTTTGCATCAACTGGCCGGCCATCAAACTGAACAAGATCAAACGGGGCGCCTATCACTTCTTCCGCCCCGGCACCAGCCCGGAACAACAATTCCTCAACTTCGCCACCCATGTGGACCTGGAAGCCGGCGATCTCGCCCCGGTACTGGATGTGGAGGTAACCGACGGCGTTCCGACGAAAACCCTTCGTAAAAATGTGAAAACCTGGATGCAACTTGCTGAGGTCCATTACCAGGTGAAACCCATCCTGTACACCAATCAGAAGTTTTACAACGAGTTTCTGGCCGGTCATTTCGACAACTACACCCTGTGGATAGCCCGTTACAACCCCTGGTTCAGCCCCTGGCTGAAAGGCAAAAACAACTGGGCCTTCTGGCAATACGGCAACCGGGGGAGCCTCCCCGGCATACAGGGAAATGTGGATTTCAACGTTTTTGCCGGCAATATGCAGGAACTGGAATCCTGCTGCGTGCTTCCGCAAAAGGCGCTTGCCACAAAAACAAATCCCGAAACTTCAGGGTCAGCCGCTCCCTGATTGCTCCTCCCTCTTTTCTTCGTAAACAAGGTTGGGTAATTTGGCGCTCAAAAATTTGAATGATGAAACAGTTGATTTCAATCCCCGTCTTTTTACTCACTGCTTTACTTCTTTCCTGCCAGCAACAAAAGCCCGGTCAAAAGGAGCAGGCGCTGGCCAAAATTGATTCCCTGGAGAATATCATCTCTTCCGATCCGGATGTGATCAAAAACCTGAAACCGGCCAATGAACTCATCAAACAGATGGAGGAATATGCAAAGAGTTTCCCGCAAGATTCCTTAGCTCCTGAGATGTTGGTCAAGGCCGGAGAAATTGCAAGGGGCCTCGGCAAATACGACAAAGCCACCGGGCTGTTGCAAACTGTCTGGACCAAATACGGTGAACACAGGCTGGCACCTCCCGCACTCTTCCTGCAAGCCTTCACCTACGACAACGACCTGCGGGATTCAAGCCTCGCAGTCAGGTACTACAAGGAATTTCTGGAACGCTATCCCGACCATGAAATGGCCGGCCAAGTGCAGCAATTGGTGAGCGTCGTCGGGAAAAGCCCGGATGAGCTCATCCGCACGTTCAAAAACCAGAACAACCGGGATCATTGACAAAATTGCTGCGGCAGCATTCTTGCTCAACAAAAGCAGCCCTTACTCCTTTACTTTGCTGTATCTCCTTCGGTAAACTCAACCCATCGCAATGAAATACTTTCTGGTTCTGATCGTCACGCTTTTTTCGCACATCGTTTTTGCACAGGGCATTGACTTTTTCCACGGCACCTGGCAAGAAGCCCTGGAACTTTCAAAAAAAGAGGGCAAACCCATCTTCGTGGATGCCTACGCCAAATGGTGCGGCCCCTGCAAACGCATGGCTGCCACCACCTTCAAAGACCAGAAAGTGGGTGAGTTTTTCAACAGGAATTTCATCAACGTCAAAATGGATTGCGAAGAGCCCGAGGGCATTTCGTTCCGAAAAAAATACCCGGTTTCGGCTTACCCGACCCTCTACTTCATTGATGAAAATGGAGAAGTGATCCATTCTTCCGTCGGTGGTAAAGATGTCAACGGAATACTCAAGCTGGCGGAGTTTGCCCTCAGCCAGGTTGATTACAGCAGGGAGTTTGCAAAAGAATACGAAAATGGCAACCGGGAACCGGAACTGATCTACAACTATGTGAAAGCGCTCAACCGCTCCAACAAATCCAGCCTGCGGGTTTCCAACGAGTACCTTCGCTCACAGGAAGACCTAAGCACTCCCTTCAACCTCCGGTTCATCCTGGAGGCAGCCGTTCAAGCTGATTCCAGGATATTCAACTTGCTCATCAAATACCAGAAGGAAATTGCCCAACTGGAGGGCTATCAGGTGGTGAAAGACCGGATTGAACAGGCTTGCACCAATACAGTGAAGAAAGCCATCGAGTTCGAAAGTCCGGATTTGCTCAATGAAGCCATTGCGAAGATGAAAGAACACTATCCGGAAAAAGCCGCAGCGTTTGAAGCCGATGCCAGGCGCAAGTACTACCTGGCAGCCAAAGATGCAAAAGCCTACCTGGATGCCTGCAGTGACTGCGCCAAACTGGCCGGCGATGAAAATGCCGACGACCTGGCCAAACTGGCCGGGGAAATGATGAACAGCTTTTCTGACAATGCCAAATGCAAAAAGCTGGCTGAAAAATATGCCCGCCAGGCGGCCAAAAAAAGCGACAACTACAACCACTGGTTACTTTACTCCCGCATATTGCTGACCAACGGCAAAAATTCCGACGCACTTGAAGCTGCGCAAAAAGCACTTGAACTGGCACGCCTGCAGGAAGACAAGGACACCATCAAGGCACTTGAAACATTCATCCGGCACATCAACAGTTAAGCCCCTCCACAACCAACGACATCTATGAAAATGCTACCAAAAGCCTTACTGCTGGCCTTTTCACTGAGTGTGGCCAGCCTGCATGCCCAGGGTGTAAACTTCCTTAAAGACAAATGGAGCAATGTGTTGGCCAAAGCCAGCCAGGAGAACAAGCTCATTTTTGTGGATGCCTACACCACCTGGTGTGGCCCCTGTAAAATGATGGACAGGAATGTCTTCTCTACCCGGAAAGTGGGTGATTTTTTCAACGAAAATTTTATCAACGTCAAAATAGACATGGAAACCGGTGAAGGACCGGCACTGGCGCGGCAGTTCGGTGTGCGGGCCTACCCGACCTTTTTGTTCGTCAACGCCTCCGGTGAAACCGTACACCGGGGTCTGGGTTACCACGAACCGGATGATTTTCTGGCCCTGGGAAAAGAAGCACTCGATGCTGACAACAACCTGTACGCACAAAAGCAGCGCTATGAAAAGGGAGACAGAGACCCGGAATTCCTTTACCAATTTGCCCTCCAGCTTTACGATGCCCAGGATGAAGATTACCCACTCATTGCCGAAGAATACCTGAAAACACAAAAAGATTGGAATACAAAAAACAACCTCGACCTGATCTACAAAACCAGCGATGCCAGCGGCTCTGCCATGTTCGACTATTTTTTAAAAAATAAACCGGTTTTTGAAGAAGAATATGGAACCCGGGCAGTCAATGGAAAAATTCAATATTTCGTTCAAAACGAAATATACGCTTCCCGACAAACCGGAGATCAAACACAACTAAAGAAATTATTGAAAATATTGCACCCCGGCCGGGCCGAAGAAATGCTGGCCAGGTTGCAACTCAGCTTCCTGGCCCAAAATGAACAGTACGATGAATACGCAAAGGCCGCCATTGATTTTTACGGAAAATACAAAGCTGAGAACTGGGACGAGCTCAACGAGGTAGCCTGGCTTTTTTACGAAACAGTTGACAACCCTTCGCAATTGAAACACGCCGTTAAATGGGCCAAACAATCCATCAAAATGGACCCCAACTATTACAACCACGACACCCTGGCCTTGCTTTATCACAAACTTGGCAAAACCAAAAAAGCCATTAAACTTGGCAAAAAAGCCATCGCCCTGGCCCACGAAAGTGGTGAAGATTGCTCGTCCACGGAGAACTGGCTACGTACGATAGGAGCTTTGTAACATTTTTTCATTAGCGCTTCGTTTATCCTCCCTTGCACTGCGTATCTCACTTGACCAAAACCCTTTGAAATGGTAAGTTCGGTCTCAACCAGGGTAAGGTTTATGCGTCCACTAAAACTTCGTCGGCTTTTTTATTTTGCTTCCCTAAGTGGTAAAGCTATTTTTTTTATCTTAGTGCTGTGGCATTGAGGACATGTATGCATCTTCTTATCCATTTGTTCATATTGAGATAATAACTTATATGCCACTTGGGCTTTTATACCCGATCCGAAGTGGTTTGGGAATAATTCATCACTCCCGTCCAGTGTGGATGGGGAGTTTGGGTCCCGAAAGCTTTCGGGATCGCCGCCCAAACCACTTCGTTTTGAGTATATATGGCTTTACATTTGGTACACTGCCTCATTGAAAAATCCATTTATTCATATTTGTCTTCTTGCACTTTTCCCCTTTCTCGTGTTTGGTCAGGAGCCCAGATTTGAGCAGTATTCCATGGCGGATGGCCTTTCGGATGCTGGCAATTTTTACAAAGAAAGCATCCTGCAGGACAGGGAGGGTTTTTTGTGGTTTTCCTCGTTCAATGGCCTGAACCGGTTTGATGGACGGACGTTCAAAGTGTTCCAGTTCGATCCCGGTGACGGCCATAGCCTGGGTGACAACCTCTGCACCGGTATGTTCGAGGATGGGGATGGTAAAATATGGGTTAGCTCCGGTGGCAACGGCATTTCCATCTTTAACCCTGTCACGGAAAGGTTTCAGCACCTGAAACGGGATGGGGAGGGCCCCAACACCTTATGTAGCGAGCAGTTGAATTTTGCCCAAAAGGATTCGGAAGGCAACCTTTGGATGGGTGTGCGGCTCGGGGGGATGTGCGTGTGGCTGAAACGAACGGGGCAGTATTTCTCTTTGGGAGAACAGGTTACCGATGCCATTTCATTTTTCCAACAAAAGAACGGGACGATATGGGTGGGCAGTTGGAGGGGAATATTCAAAAAACGCCCCGATGAACTGGCCTTTGACTTTGTGCCATTCCCGAAGGGGATCAACGAATATGCCTGGACTAAGGTGGACGATATTTGTGAACTGCCCGGAAACAAACTGCTGTTAACCAGTGGGATGAAGGGCTTCTGGGAGTTGGACGCAACTACCGGCACCTTTCGGGACATGAGGGCTTATGCAAAAAAGGGGGAAGCGCCTTACAGTTTGTTGAAAGACCGGGCCGGAACGGTATGGATGGGCTTCTCAGGGGAAATGCGGCGGTTCGATCCTGGTTCAAAAACGGTCGCTGTTTATAGGTCCGACCCCGACGACCCCGCCGGGTTGCCCCCTTATTTGCCAACTTTCGGCTTCGAAGACAAGGCGGGCAGTCTGTGGTTCAACAACAGGAATAACGGGATATTCGTGGCCCATACCATTGACAGCCCTTTTAAAACCATCGCCAACCTATTCGCCAACATGATACTTCCCATTGGCGGAGATAAGTTCGCCCTGAACACCTCCGATGGAGTAAGGGTGCTGGACGGCCGTACCGGGGCTATCGGAAAAGGGGAACTCCCGCCTGTTATTTGGAAAATGCAGGCGCACAATATGGCCTTTTCCAAAGAGGCCGGACTATGGGCCATGGACGAAAATACCAGCCAGGTAAAATCTTTTGACCCAACGACGGGGAAAGTGATGACCATCCCCGGCAGGATGAGCGATTTGAACATAGACGGGCAAGGGAGGATGTGGAACCACCTGCGGTATTTCGACAGGGAACACCTAAGGTGGGTGGACATGATGCCTGAACTGCAGGCTGCCTTCCCCGATTTCATTGACCATCCGGGCCGCTCGGAAGATATGTACGCCAATGAAAAAAACAGCATCTGGATTGCTACGGACATGGGGCTGTTCCATTATGATTTTAAAACAAAAAAAGGCCGCCGTTATTCCCATGACCCCCAGGACGCTTCCAGTATCGGTTCAGACGTGATACACTTTCTCTATGCCGGCTCGGGCGGCCGATTCTATTGCTGGACGACCAATGGGCTGAGCATCTATGACCCTGAGGCCGACAGTTTCAAGAATTATCACGAAGGGAACGGCCTGTTGCACAATATCATTCAAACCCTCATCGAGGACAATAGTGGTAACTTGTGGATAGGAACCAAAAAAGGGCTGCAAATGCTCGATATGAAGACAGGCAGATTCACTGATTACACGGCCATAGACGGCCTGCCTTACAATTTCATCAATTATCAATGGTCGGCAAAAGATTCAGCGGGAAACATCTATTTGTATGTGTGGGACAAACTGGTCAAATTCCACCCCGACAGCATTCCGAAAAGAATGGATGCCGAACCGGTTTACCTGCTCGATTTTTTTCTGAACCACTCCCTGACGAAAGTGGGCGGAAAGGATTCCGTTTTGAAAAAACAGGTCAGGTTCACCGAACAAATTCACCTCAACTACGACCAGTCTGATTTTGGGTTCAGTTTTGCCATGCCCGTTTTTTACAAATCCAGGCAAATTGAATACTTCTACCGCCTTGAACCTTACCAGACAGAGTGGCAAAGCAATGGCACCGGCAACGAAGCGCATTACACCAACATCAGCCCCGGGCAATATACCTTCCGGGTAAAGGCCAGGACTGCCGCCGGTGTCTGGAGCACCCGCGATGCCTCGGTACAGGTTGCAATCAGCCCTCCCTGGTGGAGAACCTGGTGGGCCTACCTGCTGTACGGAGCCACGGGCATTTTGCTGCTGGCATGGATGAGGGACTACGAGCTGCGCCGCAAAATGGCCAGGGCCGAGGCCCTCCGTCTGCAAGAACTTGACTCGCTCAAGTCCCGCCTTTACACAAACATCACCCACGAGTTCCGCACCCCGCTGACGGTCATCATGGGCGCGGCTGACAACCTGACCCATGACGTTAATGTGCGCAACCTCATCCGCCGGAACAGCAAAAACCTGTTGCGCCTCATCAATCAGTTGCTCGACCTGTCCAAGCTCGACTCCGGCTCCATGAAAATGGACATGGTGCAGGGCGACATCATCCATTACCTCCGCTACCTCACGGAGTCGTTTTACAGCATGGCCCACGAGAAAGGGATAAGCCTCCGTTTTTACACAGAGGTGGAAGAACTGGTGATGGACTTCGATGAGGTGAAGGTGCAGCACATCATTTACAACCTGTTGTCGAACGCTTTGAAATTTACCCAAAGCGGTGGTAGCGTGGTGTTTCATACTTCCAAAAAGGCAAGGGAGCGCCACCGCTGGTTGCAGTTAAGAGTGCAGGACACAGGGGCAGGTATAGCCCCGGCGCAGCTCCCCCATATCTTTGAGCGATTCTTCCAGGCCGACAGCAGTACCACCCGCAAGGGAGAAGGGACGGGCATCGGCCTGGCACTGACCAAAGAACTCGTGGAGATGATGGGTGGAACAATCGAAGTGAAGAGCCGGCCCGGCGAAGGGACGGAGTTCACGGTGCTGCTGCCCGCCCACAGGTCGGAGACCACCGCTAAGCTGGAAACGGACTTCACCTCTTCCTCTGTCCTCGCACCTGAACTGATGCCCGATCCCCTCAGTCCGGAAGCCCGGAACGAGCAAAAGGAAACGGCCCCTCCCACCGAACGCCCGCTGTTGCTGCTCATCGAGGACAACAAGGACGTGGCTGCCTACATTAAAACGCTGTTGCGGAAGGACTATCAAATCAGCATCGCCCACGATGGCCAACAGGGCATTGACCTGGCATTGGAGACCGTGCCCGACATCATCATCAGCGATGTGATGATGCCCAAAAAGGACGGCTTCGAAGTTTGCGGAACGCTCAAACAGGACATCCGCACCAGCCACATCCCCATCATTTTGCTTACCGCAAAAGCAGAACAAAAGGACAAGGTGGCCGGCCTGAAGCACGGTGCCGATGCCTACCTGATGAAGCCTTTCGACAAAGCCGAACTTTTTGTCCGCCTGGAAAAACTGCTGGAACTGAGGCGCAAGTTGCAGCAACGCTATTCGGGCGGGGCGACCGCAACCGGCAGCCCGCTCACCCCCGCTGTCCCAACGTTGGAAGATGTCTTCCTGGAACAGCTCACGGCAGCCACCGAAGAAATCATGGGCGATCCCGAAAACGCCATCGCCAGACTGGAAAGGGCCATGCAGCTCAGCCAGATGCAGCTCTACCGCAAACTCAAGGCCCTCACCGGCCAAACGCCTTCCCTTTTTATCCGCTCGGTACGCCTGCGAAAGGCCATGCACCTGCTCAAAACGACCCACCTCAATGTGTCGGAAATTGCCTACGAGGTAGGGTTTTCCGACCCCGCCTACTTCAGCAGGGCTTTTAAGGAAGAATTTGGCATGCCGCCAAGTTCCCTCCGCAACTGATTGATTACCTGCGCTTTAAACCTCCCACAACTCCACTTTCCCTATCCTTTTCCGGCTTTTGCAAAATGAGTGCAAGCATTTGAAAAATGAGTGCAAGGGCATGGGCCGGGCCTGCTCCCATATTTGCAGCACACCTGGGGCGACAAACCTCATTTTTCATTTTAAAACAACCAAAGTCATGAAGAACAGCATTCATTTCCTTGCCATTGCCCTTTTCCTGTTAATGGCATCAGACACGATGGCCCAAAACTTCTCGCGCATCCAAAACCGATGGAAACCCAACCAATACCTTCACGTCGAGCACGGAAAAATCGAGGCCGGCCCGCTGGGCAAACCCGGCTGGTGGAGCGCACAGTGGAAATTGGTGCCGGTTTCAGGAACCAAATATGTCCGTATCCAAAACCGATGGAAACCCAACCAATACCTCCACATCGAGCACGGAAAAATTGAAGCCGGCCCGCTGGGCAAACCCGATTGGTGGAGCGCACAGTGGAAATTGGTGCCGGTTTCGGGAACCAAATATGTCCGTATCCAAAACCGCTGGAAGCCCAACCAATACCTTCACATCGAGCACGGAAAAATCGAAGCCGGCCCATTGGGTAAACCTGGCTGGTGGAGCGCACAATGGTCGTTAGTCCCCGTAGGCAAAGGTGTACCTGCTCCAGTTCCGGTATCCCCAACAAAATCCGGCTTCAGGATGGTGTTCATCTCCGACCCGCAATTCCCCTGGACACCCCAACAGGATGATAAAATCAGTATTTCAGAAGATGATACGAAACTCCTGGCCCGGAAACTGAACAACAACCATGTGAAATCAATCAACAAACTTGTGAGCAGCGAACAAAACGTGAAAGGTGTCATCATCAACGGTGACCTCACCGCTTTCGGACATGGCTGGCAATTGGACGAATTTGAGCAGATATACAAAAACGTGAATACGAAAATGTACATGGGCCTCGGCAACCATGACTACGCCAACGGTGTGGATGACTGTTGGGAAAACAACTGCGCCAACCGGATGGTCAAGTTCATGCGGGATCACGTCCATCGCAATGGTATCGGCAATTTTGATTTCAAGGAATCGGAATCTTATGAGTTTCCCGAAATCGTGAAAAAAATGGAAGGCAGCCTGGCCTATTCCTGGGACATAGGCAACGTGCATTTTGTCCAATGTCAAAATTTTCCGACTTACGAAAGGAAGTGGAGCAGCTATGTGTCCGGTGAAGCCAAACGATATTCCATCCATATAAAGAACAGCCTGGCCTGGCTGAGAAACGACCTGGCCCAGGCACGACGGGCCGGTAAAATCATCATATTGAACTACCACGATTCTGACGAGCATTGGAGGGATGTGGATGGCGTTGCTCCCGCCAAACAATCAGCGGCGGTAAAAACAGCATTTGGCCCCCTTAAGGAAAAGCAGATTTTAGAATTTCAGTCTATTTTATCAAAATATAAGGTGGCGGCGGTTTTTGTGGGCCACTACCACAAATCTTTGGGCAAGGGCAACCCTGGCAGGTTTTCCTATGGCAATGTTCCCGTGTTCTATTGCGGTTCGGCTTCACAAAGCAAATTCCTGCTGGTAAGTTTTGACGGGAACAAAATGACCGTGGAAAAAGTGAGCAGCCATAACGGAAAAGCCGTCAAAACACCCGGCGGCACTTACACCCTCTACGACAAGGCCGAGCAGGTGGACATCCCCCGCAAGCCCGGAAAAATCACCTTTTTCAACGAGGGCGGCTATGTAGCCCGGTATTTTCTCACCTATTATGTGAACGGCAGCAAAAAAGAATTTGCAACGGGCAATATGGCACTGGGCAACAAGAAGTCTTACAGCATTCCCGGAAATGCCAAATCCATTACCGTAAAGGGGCAGGGTGATGCCGTTTTTTCCTGGACGGATATTTTTTCCCAAACATTGTCCGAAGCGCCCGAAAACAAATGCTACAAAACCTACGCGACCATTTTCTCTCCAGCGTGGAACAACAACTGTGAATGAAGGACTGTGTAAACGCACAGCCACTAAAATCCATAAAACCAAATAAGCACCGGGACAATGGCAGTTCAATGCCATTCCCATGTGCTTTTTGGAAATCATTTTTCACCATTAATTCTTTTTTATTATGAAGAACTTGTATTTACTCCCCGTACTTGCACTTATGCTTTGTGCAGGTTTTCTCAACGCCCAAAACGTGGGCATCGGCACGACCGACCCGCAATCGAAATTAGATTTAAGAGACGGCAATTCGAGTGAAATGAGGTTGAGCTTGTCCAATACGAATTGGGCAAAATTTCAATACTCAGCATCGGAAGGATTGCGTATCGAGGCAAAAAATGAGGGTGTTGAATTCACCCCGATGCGTTTGATTGGCAAGGACTTGATATTCCACAGCGGTATTGGTTCCACCCCCGAACGTATGCGCTTAACGTCCGATGGCAATCTCGTCATTATGGACAATTCTGCCATGGGGAGCTATAACCTCTCAAATTCTACGCTCGCTCTCAGGAAGACGGCAATAAGCGGCAGTAACCTTGTTTTCCGGGATTATAATGATGACGACAGGTTTGAAATGCGGGCAGATCCCAACAGCTGGGTGTTAGCCGACGGCGATGGCAATAATATAATTCAAACCGTCGGCAATCCGGGGGAAGTTTTTTCTACCACTGTACTCGGAAATTTTAACGTAACCGGTAACAAGAACTTCATCATGGATCACCCCCTCGACCCGGCCAACAAAACGTTGCAACATTCCTGCATGGAAAGCCCGGAAGTGCTCAATGTATATTCCGGGACAGCCATCCTGGACGAAGAGGGAAAGGCCACGGTCGAACTTCCCGATTATTTTGAAGTGCTCAACAAGGACTATCGCTACCAGCTTACTGCCATCGGTGGGGCAGCGCCGTCATTGCACATTTCCCAGGAGGTTGATAACAATGTGTTTTCAATAGCGGGCGGTCTTCCGGGAATGAAAGTATCATGGGAAGTAACCGGTGTGCGCAATGACCCTTATTTCCAGGATCATCCCTATCAGGCGGTTCAGGAAAAATCGGATAAAGACAAAGGGCACTACTACTATCCGCAAGGCTATGGTATGCCACTGGAAATGGGCATCAACAGGCGGCCCCTTGAGAACAAGTGAGAAGGCGGAGTAACTATATTTTGAACCATTAAAAAAATTATCATGAAACGAGCAATAAACTTCCTCGCCCTCTTGCTTTTGGGCTGGCAGGCCAATGCCCAGCTATACATCGCACCTGGAGCTACCCTGTCTGTCAATACGGCCGACGTAACTGTCATCACCCTGGCAGACGGCGACTTTATCAACGACGGGACTTTCAGCCCCGGCGCCAGCGATTTTCATTTTTTGAACAATTCCGGCAATGACCTTTCCATCGGCGGAACGGGCAATACTGCTTTCGATTTCCTGTACGTGAAAACCGGGGCCAAAAACCTGGTGCTGGAACAGGACATCAACGCAGCACTGGTTCTTTTCGAGGACGGTCATTTTGACCTCAACGGCAATAATGTCAACCTTTCAGGAGTGATTGTGGACGAAGGTGAGACCCGCAGTTTTATCGGCCCGAACGGGGGCGAGATCATCCACCAGACCAGCCTCGATGCACCTGCCGGGGCCAACCCCGGCAATCTGGGGGCGGTCATCACCTCTGCTGCCAACCTCGGCGAAGTGACCATCACCCGTACACATGTGCCCGACATGAACGGAGGGGGGCAAAGTATCAAACGGCGCTATACCATCACCCCTGCCAACAATGCCGCATTGGATGCCACGCTGCGTTTTTATTACCTGGAAAATGAACTGAACGGCCTTGCTGAAAACGACCTGGAACTGTGGCACAACCAGGGCTCCGGTTGGAACTTGCAGGGCAGCAGCGACAGGGACGCAAATGCCAATTGGATCGAACTCTCCGGAATCAGTGCTTTTGATGAATGGACTGCTGCAGGCCCTGATTTTACCCCGGTGATTGAATTGGGCGGCAACCGATTGCTACAGGTAGGCGAGTTGTACCCCAACCCTGCTTCATCTGCCGACAGCTACGTCCACTTCGCTGTCGTCAGTCCGGAAAACATGGAAATGAACGTACAGGTACTCAATGGAATGGGAAGGATATTTCACCGCCAGGACTATCACCTGACAAACGGACAACAGGTGCTGGAACTCAAATGCGGCGACCTGACCCCGGGTATTTACCATGTGCAACTGAAAGCAAATGAGCAATTAGCGGTATTAAAACTGGTCATACAGTAGTTTGACATTCTAAAAACGAAATGGTTTGGGCGGCGTACGACACCCAAACCATTTTGCTTTGGGTATAGTGTCAACTGCAAAAAGTCGTTATCCGAAGGCAATCCATGTTTTTACGGGCTGACGAAAAATAAGTGTTAATCGATCTGAATTTGGTTGGCAATTTCAAGGTCTTTTATATTGCTTGTTGTTATAATTAGCAGAATAGCGCTTACAAACTGACCCCGTACCTCAACGATGGAAAGACAGGCAGTGACCGCTGTTTTTTCAGGCCATTGTCTTCCGGAAAGAATTCATCCTCCAATATGTAGATAAAATATGGATTGGAACGATTGTAAACATTGTAGGCGCCGATAGAAATACTGTGTTTTGCGGCCCTTTTACTCCAGAAAAAATCAAGACTGATATCCAACCGATGGTACTCGGGAAGCAATGTACCATTTGTTGGTACAAGAGGATCTGCAACATTGCCCAGCAAGTTGTCAAGTGGAGCAAAAGGCGCATCGCTCTTTACCAAAGTAACTCGCTGCCCCGACCCATATTGCCAACTGGCACTCAAGGACAGGTTCTTGCTAAAAGAATGTGACACATATATTTTGAATGAATGACGGTGCAAATACCGAAAGGGGTAATCTTTTCCTCTGTTTATTCCAGGAAACTGGCGATTGGCAAATGACAACGAATAGCCACACAAGCCTCTGGTACGGCCCTTTTCTTTTCTGATTTGAAATTCAAAACCCTGTGAAGAGCCTTCTCCAACAGTTATTTCTTCCTCCCAAAAGGTTGGATTGTTGTCAACCAGGCCAGGCAAGCCAACCCCCTCTCGGTAACTGATGAGATTTTTCATTTTCTTATAGTAAATCTCAAGCCCGGCGTTAATGCCGTTTTTCAGGTCGGTAAAAACAGCGGCCGTGGTCTGCCACGCATGTTCGGGTTCTACAAATAATGTGGAGGGCACCCACAAATCGTTGGGGAAACCATTGCCGGAAGTAGTTAGCACATGCAAAAATTGCGTCATTCTACTCAGAGAAATCCTTGCACGGAATATTTTTGCGCCCCCATACTGGATACTCACTCTGGGTTGCAAGGAAAGGTAGTCTTTTTCATTCGTCAAAAATGAGGCAGCATGCAAACCAGCCAGCAAAGTGACGGATTCCGATATCTTTACCTTGTCTTCAAGGTAAAAATTTATTTCCTGAGCATTAAACTTTTTTGGGAAATATATTGCGGACACTCCTTCATCAAAATCCTCAAAAGAATCGATCCTCCCAATTCCTCCAACATCATTTAATTGGGCATCATCGGCACCAAATGAACCTGGCTCAAACTGACGGATCAATGCCCCCACTCCAAAATACAAACGGTGCCCTTCAGTACAATTGTATTCAAAATCTGTTTTAATTCCGGCATCCTTAATGGAGGACTGAAAACTTGTAAAGTAATTATCTACTAAAGTGTCGCCCGGTATTATTTCCGAATACAATATCCCATTCCTGCTTACATAATTGTATTTACTGTATGTTAGTGTTGTATTGGAAAACAATTTGTCATTGTATAGCTTATTCCATCGGAGAGAAGAAATTATGTTTCCCCAATATAACTTTTGTGCATTATCATAAACAAACAAGGTGTCTTCAAAAAATCCATCAAAACCTGTACTGTTGCTGTATTTGTCCGCTCCAGTATAAAAGCTGAGGAATAAGCGATTATCATTTGACATCTTTGTGTGAATTTTTGCATTAATGTCGTAAAAGAAGTAATTGGTCAATCCTGTTTCAAAATTTTTCTCTTTTTGTTTTTTGCTAATGTATTGCACGATGGGGTCCAAGTGTGTTCGTCTGAGGGAAACAATAAACCCCGCTTTTTCTTTTTTTAAGGGGCCTTCCAGAATGAGCTTGGTTGCCAGCGTGCCGAATTCTCCTGTAAAGCCCGTTTGCCTTGTGTTTCCTTCTTTGGTACGAACATCAATGACGGAAGAGAGCCGCCCTCCGTATTTTGCTGAAAAACCTCCTTTGATTAGCCGTGCACTTTTAATGATATGGGTATTGAATATGGAAAACAGTCCGAGGGTATGCGCCGGATTATACACCGGCACCCCATCCAAAAGGACCAGATTCTGATCGGCATTGCCACCTCTGATATGGATGCCACTGAAACCGTCTGCACCGCTTTGTACTCCAGACTGTAATTGCAAATAACGAAAAAGGTCAACTTCGCCGCCCAACGACGGAGCATTTTGCATTTCTTCAAGGGATATGCCAATTCCCTTGCCTAAAAGGCCTTGATGCAAATGGGAAAGATTATCAGAGGTAACAATAACTTCATTTAACTGCAGGGAGGGTAATAGTTCTGCATTTACCGTTGTATTCTTTTTTAAAAGAAATTTTTTCAAAATTGGTTGATAGCCGAGATATGAAAACATCAATTCCGTTTCTCCTTCAGGAAGCTCAAGACTATAAAATCCGTAATCATTGGAAGTCGTTCCTTTACTTGAGTTTTTGACCCAAACGCTCGCCAATACAAGGCCCTCCCAGCTTTTCACATCTCGAACATATCCGCTGACAGTGTATTTTCGTGGCGGCTTTTTGTACAACACTATAGTGTTTGCATCTGTTTTGAAACCTACATTTGTGTTCTTTAATATTTCTTTTAATATCGAATGCACGCTTTCATTTTCAGCGTTTATTGTCACCTTTTGGCCCGGTTCAAAATACCTGCTGTTGAATACAATACTTACATCAGCCACGTTGCTCAGCTCGAGCAATGCGTCAGATACAGGCACGTCCGTCAACTTAATATCAATAAATTTTTCAAAGATTACCTGAGCTGTAACCAGACTGGAAATAAGCGTCAGAATAACAGAAAGTGCTATGCCGGGAAACCATGGGAGCCGTATTATTTGTAACCCTTTGCCCTGTGTCATTTTCTGTGCTTTATGCCGGTTTGTACACTGCATTGATCGCTCTTTCTGTTTTTGTTTTTACAATGCATAATCAGGGGATTTATTGACATACACCATTATCCAATTGGTACGAGCGGTTGTTTATTTGTTTGACAGTCATTTTGAAAGAAACAGAAATATCTCTTAAAATATTTTGAATAGTGGCATTGGGAAAACGGCCCGTAACGGGACAAGCGAGCATTTTTTCGTCTGTTATGTCTATTAGAACATTAAAATATTTTTCCAGGTCTGCCGCCACTTTTACCAGGGGGGTGTTTTTATAAACAAGCGTACCTGTTTTCCAGAACGAATCATTGCTGTTGTCCGCTTTCACCACCTGGATCAACTGGTTATTAACATCGAAAATACCTTTTTCATTTTTACTTATAACCAACGACTGATGGCTGGTTTTAGGATCAAGTTTTACCTTGCCTTCATCCACTACAACAGTCACTTTCATTTCTCCGGTGTAGGCCCGCAGATTGAAAGCGGTCCCCAATACTGATATGTTAGCTTCTTTTGTTTCTATAGTAAAAGGCACTTTTTTCTTATTTGTCACTTCGAAATAACCTTCTCCTTCCAACCTGACTGTTCTTGCTGTTCCATCAAACAATTCCGGATAGCTGAAATTGCTGTGCTCATTGAGCCAGACATGGGAGCCATCGGGCAAAACTAATTCCTTTTTCTCTCCGGCCCCTGTTTGCACAAGCAGCATGTCATTTGGTGCAATATAATTATTCAATAACCACAAACCACAAACCAATGTAATTGAAGCTGCTACAGCCCAGGTCAACCATCGTTTCAGGGGCTTTGATGGTATGATACGGGCGTCGTGTTTTTGCTTTTCTTTTTCTTTTTGTATCCTTAGTAGCAGGGTTTTGAAGTCTTTTTCCTCGTCAATATCAATAACTGGGGTGTAATTCGCACTAAGCTGCCATTCTCTTTCTATTTGCCGGAATAATTTTTTGTTGTCCTCTGACAAAGACAACCAGTCGTCCAGAAGCGCCTGTTCAGCTTGATTTGCCTCTCCTTTTAGCCTTTTGTAAATAAGTGTGATGTATTTGTCTTTCTCCATTTTGGTGCCTGTTTGCCGGCATTGGCCGGGAGGTTCAAAGCCTTTCCTCGTTCCTGACGCGGCCTCTTTCAACTTGTTTACAAATGTCAGGAATCACGGATGAAGGCATAATGCAGCGCGCTAAGTTGATAGTTTCATTGGTAACCGTAGTATGTTGTCACCGTCGTAATTATCGTTCTCGGGACGATGAGGTGTTGCTCACCCCCTATTGCTCTTATGTTAATGGCATGCAAACAACCAGGAGCATGATCCCGATAGCAATAAAAACGCATGGTGATACTTACTGACTGCTTCACGAATAATCTTTAATGCTTTGGTCATCTGGTTTTCAATGGTTTTCAGGGAAATACCAAGTTCGGCTGAAATTTCTTTGTGAGACAGACCTTCGAGGCGACTTAGTGTAAATACTGTCCGGCATCGATCGGGTAAGCCGTCAATTGCCCGGTTGATGGTTTGTTGAAGTTCTTCAGCTTCAAGCTGACTCTCAGGAGAGTAATTCAGCGCGGGTTGGTTGAAATCCTGAACTTCTTCCGGTCTTCCTCTTCTTTTTATCCGCCTAACCTCATCTATACAGCGGTTCACCACAACTTTTCTCAAATAGGATTTTAGCGAACCATGTATATTCAGGTTATCTCTTTTTTTCCAAAGGTCAAAAAACACATCCTGAACAATGTCTTTTGCCCGGTGGTCATCATGCAACAGGTTATATGCAGTCACTACCAGGTATTTGTAGTATCTGTTAAATATCAATTGCACCGCCTTTTCATCTTCTTGCAAAAGCAGTTTCAACCATTCTTTTTCTTCAGTGCTTTTTGTTTGCATCTTTTGAGTGAACGAGTTAACCCAAACCCTGAAGGGAGTGTGACTGTAACCCGGAGCAGAACCAGAGAACCTTTAAGAATCCCATCACCTGGTCACAAACGGAAGATTCAAACAGGCCTTAAGCGTCATGAAACGGCACCGGTCCATAAAACATTGTAAAACTATAAAAGAAGGTGAAATGTAGTACTTCGGATCTATCAATGGAGAAAGAGCAAGGTTTCACAACTTTGCAAACAACACTAAATCAATAACTTATAACTTTTTTACTTTTTTTTCAAAAATGTATAGGGGGTAAGCCCCTTTGCTTCGTCTGGTGTGCAAATTCGCAAACTTCAATGCAGACAAATTTTGTTGCAATGCTTTTTTGAGTAAAGGATGGAATTTTTCGCATGTTAATGAAGTGGTTTTGAGGCCGCCAACGCCGGCTGAGAGCCAGATTAGATTCTCATGCCTGATTTCTGAAGGGGGCAAATTTTGTCCCGGAACATGCCGGCTCAGCAGACAATCGCCCGATAGTTCATCCCGATAATTCATCGGGATAATTCATCGGGATAGTTCATCGGGAAAAAATTTAACGAAGCGCTGAATGTAATTGGCCATTTTCAGACAGGCAATGGGGATTCAGGCTGGCTATAAATTTCTCAAATATACTTCGCCAGAAGATCAGAATTCTCGCAGGCCACTTCCTGTCAGGTATTTTTCATTGGAAAATCAAGTTTTCCGAAGGCGCTTAAAACTGCCCTGGGAAAATGCTGAATAGGTCAACCTTTAAGGTTGCCTGAGCCAACTATTTTTTTTCTCTAACCACTAAATTTTTGACGCATGAAAAAACTAATTTTTTTGTCGGGCATTATTGCCGTGATCCTTTTGATGAATTCCTGCAAAAAGGACAATGAACTGGATGGGAATATGCTCACGTTAAAAGAGCAGGTGAACCTCACACCGCAAAAGCGTTCCTGTGGCATGGTTGAACACACCAACAAACTGTTGCAAGACCCTGCTTACAGAAAGTTTCACGAGCAAAAATTTGCCCGGATCAGGTCAATGGCTACCGAAAGGGTTGCCTGCAGTACACCAACCATTTTGCCGGTAGCCGTTCACTTCCAGGGTGTTACCAATCCTGATGTGGCCTGCTTGCGCCAATTGGCCCAGGCACAAATTGACATACTTAATGCCGATTATTCAGGTACAAACAGCGACATCAGCACCTGGACCAATAGTGCCGCTTCATTTTTTCCCGGAGTCAGCAATGGCGAAACTTGTGTAAAGTTTTGCCTGGCCACCAAGAACCACCCCTCTGGCTACGATCTTTCTGATGGTGAACCGGCGGTCACCATCAATAAGACCACTGGAGATCGTGACAACAATTGGGCAGGTTACATCAATATTTTTGTGCAGCCCAACACCGGTGTGCTCGGCTACTCTCCACTCGGTGGCGCAGGCGACGGAGACGGTATTGTGGTTGATGCCAATGCATTTGGATCGGGTTCCGGTTGTGGATCGATTTCACCAAACGCACCCTTTAACCTGGGGCGCACGCTAACCCACGAAATGGGCCACTATTTGTTGCTTGACCACATTTGGGGCGGTGGATGCGGCCAGGATGACGAGGTGGCTGACACCCCGGACTCTGATCAGCCATATTACGATTGCCCAAATCTCGGTGCCGCTTCATGCGGTTCCACCGATATGCACATGAACTACATGGATTACACCAATGACGAGTGCATGTACATGTTTTCTGCCGGGCAGGCTGGTAGAATGGAAAATTATCTCAACACCAACCTGCAAAACGTAGCCAACAACGCTTCCAATGTCTGTGACGAAGATGGTAGTGGCAATACACCTACTTGTAATGATGGCATTCAAAACGGAAATGAAACCGGAATTGATTGCGGTGGCCCTGATTGCAGCCCCTGCAACCCCGACCCCACAGACTGCAGCCCTCCGTCAAATATTGCTGTTGCGGTTTATGAAACATCAATAGAGGTCAGTTTTGATGCTGGTGCCGCAGCCACTGCCTATGAAATAAAGTACAACCAAACGGGTGCCACAGCCTTCAACACCCTGACCACCTCTTCAAACAGTGTAACCATCAATGGTCTGCAAGCCGCTACCGAGTACGTCCTGACTGTACGCAGCATTTGCTCAGACGATAATTCTGAATTCAGTGCTCCGGTTTATTTTACGACAAAGGAAGAAACTGGAGGCGGAAGCTGCGATTGCCACGACCTCAGTATTGACCTGCAATTGACCCTCGACGACTGGGGCGGAGAAACTACTTATGAACTCATTGACGAAAATGATGAAGTCATTGCTCAGGGTGGACCTTTTCAGAATGAAACCAATGGAACTGTCATTGAAGACAAGTTTTGCCTTGCTGATGGTTGCTATTCTTTGGTTGTTTACGATGAGTATGGTGATGGTATCTGCTGTATTTACGGCGATGGAGGATTTCAACTATTGAATAGCAATGGAGATATACTGGCTGCTTCCGACGGTGAATTTGGAGAATTTGAAATAATTGATTTTTGTGTGGAAAACGGCGAGTTTCAATTGGTAGGCTTCCGCAAAGCAGCCAGAAAACCAACTTTGCACAAACCAAAACCAGTCAGGGAATAATAACAAAGTAGCTGAAACGACTGAAAATCATTCCGGGCAGTGTCAAAAGCACTGCCCTTTTTTTGTTTTACGACAAATTAAGTAGGGGTTTACACCTGCCCAAATTAAGTTTGAATGCACTGCAAAAAGTGCCCTCGAACTTAATTTGGCCAAGTCTCTCAACCGACTTCAATTGCAGTCAACTCCAACGTAAAATGACTTTTTGCCCCGATCCCGAAGAAATTTCGGGATCGGGGGACTCAGGTTTTAAGCACAAGATTATCCTTTCGAAGTCAGCAATTTGTACCCGACACGAAGCGGTTTGCGAAAATCCATGATTATCGTCAAGTGTGTATGGGGGGCTCCACAGCAAGCCGGAGCTGGAGCCAATGGCAATTAGCATCGGAACCACTTCCTTTTGAGTATAGCTTTGGGAGTTACCATAAAGTCAACTGGATCATCGAACTCTCCCAAACGCAAAAAGCCCCTCCTGTACGGAGAGGCTTTTTGAATCAGTAATCTGGATGTGCTTATACGAGCATCGGAGCAATGACCAATGCAACGACAGACATCAGCTTTAGCAGGATGTTGAGTGACGGACCGGAAGTGTCTTTGAAGGGGTCACCGACGGTGTCACCTACAACGGCAGCTTTGTGGGGCTCTGAGCCTTTGTAGTACATCTTGCCGTTGATTTCAACGCCTTCTTCGAACATTTTCTTGGCGTTGTCCCAGGCACCACCGGCGTTACTCTGGAAGATGGCCATGAGCACACCGGCTACGGTAACACCAGCCAGCAATCCACCCAGCATTTCAGCATTGCCGAGGAAGCCAACGGCCACCGGAGTGACTACGGCCAGCAGACCCGGCAAGAGCATTTCCCGGATGGAAGCTTTGGTGGAAATTTCAACGCACTTGCTGTATTCGGCTTTGCCGGAAGCAGCTTCGAAGGTTTCCTGATCGGCTTTTGACCAGTCACTGAAATCCTTGCCATCGTTTTTCTTCATCACATCCAGGGCGGCTCCCAGCGCAGGAATGTTGGCAAACTGGCGGCGTACTTCCTGGATCATATCCATGGCAGCACGGCCTACCGCACCCATTGCGAGGGAAGAAAAGAGGAATGGCAGCATGCCTCCGAGAAACAAACCGGCGGTTACCAATGGCTTGGAAACGTCAATGGAGTTGATCTTGGCTGTTTCCATAAATGCTGCAAACAGGGCCAGGGCGGTCAGTGCAGCAGAACCGATGGCAAAACCTTTACCGATGGCAGCGGTGGTGTTACCCACTGCGTCCAGCTTGTCGGTGCGCTGGCGAACTTCTTTGGGCAGCTCGCTCATTTCGGCAATACCACCGGCGTTGTCGGAAATGGGACCGTAAGCGTCAACGGCCAACTGGATACCGGTGTTGGAGAGCATACCTACAGCGGCAATGGCAATTCCATACAAACCTGCAAAGTGGTAAGCACCAACAATGGCGATACAGAGGATAATGATTGGAATGGCGGTTGACTGCATACCCACGCCGAGGCCGGCAATGATGTTGGTTGCGGAACCGGTGAGTGATTGCTTTGCAATAGATCTTACCGGAGCTGTTCCTGTACCGGTGTAAAATTCGGTGATGTAGCCAATTCCGAGACCGGCCAGCAGACCGAGAATCACCGCTACAAACACACCGGTGCTGCCGTAGTTGCCATCACCCATGCTCCAGTTTTCGGGCAGCATTCCTTTTACGATGAACCAGGTGGCCACCAGCATCAAAACAGATGAGATCAGCTCTCCCATGTTGAGTGCTTTTTGCGGGTTGCCGCCTTCTTTCACTTTTACGAAGAAGGTTCCGAAGATAGAGGTGAGGATACCTGTAGCGGCCAATGTCAGCGGAAGCAGCACACCGGAAAGGCCACCGAACTCGTCGGTCCAGGCACCGCCGGCTACCTGTGCTGAAGTCATGAAAGCTGCACCCAGTACCATGGTACCAATGATGGAACCCACATAAGATTCGAAGAGGTCGGCACCCATACCAGCCACATCGCCCACGTTGTCACCGACGTTGTCGGCAATGGTGGCGGGGTTCAGTGGGTGGTCTTCCGGGATACCGGCTTCAACTTTACCCACCAGGTCAGCCCCAACGTCAGCGGCTTTGGTATAAATGCCACCTCCTACACGGGCAAAAAGTGCGATAGAAGAAGCACCGAATGAAAATCCGGTGATAATGGTGATGACACGGTTCACAGCACTGGCATCGGCAATTCCGAAAGTGTTGCTATAGATGAGAAAAAGGCTTCCCAGACCGAGCACACCCAAACCCACCACGCCAAGACCCATCACGGATCCACCGGCAAAGGCAACTTCGAGGGCTTTGCCCAGGCTGGTACGGGCTGCGTTGGTAGTGCGAACGTTGGCTTTGGTGGCCACACGCATGCCAATGAAACCGGCCAGGCCGGAACACAATGCACCAACAATAAAGGAAACACCAATTACCGGAGAAGAGCCGGGGTTGTTGCCGCTGACGGCGAGAAGAATGGCTACTGCCAATACGAATATTGCCAACACGCGATACTCAGCTTTGAGAAAAGCCATGGCACCATCCTGAATGGCTTTGGCAATTCCTTTCATTTTGTCAGAGCCTTCGTCTTGCTTTGTCACCCAGGCTGTTTTCCAGAAAGTGTAAAGCAGTCCGACCACACCAAGAACGGGAACTACGTAAATAAGGTTTTGCCCCATAATTTTTCGAGTTTAAAGATTTTGAATGGTTTTTCAATTAGCGAGGACCGCCCGGAGAGTTGAATGAAGTTCATTGTGGTGCGCGAGCCCCTCAAAGCACTTCAAAATTGAGCGGTTTTTCGTTCAGGCCGGCAAAAGTAACACAAAACTGTTTTCTTGCAAACTCTTTGAAACAGCTAACTCAAAGTGCTTCAACGGCTTAAAGAATAGGGTATTACACATCCATGGCAGGCATCTATATACACATACCATTTTGCAGGCAGGCATGCCACTATTGCAATTTTCATTTTTCCACTTCCCTTCGGCAAAAGGAGGCGATGCTCGATGCCATCGCCCGGGAGTTAGAATTGAGACGAGACTTCCTCCGTGAAAGCCCCGTTGAAAGCATTTACTTCGGTGGTGGCACTCCCTCCCTGTTGACTGGTGCAGACCTCGACCGGATTTTTCAGGCCGTTTATTCCTTGTTTTCCGTACAGCCTTCGGCTGAAATTACCCTCGAAGCCAATCCCGACGATTTGACGAAGGAAAAAATCAGTGAACTCCGGCGCAGCCCTGTCAACCGGCTGAGCATTGGCGTACAGTCATTTTTCGAAGAAGATCTGCGATTCATGAACAGGGCACATTCAGCAGAGGAGGCCAGGCGCTGCATTGCCGAAGCAAAAACTGCCGGGTTTGAAAACCTGACCATTGATTTGATTTACGGATCACCCACCATACCGATGGACCGGTGGAAGCTAAATGTTGAAACCGCCATCGAGCTGGACATACCCCATCTGTCTTGCTATTGCCTGACGGTGGAACCCAAAACGGCACTGGCACATTTTGTCAAAACCGGCAAAGTGGCTGCCCCCGACGATGAGACAGCAGCCAGCCAGTTTGAGTTCCTGATGGACCGGCTCGGTGAAGCGGGTTATGAGCATTACGAAATCTCCAACTTCGCTAAACACGGAATGTACTCCAGGCACAACACCTCCTACTGGCTGGGCAAGCCCTACCTGGGCGTGGGCCCATCGGCACATTCTTACGACGGGGAAAAACGGTATTGGAATGTGGCCAACAATGCCCGCTACATTAAAAGCATACAAAATGGTGACCTGCCCCTGGACTCAGAAGAGCTTTCCATTGCGGAGCGATACAACGAATACGTGATGACCTCACTGCGAACCACCTGGGGATGCGACCTGAACAGGGTCCGGGAATTCGGTGAAATGTTCCATGACTATATATTAACTAATGTGTACCCCTTTCTTGCAACCGGCCTCGTTGTCAGGAGGGGCGAGCTTTTAACACTTAGCAAAAAGGGAAAGTTAGTTGCCGATTATGTTGAATCGGAGCTGTTTTGGACAGATTGATTCACAGGGCGCCTTCATCGGCAAAGCTGTAGTAATTTCCTTCGGCAATGATGAGGTGGTCCAACACCTGCACCCCCACTACTTCTCCTCCTTGTTTGAGTTTCTTCGTCAATTGCACATCAGCGGGGCTGGGCTTCAGGTTGCCCGAAGGGTGATTGTGGCAAAGAATGACCGCAACGGCCTGTCCTTCAATGGCTTTGCGGAACAACACCTTTGAATCCACCAGGGTGGCATCGGTTCCACCAGCGCTCACTTTTTCGGTGCCGATGATCTTGTTGGACTTATTCAACAGCAGCATCCAAAACTCCTCATGGGGCAAGTCGGAAACCAGTGGATACAGCGCATGAAAAGCATCCTTGCTGCTGCGAACAACGGGTTTCTCCAAATTGACAGAGGCATGGTGGCGCCTGCCCAGTTCAAGTGCAGCGGCAATGGAAATAGCTTTTGCTTCGCCGATTCCTTTGAACTTCATCAATTCAGCCAGCGAGAACCTGCCCAGTTCGGTCAGGTTGTTGGAAGCCGATGCAAGGATGCGTTTTGCCAAAGACACTGCCGTTTCTGAACGAGAGCCTGAACCAATGACGATGGCCAATAACTCCGCATCAGAAAGTGCATGTCTGCCTTTGTTCAACAGTTTTTCACGTGGCCTGTCATCTTCCGCCCAGGCGGTAATGGGAAGGGAATGGGAGGTAGGGTAGTTTTCCATAGTCTTCAGGGTTTGGTGGTTGTCTGAAACAAAAATAATCGCCAGCCTTGTAAAATGGCTACTTTTGGCACCTATTTAGGTAATTGGCATATAAGCTATTTTGCAAGTGTATTCCTTCGGGAAAATTCTCACACGGCACTGAAAAGGCCGGACAGTGTTTTCATCCACAAAAACCTCGACCTCCCATGCGTGTCCTAAAGTTTGGTGGCAGCTCGGTTTCAACTCCTGACCGGATCAAGGGCATTCTCAATATCCTGAAATTATACTACAGCAAGGGCGAAAAATTCACAGTGGTATTTTCTGCTTTTGGCGGGGCAACGGATTCGTTGATCCAAATGGGGAATCTTGCCAGCGAAAGGAATCCCGATTACAAAGACCTTCTGGCGGAGTTTCGTACCAGGCATGAAGACACCGTCAGAGAACTGGTACAAGGGCCCGCACTCAGAGCGACTCTTCAAAAGCTGAAGGAAAAACACGATCTTCTGGAAGACGTACTAAATGGGGTATTTCTGGTGAAGGAGGCGTCTCCCCGCACCCTTGATTACATCGTGAGCTTTGGTGAGCGCAGCTCCAACTTCATCATAGCCACCGCTTTGAATGAGAAGGGAATACCGGCCAGGTACCTGGATGCCCGGCAGATCATCCTGACTGACGACAAGTTCGGTTCTGCCAATGTTGATCAGAGAGCAAGCTTCAACAACATACAAAAACACTACAAGCAAAACCCTGAAATTCAAATTGTTACAGGTTTTATCGGCTCTACTCCCGGCGGTGTTACGACCACCCTGGGCCGTGGTGGGTCAGATTACACGGCCGCCATCATAGCAGCAGCCCTCGATGCTGAGGAAATCGAAATCTGGACGGACGTGGACGGCGTTCTCACTGCCGATCCAGGGAAAGTACCCAAAGCGTTTTCCATACCCGCACTTACCTACGCCGAGGCGATGGAAATGTCGCATTTTGGGGCGAAAGTCATTTACCCACCTACCTTGCAACCTGCGCTGAAAAAGGGAATCCCGCTTCGGATCAAGAACACCTTCAAACCGGAATTCCCCGGCACTTTCGTTTCAAAAGAAAAGAGCAAGCATGAACGTGCCGTAACGGGAATCAGCTCCATCAGCAATGTAGCCCTTCTCACATTACAAGGGGGGGGCATGTTTGGTGTGCCCGGAATTGCTGCCCGCCTTTTCGGAAGCCTTGCAGATGCAGGCATCAGTGTTATTCTGATTACCCAGGGCAGCTCCGAGCACTCCATCACTTTTGCTGTTTCCCCGGAAATGGCGGTAAAAGCCAAAAAGCAGGTAGAAGAAGCTTTTGCCTACGAACTCGAGAAAGGCCGGGTGGATCCCATCAAGATAGAAAACGACCTGTCAGTCTTGGCCATCATCGGAGAGAACATGCGCTATCGGCCGGGAATAGCCGGCCGGTTGTTCCAGGCATTGGGAAAGAACGGTGTTAACGTAGTGGCCATCGCTCAGGGCAGTTCGGAACTGAACATTTCCGTAGTGGTTTCTTCTGCTGACGAGGCCAAGGCCATGAACGCCCTGCACGAAGCATTTTTTCTTTCCGACACCAAAGAATTGCATTTGTTCATGGTAGGAGTAGGACTTATAGGCAAGACACTCATCAGGCAAATCCAGGAACAAGCCGCCTTTTTGAAAGAAACCAGAAGCCTGGAAGTGAAAGTGGTAGGACTCGCCAATAGCAAAAAGATGCTGTTTTCAGAAGAAGGTATCAAACTGGCAAATTGGAAAGAGCAACTGGAAAGTACAGGAGAGAGCATGAACTTGCCGGAATACGTGGCCACCATGAAAGCCCTCAATTTGTCCAACAGCATTTTTGTGGACAACACTGCCAATGAAGAAATCACCAGGTTTTATGAATCAATCCTTGAAGGAAGCATTTCGATTTCGACGCCAAACAAGATAGCCACCTCTTCTTCTTACCTCCAATATCAGCGGCTTAAAAACATTGCCTCCAAAAGGGGTGTCCAATTCGTTTACGAGACCAATGTCGGTGCAGGATTGCCGGTCATTTCAACGCTCAATGATCTGCTGGTCAGCGGAGACAGGATTCTGAAGATAGAAGGTGTCCTTTCGGGTTCTATGTCCTTCATTTTCAATACTTTCGATGGAAGTAAGCCCTTTTCTGCCATCGTTAGGGAAGCCCGGGAAAAAGGATACACCGAACCCGATCCAAGGGAAGACCTCAGTGGAGCTGATGTGAGAAGAAAGATACTTATCCTCGCCCGGGAAACCGGATTACCCATTGACAGTGAGGAGGTTTTGATTGAAGAAATTCTCCCCAAAAAGGTAATGAAGGCCCCGGATGTGGATGCATTCTTCGAAGAACTGGAAAAAGTGGACCCGCATTTTGAGAAGCTATACCAACAAGCGGCAAAGAATGGGCAAGTGCTCAGGATGATTGCCAGCCTGGAAAACGGCAAAGCCAATATCTCCCTAAAAGCAGTTGGAAAGGACCACCCATTTTACGGACTCAGTGGGTCGGACAACATGATCGTATTCACAACTGAGCGCTACAACGACAGACCACTGGTAGTGCGAGGACCCGGCGCAGGAGCCGAAGTGACCGCTGCAGGTGTCTTTGCCGAAATCATCAAAATTGGAAACTACCTCACCTGAAACTATGAGCAAACAAGCAGGAATAAAAGTCTTTGCACCAGCCACCGTCGGTAACCTGGCCGTAGGTTTTGACATCATGGGAATGGCTTTGGAAAAACCGGGTGACGAATTGATCGCCCGCTTTTCTGACAAGCCGGGCATTCAGATTACCGCCATCACCGGTGCCAAAGGGAAACTACCCAAAGACCCTTTGAAGAATACTGCAAGCTTTGCGGCCCTTCAATTTCTGAAGCACCTTGGTGAAGACAAATTGGGGTTTGAGTTTGAGCTTCACAAAAAGATGCCCATTGGAAGCGGCCTCGGCAGCAGTGCAGCAAGTGCAGTGGCAGGCGTCATGGCAGTAAATGAATTGCTCAGGCGCCCATTGGAAAAGAAAGAACTGCTCCCCTTTGCCATGCAGGGAGAATTCCTCGCATCAGGGGGCATGCACGCAGATAATGTAGCACCGTCGTTACTCGGAGGGGTTTTGCTATGCAGTGGGACACAACATATTGATATTCAAAGGGTTCCAACTCCAAGAGGGCTTTTTGCAGCCGTACTTTATCCACATGTCGAGGTATTGACCAGGGCCGCCAGAAAAATGCTGAGCGATGCCGTGCCACTGAAAAAACACATCCGGCAAAGTGCAAATCTTGGTGGGTTTATCATAGGCATGTACAACTCCGATTTTGATTTGATTTCCCGATCACTTCAGGATGTCATCATAGAGCCCCAACGCCAATCCCTGATTCCTGAATTCACTGCTGCAAAGCAGGCTGCACTGGATGCAGGGGCCCTCGGATGCAGTATCTCAGGAGCCGGGCCGTCCATCTTTGCATTGTGCCAAAACAGCCTCATTGCGGAAAATGTCGGAACGGCTATGCAAAGGATTTACCACAATGCAAAAGTTGAATCCAACCTCTACATTTCAGCGATAAACCACGAAGGAGCCATTAAACTGTGATTGCCCATGCACCTGTACAGCACCAGGAATAAAAGCGGCTTTGTGTCCCTCAGGGAAGCTGTCCTGAAAGGACTACCCGATGACAACGGGCTTTACATGCCGGAATCCATTCCCCAACTGCCTGATTCCTTTTTTTCCTCACTTCGTAAAATGAGTTTTGTGGAAATCGGGTATGCCGTTTCCAAAGCCCTGTTTCAGGAGGAAATCCCGGATTCGAACCTCATTGACATCGTATCAAAGGCCCTGACCTTCCCGGCCCCTTTGGTCAAACTTGCAGATCACACCTTTATCCTTGAGTTGTTTCACGGCCCCTCCCTTGCGTTCAAGGATTTTGGGGCAAGGTTCATGGCTCAGCTCATGAGTTATTTCAACCGGGAAGAAGACAGGGAATTAACCATTCTCGTTGCTACTTCCGGGGATACCGGCGGTGCGGTCGCAGCAGGATTCCACAATACCCCCGGTATCAACATCGTCATCCTCTACCCTTCCGGAAAAGTGAGTGAACTGCAAGAGAAACAACTCACTACCCTGGGAGGAAACGTGAGAGCACTGGAGATTCAGGGGACATTTGATGATTGCCAGGCACTTGTCAAACAAGCTTTTCTCGACAAAGAACTCAACCAGAGATTGCGGCTCTCATCGGCCAATTCGATCAACATTGCCAGGTTGGTTCCACAATCCTTCTACTATTTTGAAGCCTGGAAACAATTGCCCGAAGGAACCCAACCTGTCTTTGTAGTGCCAAGTGGGAACTTCGGCAATCTTACGGCAGGGATTCTTGCTCACAAAATGGGGCTCCCGGTACAAAAGTTTGTCGCCGCAACCAATGCAAATGATGTTGTTCCGAAATATGTAAAAACAGGAAAGTTCAACCCCAGACCCTCTGTCCAGACCATTTCCAACGCCATGGACGTGGGAAATCCTTCAAATTTTGAGCGGTTACAGGATATTTTCGGTTTCACGTGGAACCGCTTTGTTGAAAAAATATCTTCCTGTTCTTTAGACGACGATCAAACCAGGGCCGAAATAATCAAATGCTACAAGGATTACAATTACATACTGGACCCTCACGGTGCTGTTGGGTTTGGCGCATGGAAAGCCCATCTGGCCTCTCACCCAAATTCAACCGGGGTAATCCTGGAAACAGCCCATCCGTCAAAATTTATTGATGAAGTAGAATCAAACCTGGGAATAAAGGTCAAAGTCCCGGAAAGACTTGCCCGGTTAAGAGAAAGGCCGAAAGATTCAGTGAAAATGCTACCTGAATATGACAAATTGAAAAGCTACCTTGTGAGCAACTTCTAATCCGGTTTCACGTGAAACACCATAAATGACCAAAAACTCCTACTCTCCAACAATCAACAAGGCACCCACCCTGCTGGGATGGATATCACTGATCTTTCTTTCTGTAATCTGGGGGTCATCCTACATTCTCATCAAAAAAGGACTAACTGCCTTCTCGCCCATTCAGGTAGCATGCCTTCGGCTGGCTATAACAGCATTGATCTTTACCCCTTTCCTTTTTACCCGAAGGGTGTACAAACACCTGGACAAATGGAAAATCCTTTTTCTGGTTGCGTTTATCGGGAACCTGTTGCCTTTCTTTCTCTTTCCTGCAGCCCAAACCCGAATTTCCAGTGGAGCAGCGGGTATTCTGAGTTCACTTACACCCTTGCTTACTTTTTTGGTTGGCATCGTGGCTTTTCACCAAAAGGCTACGAAAGCCAAGGTGGCCGGGGTAATCTTAGGCCTTGCGGGGGCCGTTTATTTAATGAACCAGGAGAACCACGTTGGATGGGAAGGATTTCAATTCGGATTCCTGATTGTAATTGCATGTCTTGGCTATGCCGTAAGTACCAACCTCATAAAAAAGGAGCTATCCTCCACACCCTCTCTTGCAATCAGTGCCATATCCTTTGCTTTGGTCGGTTGGATAGCAATTGTTTTCCTGTTCACCTTCACTGACTTCACCTCAGTGCTGAGAAACGAGGAAAACGCCTATTCAGCGTTGGGATACATTGCAACTTTGGCATTCTCCAGTACTGCCCTGGCGTCAATTGTTTACTTCAAACTCATCAAAGAAACCAGTGCGTTGTTTGCAGCGTCTGTGAGCTATCTGACACCGGTGGTAGCAGTTGGGTGGGGACTGTTGGACGGAGAATTGATGTCAGTATTCCACATTGCAGGTTTGGCGCTGATATTGGCAGGTATATACCTCAGCAAAGATTAGTCAGTTATTCGCAAATAACCTTTACTTCCATCCTGGTAGTATCAGATAGCGCAACAGCCTGAACCGTACTTATTTCGTATCCTTTTCCTGGCCACAGGTACATATCATTATAGGTGTCGGCGATAACACTCTTTACAACCCTCCGAACATACACCTGAGAAACCTCATTGCCCGGTGAATATGTTACCGTCAATTCCCTTGTTTTCATTTTAGGGCTCATTGCGAGGTATTTTATTTCCACCACACTGCCTCCTTCTTTTAAACTATCAATGCTGTACTTGTCGCTCCATGCAGGCTTGTTGATGTCAGCATCAACGAATACTTGCAATTCCTGCTCTAACTCATTGCTAACCAAGGACTTCTCTTCAAACTTCCCATTTATGCCGGCTATTTTCTTGCACGGCAATGCCTGACTTACCATCTGTGCCATTTGACCTTCAACAAAACCGGACAAATCAAAATATTTTTTCTCAAGTTTCTGATTATCAGCAGTTTGATGATCACCAGTACAACTTTCCAGAAAGCACAGCTGTATGGCCAACAAGGCACCTGCCAGAAGCCATTTAAGGGCAACCACAGGCCTACTTATTTGATTGTCAATCATTTATATTATTTTACCAAAACAGTTCCTGTCATTTCTGTTGGGGTGCCTTCGCCCATGAGGAACAAAATGGTTGGTGCAATATCCGCCAACTTCCCATTTACTGCATTATTTGCTTTGAGAGAATTGCTGACATAAATAAATGGTACCGGGCTTTTGGTATGGGCAGTATTGGGTGTACCGTCTTCATTTACCATGTAATCGGCATTCCCGTGATCGGCAATAATGATGGCGTCATAGTCATAGGCAAGTGCTGATTCCAGCAGTCGCCCAAGACATTCATCCACTGTTTCCGCTGCTTTCATTGCAGCCTCAAATACCCCTGTGTGCCCAACCATATCAGCATTGGCGTAGTTGAGGCAAATAAAATCTGGTTGATTTTCTTTTATTTCCCGGACAATCGCATCCGTCACTTCTATGGCACTCATTTCCGGCTTCAGGTCATAGGTGGCTACTTTCGGAGAAGGAATCAGAATCCTCTTTTCATTTTTGAAAGCCTCTTCTCTTCCTCCGGAAAAGAAAAAGGTCACATGAGGGTATTTCTCGGTTTCGGCAATCCTTACCTGGGTCAAGCCTCTTTTTGAAAGAACCTCGCCAAGGGTATTGTTCAGATTCGCCTTTTCAAAAAGAACTTTGATGTTTTTAAACGTCTCGTCATAGCGGGTCATGGTAATGTACTCCACATCGAGCTTGTGCATACCATATTCCGGCATATCCTCTTGTGTCAGAACAATTGAAATCTCTCTTGGTCTGTCAGTCCGGAAGTTAAAGCAGATCAAAAGGTCTCCATCCTCCAGCTTTGCCAACGGAGCACCAGCTTCATCCACACACACAATTGGCCTCAGAAATTCATCCGTTTCTCCAGCTTCATATCGCCGCATCACGGCTTCAACCGGATCAACGCACACCTCACCTGCTCCATTCACCAACAGGTCATAGGCAAGTTTCACCCTTTCCCAGCGTTTATCACGGTCCATTGCATAATACCTGCCGATCACAGATGCTACTTTGTATCCCAATGGTGAGATATGCCTTATAAGATCCTTCAGGTAAGCAACACCAGACCTGGGGTCGGTATCCCTTCCGTCCATAAATGCATGAATGTAAACCTGCTCTACACCACATTCCCTGGCTATGTCACACAAGGCTTTTAAATGACCAATGTGAGAATGAACCCCGCCATCTGAAAGGAGGCCCATAAAATGTACCTTCCGATTGTTTGAAGCGGCTTCTTTCAGAGCTCCAGCCAAGGTAGGGTTCTTTGCCAACTCACCATCTCTGATGGCTTTGTTGATTCTTGCAAGCTCCTGATAAACTATGCGCCCGGCACCGATATTCATGTGACCAACCTCTGAATTCCCCATTTGTCCTTCGGGCAATCCCACCTCTTCGCCGTAGGTTACCAGGATGGAATTGGGGAACCTTTTCATCAGGTCATCAAAAACAGGTGTATGCGCCCGGGCAATTGCATCCACTTTCGGATTTGGCCCAAGGCCCCAGCCATCCAAAATGGTCAGTAAAACTTTTCGAGTTGCCATTTTCAGTTTTTCTTAGATGAAGAAGTTGCAAATGTAGCATTCCTGACCCCACAGGTTTCCAACTCAGGTAATACCCGGATAGTGATAATTCTCTCTTTTTGTCAGAAGGTACTCAAATTGAGGGACCCAGTATTTGAGATGTAGCCTTTTGGTGTTTGATTCGTTATGATTTTCATAAGAAACCAGGTTTTAAACTTTCGTGTAAACGAACATATTCAAAAAAGGGCTCGTTTCACTCTTTGTTCCATCTTCCCAAAACCAATCAAATCATCACCAACTGAATTAATCATGAAACAATTCCTGCTCATCCCAATTTCCATTCTTTCATTGGTTACCCTGGGATTCGTTTCTTACTCCAACCTCGCTGCAATTTCAAAGGCCTTAAGCGAAGGCAATGTGGCAGCACTTGAGCAATACCTGGACGACCAGGTAGAAATCTCAATCCTCGACCAGGAAGACATTTACAGGAAAGAAGATGCTGTTAAGGTTTTAAAGGAGTTTTTCTCCAAAAACAAACCATCTGCTTTCAGCCAGGTACACCAGGGGGCATCAAAAGGACAAGACAGCCAGTATTGCATCGGCAACCTCGTGGCAAACTCAGGAACGTTCAGGGTTTACATTTACCTCAAAGTTGTCAACGGAAAACACCTCATTCAGGAACTGAGGTTTGACAAGGAATAAAAACTGAATTCAAATTTTCTTCAGAAAACCTGTGTACAGAAACGTGCACAGGTTTTTTATTTAAAGAGATTGCATTCTAACCAGTTTCTCGTACTCGCCATTCATCTCTACCAATTCACTGTGCTTTCCACGCTCTGCTATCCTGCCATCCTTCAAAACAATGATTTCATCAGCATGCTGCACAGTGGAAAGCCTGTGGGCAATGACGATAGCCGTTCGCCCTTTCATCAGCTTGTTCAAGGCATCCTGGACCAATCTTTCCGACGCAGAATCCAAAGATGAGGTCGCTTCATCGAGAAGCAGTATGGGTGGATTCTTCAAGATCGCTCTGGCAATCGTCAATCGCTGCCTTTCACCTCCGGACAATTTCTCCCCTCTGTCACCAATTACAGTGTCATAACCATTATCAAGTTTGGAAATGAATTCATGCGCATTTGCAATTTTCGAAGCTTTTTCGATCGCTCCCTGTGTGGCCATACTATCTCCAAATGCGATATTGTTTCGCACTGTATCGTTGAACAAAACCGGCTCCTGTGTTACAATTCCGAACAATCTTCGAAGGGAGCTCAATTTTATCGTGCGAATGTCAATTCCATCTATCAAAATCTTACCTTCGGTAACATCGTAGAAACGAGGCAGTAAATCTATCAGGGTGCTTTTCCCCGCTCCGGAAGGCCCCACGACTGCGATAATATTCCCTTTTGGAACAACAAACGAAATATCCCTTAGCGCTACACTTGAACTTTCACGCTCATAAGAGAAACTCACGTTCTCATAACTAATTTCCTTTTTAAAGGAATCAATCACTACTTCATTTGGAGGGTCAGCGATCACTTCTTCGGTGTGCAAAATCGTCTCAATTCTGTCAAGTGCGGCAGTTCCTTTCTGAACATTGTACCAGGCTGATGAAAGTTTTTTCGCTGGCTCAATCATGCTGAAGAATGCGTATAGCATAGCAAAGAAGGACGGTACAGTCAAGCTCCCTTTCTGTACTTCGCCAAACCCTATCCAAATCAAAACGGCCACAGTTGCAACACCTAAAAACTCTGTCAAGGGCGATGACAGCTCTTTCCGCCAGAGCAACCTCACCAAGGTTCCGTAGTAAGAATCATTTACTTTCCTGAAGCGAGTTGTAAGGTAAGCCTGAGCATTGAAACCCTTTAATATCCTCAGTCCACCAATGGCCTCCTCCATTAAGCTCACCAATTCTCCCAGTCTGCTTTGTACAAAGGCCGACTGCCTCTTGAGTACCTTGCCTATCTGGCCGATTATCAATCCGGTAAACAACAGCAGCCCCAACACGATCAATGTCATGGAAGGACTCATATAGATCATGAACCACAAAGCACCCGCTATCATTAGCGGCTCCCTGATGATGGTCACCAATACATTCAGTATGCTGGTCTCTACTTCCTGTGTGTCAGCGGACATCCTGGAAAGCAAATCTCCCTTCCGCTCTTCAGAATAAAAACTCAAAGGCAAGGCAAGTATCTTCTCAAACAACTGTTGTCGCAAATCCCGAACTATTCCATTCCTGACCGGAGCCAGGAAAAACTGGGCGAGGTAACGAAATAAATTCCGAAGAAAATATAGCACTACAATGGAGCCACAGGCATACATCAAAGCAACCCTTTTTCCATTGGATGATATGATCTCACTCAACCAGAAATTCACAAAGCCCTCAGCGTTGGAGATTGAAAATGATGCTGCCGGAGGCGCAGATACAATTGGCTGTTGGTCCAGAAGAATGTTCAGAAAAGGAATTAAGGCAGGAATGCTGATGACAGAAAAAAGAACCATGAAAATATTGGCCACCACATTGCCGAAAATCAGCAACTTGTAATTCTTCAATCGAACAAACAGCCTTGCAATGGCATTCATGATCGGTGATTTACGGCAATGGTTTTCGCAGCGAAAGTACAGAAACCTAAGGGTCAATAACAATGCCTCCATTTATAAACAACAAAGGGCACAACCAGAATCCGGATGTGCCCTTCACCTTCCCAAAATGGATATTACCGCATAAGTGTCACGTTGCCTTTTTTGAAATATTCTTCGCCATTAAAGCATCTGGCTTTGAGGTAATACCCAAATACATCATTTGGCAGGTCTTGCCCTTTGTAAGTGCCATCCCAGCCAATGGCCTGGTCTGTTGTTTCAAAGACCTTTTGACCCCAACGGTTGTAAACGGCAAATTCCATGGATTCGATGATATTGCTCCGCACATAGAGCACATCGTTGTTACCGTCCCCATTGGGTGTAAAAGCATTGGGTATGAAAATGTTGGGCTCCTGGCAATCAGGGCTGATCACATAAATTGTGATCTGCCTGACTGCTAAACACCCTTCATCATTGGTGACCGTGAGTGTATAGGTCGTAGTTTCCGAAGGAGTTGCTACAGGATTGAAAACAAAAGGATTATCCAAGCCTTCATGCGGCAACCACTCATAATTCAACAATGGATCAAATATGGTTTCAAGGTGGGCGCTCTCGCCGGAGTTGAGAATAATTGTATCCGCATCCGTGAAAACCTCATCCGGAATGTATGCAGGCAAATCAAAGTAGATTACCTGTGAACTATCGGCGGCCTGACACCCAAACTGATTCGTCGCCTCCACATACATTGTTACAGGGCCGTCCAAATCAATGGTAACGGTACTTCCGTCACTGTTCTGACCAACAATCACTTCCTGGGGACTCCAATCATAGGTCAATTCCTGAAATGGATCGTTGTTAACCGCCGTCAGATCAATCTCTCCAACCTCTTCGCAAAATACCAGTTCGTCTGGCAAAGAAATATCAACAGGAAATGCGTGCAATAGCACAACGGATGTATCGGAACAACCGAGGGTATCTGTCGCCACAACAGTAATCGTTTCATTTCCCGAAGGCATAAAAATGACAGAACTACCTGTACCTATCAGCCCACCTGAATCATACCAACTGATATCCGAAACAATGTCAGACGCTGTTTCCGCTGACATCATCACTTCAACCTCTTCGCAAATGGCCGTGTCACCCGGGTTGGTTACCAATTCAATAGGAGGATTGACATTTACCGTTACCAATTGGGTAAATGAGCATGTATCCTCAGGATTATACCCAAATATGTTTACCGTATAAAACTGATCTTCCGAAAGGGTAGCAATCGGGTTGGGACAATCATAACAACTCAAGCCTGCTTGCGGACTCCATTCATATTGCAAGGTACTTCCTTCTGCATCCGGGTTCAATTCGGTTGGAACTCCGGGGCATATACTTACCACATCCCGAATAACGGGGTCAAAAACATAAGTTTCGACGTTGTATTCCTCAATTGATTCACATCCCCATTGATTACTGACAGTAGCAACAAATTTTGCCGGCAAACCAGGCAGGGTAGTCACCTGCGGGCACGGTGAGGTGAACCCATTGATTATTGTCCCCCCCCCGGATGCCGTCCATTCAAAATTCAGAATATCAGCGGGGTCCAGATTTTCTATACACAGGTTGTAAAAAGGCATCGGACAGGTATCAACAATACCATTGCCGACCAACTGAAGGTCCAATTGATGGTTTGCCACCCAAATGCTATCGCGCTGCTGGCAATTATTACCGTCTGTGGCAACAACGATGTAAAGAGCGTTGGTGTCCGGGTCAATATCCACTGTAGCTCCCGATCCTATCAATACCCCTGATGCGTCAAACCATTCAAGAGAGGCTGGATTGTCAGTCTGAGCACTTAGGGCTATAGGTAAGCCACAGGTAAATGTATCGGGAATAGTTTCAAGACCGATCTGTGGTGGTACATCCACAATGACTTCAAAAACATCCGAACATACATCATCTCCAAACGCCTCAGATATTTCTACATTAAGCGTAGTGGTTTCATAAACTGGCAATGCCGGATTCATAACGCTTCCGGATGGTACAAGCCCAACTGAAGGTGACCAGGAATACATTTGGCCCGGATTCCCATCCGGGTTCAATTCCACCGTATCACCCGCACAAGCCTTTATCAGGGATTCAAATTCAGGAATAAAATCATAGGACACTATCTCAACAGATTCCGTATCCTCACAACCAAATTGGTTGGTAGCCTGAAGTTGGATAACTGAAATTGTTCCGGCGGGCCCTGTGACAACAGAAACTACTGCCTCGTCATTCGGCAAGAGGACTGTAGCCGGTTGTTGAGCAGACCAGTTATATATCAGATTATGGTCGTTTACATTGTTATTTACAATAAGTTGTAAGGTTGAATCGGGACATGCAAAACCAGCTGCAACAATAGAAATATCCACCGCCTCATAACTGATATTGATTGTATCTGAAACTTTGCAACTGTACTGATCAGTTCCTTCAACAACAACATAATCATCCTGGGAAATATTAAGGGATATTGTTTCTCCACTACCAATTATATTACCGTCACTGCTGAGCCAATCCAGTGAAACAGGATCAATATTCGATGTAACACCCAGAGAAATTGCAACTCCACATGACAAGGTATCGTGAACCACATTCAATTTAATTTCTTCCGGAACCAAAACTGTTACACTACGCATAACAGAACAGGTGTCTCCAACAAAGTTTGTTATCTCTACTGTGTAGGTAGTCGTTTCATCCGGCCAAACAGTTGGACCAGGACTTCCGGGGTCATCAATGTTTTGCTGAGGGAACCAGGAATACAGGTAGGAAGAGCTTCCTGTAGAATTGATAACGACACTATCTCCCTTACAAAGAACAATGGTATCTGATTCAGTAAATGAAATAAAATCCAATTCCAGGGATTTCTGGATTGAATCAATACATCCATTCGCTGTACCTATTATTAAACTTACATTCAGGCTGTCACCCGGGTAAGCAGTAAACTGAGGGTTCTGCTCATTGGAACCAAGTCCGGTAGAAGTACTCCAGGTCCAATTGTTTGTATTGTTCAGGAAATTCGTTGTTTCATCAAAAAATTGAATTTGAATGCTATCTGGTGAACATTCAATATAGTCGTAATTAAAGTCAGCTTCAATGACAGGCTCGTCAATACTCACAAGTTTCGAAACGGTATCAGCACACTCCGCAAAATAATCAACAGTCAAAGTCACTTCATAAATACCAGTATCCGGAAAGGTGAACACAGGGTTTTCATCATTGGAAACATCATTTTGGGTTCCCTGAACGCCAAAATCCCAAACAAACCCAAAGGCATTTGAACTGGTATTGGTAAACTGAACTTCGTACCCCTCACATGCCACCTGGTAATTGAATGACAATGCCATATCACTGTCCAAAACGACAACATTCACAGAGTCTGCCTGAGAACAGCCAAATTGATTTTCTGCATAAACCGTAAAGGTGAACACCCCCGGCTCTTCGACAATATCCGGCTCAGCCACATTCACAGAACCATTGATCAAAGTGTCTGGAGTCCATGTATAAATCAAAGAATCATTCGGGTCCAGATTCACAACAGAAACATTGACTTCCTCATCAGAACACAAAACCACATCACCCGAAGTTGCAATATCTACCGGCCCGCCTTCAACTTTTATTTCATCAAAGTATTGACAACCAAATTGATCAACTGCAATCACGCTAAACGGCATCACACCTGAGACAACAACATCCAATACACTTCCACTACCAGCAAGTGTGCCGTTGTTGTACCAATTTATTTGAGCAACAGGAAAATCTGTCGTTGCATTGAGTTGGACACTTGCATCGCAGGTCAAAATATCATTACCAACATCCAAATTCGGATTTTCCGGCACCAGGACCGTTACGGTCTTTTCAAGCGAGCAAGTATCAGAAGCGAACGAATTGACCACAACGGTGTAGGTTGTCGTCTCGTCCGGGTTTGCCATTGGGCTTGGGCAATCAGTACAACTCAATCCGTCCGAAGGGAACCAGTAGTATTCGTAATCCGGATTGCCTCCTGCATTCAGTTGAACACCTGAATTCAGACAACCCAACACCTCACCACCATCATCAACACCAGGAAGTTCAATTATTTCTATATTGAGTGACTCAGGCCCTATGGTATCAGAACAGCCTTCTGAGGTGGTGACAATCATGGTGACCAAAAGCTCCCCGGAACTTGAAACAATTAATTCAGGATTTTGAAGAGTAGAATTTTCATTGGCAAGTCCACTGAACTGCCAATCCCATTGAGCGCTGTTATTCAAAGAATTGTTGGTATTGTCATAAAAACTAATCGCTACTGCATCCTCCGAACAATTGGTAAAGTCATAATCAAAATCAGCTTCAAGAATTTTCTCAACCAATTCGACTGACTGTACGATAGTATCCTTGCACAATGCCGATGAGCTCGTCATTAAAGTAACGTTGTAAGTACCATACGCTAAATAAACATATTCGGGATCAGTCAAAGAAGAAGTGTCAGTGCTAATATCCGGGTCGCCGAAATCCCAAAAATATCCATCTGGGCTGTTAACACTAAGATTGTTAAATTGCACCTGCCGGCTATCACAACCAGTAGTGTATTCGAAATTCAATTCTGGCAGAGGAACAACCACAACTTCCACCGTATCATACACCTGGCAAAGGTTGCTAAACGCCTGAACAGTTACAGTATAGACTTCATTCGAATCCGGACTAACTGTTGGATTCGGGTTAAACTTGTCAAAAACAGAAATTGGATCATCCCATATATAGGTGAACCCCGTTGTAGGCCCATTTGGGTTGAGTTCTACTGAAGATCCAAAACACACTTCCAGGTTTTCCAAAAATAGTGAAGGATTATTAGCTCCGGATTCAAAAGGTTTCTGAACTACCCGTTCGCACCCGTTTTGCGAAGCGACAGTAAGTGTAACAGTGCCTGAAGAAGGATTCGGAATAACAATTACGGGGTTTTGGAGGGTAGAATTGTAAATTGTATCGCCAGTATCCACTTCCCAATACCAGGAAACCAGATCAGAAACCGTATCAACTGACTGATCTGTTAATTTCAGGACACTTACCGTATCACAATCAAAAGTCTCAATGGTAAAATCGGGGGTGAGGGAATTGTACTGCAAGTACAATTGATGGTAACCTGTATCAACGCACTGGCTCGATGGCTGGGCAATGAGGGCAACGGTGTAATTTCCAGTGTCAGGATAGGTATAAACGGGTTCTTTTTCAGTAGAATAAATACTCGTGTCCGGCCACTGAAAATACCATAACCATTCATCGGCAATGTTGGTATTGTTTTGAAATGAAACGGTCAAGTCATCGCATTGGGCATCAGGCGCAACAATAGCCGATTCAATCACCCCACACAAACCAACATTGTATTGAAAATCGCGGCGAACCCTGGATAATAATATTCCATTCCTGAATTCCTCCACCATTACACCAACCACAAATTGCCCTGAAACCTGGGGTGTTCCGGTTATTAAACCGGTAGCAGGATCTATAGACAACGGAGGATTGGCACCCAAAATATTATTCAAATTGTAGGGTGGGTCCAACCATGTTATTGTATCATACGGAGGTGGTGAAGCAAATGGAGGTTGCGGACTCGTAATACTGGCACCCTGGTAGGGAGTATAAAAACTGTAAACCAAACTATCACCATCGAGATCGGTGGCAGGGTTTGGGTGGTTTATCGGTTTATTCACACATACAAAAACCGGCGGGGTTTCTCCAAACTTCGGACTACTATTGCAAATACTCATGGCATATTCGCTCAGGTACACGAAATAAGTGGCACCGGTGCTGTCGGGTTGAACAATGTTAGAAATAGTCTTGTTTCTGCAACACCGCTGATACACGAAATAATAACCCCCTGTCTGTTGCTGAAGTTTTATAATCCCTTCATATCTGGCGTGCTCCACACACACATCTTCCGGTGGAAAAAGGCATGGGTCACCAGCGATATTATTGGGAATAGTATCAGAATAAAGAACTGATAAATTCAAATTATTAATAAATGTTCCGGCGCCGGTGAAAATAGATATGTGTGCAGGATTATCAAACGGAGCTTGTCCGTAGTAGCAGTCTCTATAAACATCAAGAATTACCTTGTACTGATCATTTCCAAGGCACTCATAGCGAATTTCTCCACCAATTATATGTGAAGCCCTTGCAACGCCAGAACTCAATAAAATGGCGAAAGCAATCCAAAACGCCATTCTGTATTTGATCAACCTATATAAGTACAAATGCAACATAATCCAATTGTTATAGTGAGTTTCATGGGAAGGAACGGACTTTGGTCAATCAGTTCTCTGCAATTTTTCGAACACCAATAATTGCAACCTTTCTTTGGAAAGAAGCCGAAACGGAATAGATACTCCCGCGCTCATCCTCCAAACGGTCACTTATGAACTGGGGCGCTAACTTCTCCCCATAACCAACCACCTCCAGTGTAAGCATGCCATTTTCAATGTACGGCCGCAAAGCACCGTTATTCCAATTCAAAAAGTGATTCTTAAGGCAAGATGCACGACGTTGAGACAAGTTGAAATTATAATCCTCGCTGGCCCTGGGGCTTGCATAGCCCTGGAGTAATAACTCAATTTTAAACTCTCCATCATTCAATATGCGCTCAACGCTTTCAGTAAACACTTTTAATGCCTCCCAACCACCAGCTACTTCCCTTTCAAAGAAAACCCTGGTCCGGTTTGCAATAACAAAACTATCCTGCCCGCTAAGTGCTTCAACGGCGCCTCGAATGAACACGCCTTTCCTGGCCATATACTCTTTCCACAAATCTTCGTAAACAGCATTTGTTTCGGTTGCCCAGGAATCGGGGTCAGGGTAATCGTTGTCGAAATAAATGATCAACGGAGGAAAGTCTTCTATCTCTTTTGGTTTCAGAAACAAGTCTTCGTTCAATTCAGCATCGGAGAAGTTATTGCGAAGGTCAACATAAATGGTATCGGAAAAATAAGCCACCTTATCACCAATCACCTCGTACAACTTTCCACGCTCCAGTTTAAATGAGACATCATTTCCCGTTGGATTTCGTTCAAAGTGTACCTCTTGTCCATCAACTGCAATTCGTACCCCCACATCTTTGAGCGGATTTCTGGTCCGGGCATTGAAGGTTTGGATGTTTAAGTCAATCAGGTCAGGAACCAGGTAAAGTTTTCTTTCGATTTCCCTTAGGTGAGGGTCATATACCTTGCCCAGGTCAACTGTGTCGGTCAGTGTCAGAAACCCGGGCTTATTTGCAGTTAAGAGGTATTTATTTCCTTTTTTTATTTCAAAAGAGAAATCATTTCCGTCATCGTTTCTTTTTTCGCCAATCTCGAGTGGCACTCCATTTCCAATTTCCGTCAAAACTATCGCTACTCCGTTCAACGGAACTTTGTGTTGGTCAAAGGTCAGTGCCTTGAGTTTAACGAGCTGAACTTTGAAAGAATACAAATCATTACAACACGCTTCAAATTCGGGTTCCAAAATATTGCTGCCCAATCTGTTTGAAGAAAAATACCCTTCCGTTTGAAGTTCATTGGTCCAGAAATAAAGGTCGTCATAACTGGAATTAACAGGGGCGGGCAGATGAACTGGTTCCAGCCATTTGTCCCTCAGATACCTCGTTTTGTAAATGTCAAAACCACCAAACCCCGGAAATCCATTACTGCTAAAAAATAAGGTGTTGGATGGTGCATGGAAAAATGGCGTTACCTCATCGCCGCTCGTGTTGACAGCTTCAAAGTTGAAAGGAGCATCAAAAGAGCCATCTTTAAAGATAGTGGCATACCAGATATCCAGGCCGCCTTTACCGCCCGGCCGGTCTGAAACAAAATACAACTTATCCAGCCCGGTTGCCGGGTCCAAGCCCACTGATGGATGGGTGCTTGTGTATCCACTCCGGTTGATGTCATCCGGCAATTTTATTGGTACACCAAAATTCCCGTTTGCATCTATATTGCTGTAATACAATTCGCAGCGGAGGTTCGAAGTTTCCCCGATGTAACTACAAACAGAAAAATACGCTCTTGTCAGGTTTTGGTTAAAAACCAGATTACCTGAATGTTTCATAGGGTTGTTAATTGAAAGCAGCTCTGCAGAATCAATTCCCGGTTTTATTCTAAGAATCTGTGAAATGTGCCTGGGTGGTTTCCCTTTTATGACTTCCCTTTCAAATTGCTGGCTGCTGAAATACAGATAACCACCTGAAACCAGGGGAGCAAATTCAGAATAGGAAGTGTTGATACTGTCACTCAACCTTTCAATATAGATATTTGGGTTTCTCTTGTTGTACTCGGCAATGGCCCATTCCAGGTTTTCTTTTTCCTTCAGTGCCTTTTTAAATAAAGTGGAATCTTCAAGAACGGTGTAATTATCAATGAAGTTTATCAAATGAAACAAAGCATTTTCATAATCGCCGCTTTTTTTCTTCACCAAAGCCAGCCAATATCTGGCCAGAGGATATTCAAGGGAATCCTTACTCTTGAGCACTTTGGTATATGCAGTGTCAGCAAAAGTGTAAGAAGAAAACAAACGGGCAGCCTCGGCATATTTAAAAAGTATATCTGTTTTTTCACCCGCTATATCCATGGCATACTGGTAGTGCTTCATCGCTGAGTAGTAATCACCACCTGCCATTTCCTCGTCCGCAGCTTTAATAAACTGCCTTGCTGTCTGTCCATCAACGGCAGTAAAAAAACCAACAAAAACTAATATGCTCAGAAATTTCTTCATAGGGGGTAGGTCTTGGCCTTTGTTAAATCAGCGGGCAAGCAAAAGCCTTCATTGGATAAACTCTGTGAATAAAGTACTTGAATGCTATTTCAGGTCCACCTTTCTTGTTGGTTGCCACAGAAAAACCCGAGACATTCACATCCCAACTGACTCCCAGAATCATGTAATGGTAATGCAGTTCTGCCACAGGAATAACCGCATCCCCAAAGCTGTTGAACCTGTACTCGAGTCCCAGCTGCAACGCCACTTCCCGAGATTTTTTGGTAGTCAGGTAATACCTTGCTGCAAAACCGGCCAGGCCTTCCAGGTACTTGCCCTGTAATTGTGCCGTACCAAACCCGATCAAATCAAAAGCTTCGGCAACTTGCACATTGGGATTGAAATACAGGCTCAAGCGCATCGGCAAACGACTCTCATCATTTTTATAGAATGTTTGATTGGGCCGGTTGAAGTGGTAAAATCCTGCACCTACGTCAATTTTTGAACGGGTACCCTGCTTTTGCCCCCTCCAGTTGATTCCTGCACTGAAGTCGGGATACAGGTAATTGGTTTCATCAAAATTCTCGTTGGTAGGCCGTGCCGGATCAAAAACATCACCATTCCACTGGTTATCAAAAGTGAGAGGGCCGTATTCAATACCTCGTTGCCCAACACCTGCTGCGACACCGAAAGTCAGAAAGTTTTCCGGATCCAACATCCGGGTAAATGAGCCTGAAAGGGAGATGTTGGTGTTGGAAAGGCTGCCTGTTCCGCTTTTGTCATAATAGGCGTTGAACCCTCCGCTAAACCACCAGGAAGGATGCGTTACCTTGTAAAACCTGTTTTCAGCTGAAAAAAAGTACGTTTCAAAAGGAGCGTTGGCACTGTGCCACTGAGAACGGTAAATGCCACTGATCCTGACATCGGCACTGGCAATGCCTGTCAATGCAGGGTTTAGTAAAGTTGGCGTGTGGTAAAACTGTGAGAAGTGAATGTCCTGACCATGACCTGAGAGGACAAAGGCCAGGAAGAAAACAAGGGAAAGTAGAGGGGTGCGTAGCATGGTTGTTAAGCTTTATGCAAACTGACACACTTAGAAATCAGAGGTATTTTGGGGTCCATGACGAGCAATCTTTCAAGGGCAATTTACCTGAAACCTTACTCATATCCTTGCCTGAAAACAGGTATATGACCAATGCTTTCAACAATAGCAATCAGAACCAAACTACTTCATCACTTCGGTATTCACTCAGTAATGGTGTTAGGTGTCTTTCAAGCGTGCAGGACGTGCAATGCCTGACAATTCAACTTATAATCCCACGGAAATACTCCAGAAGCAAGTTTCCAGTCCAAACTATTTTCGTTGTAAGTGACTGGCCAGTTCTGTTTGGATGACTCGGTGTGTATGCGAAAATAATAATTTTTACAACAATCTTCTCAAGATTTGTAAAACTATGTTTGCGAATGCATTGAAACTTTCAAACTGGTTCATCTTCAGGGAATGCTGTGCGAGATCAAAAGCATTTGCTGAACCTCGAAAACCTATCTTTGCGGTTTTCAAATTGACCATCGAGTGCGCCGCTCAATCTAAAACAGATGTACAAGGATAAAAGAGTTGTTGTAGTGCTGCCAGCGTACAACGCTGCATTAACCCTGGAGAAAACCTTTGCAGAAATACCCTTCCCCCTGGTGGACGAGGTGATTCTATGTGACGATGCCAGCAAGGATGAAACCGTCCGTACAGCACAGAAACTGGGCATCAGGCACATCATTGAACACAAGCGCAACAAAGGCTATGGCGGCAACCAGAAATCCCTTTACAACAAAGCGCTCGAGCTGGGTGCCGACATTGTGATCATGCTGCACCCCGATTACCAATACACACCTGCGTTGATACCCTCTTTTGTAAACATCATCGGTGAGGAATTGTATCCGGTGGTTCTGGGTAGCAGAATCCTGGGCAAGGGCGCGTTGAAAGGAGGAATGCCCTTGTACAAATACATTGCAAACCGCTTTCTCACCTGGTTTCAAAACCTGCTTGTCAACTACAAACTCTCTGAATACCACACGGGCTACCGGGCCTTTGACAGCAAAGTGCTCAGGGCCATCAACTTCAATGAGAATTCAGATGATTTCGTCTTTGACAATGAAATGCTGTCGCAAATCATTTTTGCCGGGTTTGACATTGCAGAAGTAACCTGCCCCACAAAATATTTTGAGGAAGCCTCTTCCATAAATTTAACCCGGAGTGTAAGGTATGGGGTGGGAGTGATGCGGGTTTCCCTTTGCCATTTTCTCCAACGGATGAAGCTGGCCAGGTTCAAAATGTACGAAAAGAAAAGTTGAGAACGGAAAGAAATCACTTGTGTTCAAGTGACTCCAAAGCCTTGATTCCAAAGTAGATCGCAGCAAGTACCAGGGTGTAGGTAAGGGTAGCCGTCATTGCAGTGTTTCTATTAGTTAGGGCGATTTGCGGGTGACTAACGCCAAATGCCTTCCAAATGCTGTTTTCTTAACAAAATAATTCACCAAAACGGCTGCAATAGTCCAAAATCATTTCCATGCATCAAACAACCAGGGAGTACCTTTTTGAAGCGGCAAAGCATTTTAACCGGTCATCATTCATAGAGTCTGACCCCATCTCGATTCCAAAAAGGTTTTCCAAAAAACAGGACATTGAAATTGCCGGTCTTTGGTCAGCCGTGCTTTCCTGGGGGCAACGGAAAACCATCATTGCCAAAGCCGGACAACTAATGGAGCTAATGGACGATGCCCCCCATGATTTCATCCTGAACCATTCTGAAAAAGACCGCGAGCGTTTTCTCAGTTTTGTACACCGTACTTTTCAACCCATTGACACCTTGTATTTTTTAGAGTTCTTCCAGTGGTATTACAAAAACCACAACTCCCTCGAAGAAGGTTTTGTAAAACACCTGCCGGCCGATGCGGATAATGCAGGGCCTGCACTCGAGGGGTTTCACAACCTGTTCTTTTCCCTCCCCAATGCACCCAAAAGAACGAAAAAGCACCTTCCTTCTCCCAAAACAGGATCTACCTGCAAACGGCTGAACATGTTTCTGCGGTGGATGGTCAGAAAGGACGATCAAGGGGTGGATTTCGGCATCTGGAAGCGGATAAAACCCAGCCAGCTTCTTATTCCCCTGGATGTGCATGTAGAACGGGTAGCCCGGAAGATGGGACTGCTGAACAGGAAACAGCGGGATTGGAAAGCCGTAGTCGAATTGACAGAACGCCTCAAAAAATACCACCCCGAAGACCCTGTTTTATTTGATTACGCCCTCTTCGGAATTGGGGTGCTGGAAAAAGAAAAATGACCTTTGCAATCATGGCCTTTACTGTTTTCAACGATAGCTTTGCTTCAAAATCACAACACATGGTATCACTCAGATCCGCCCTGGTATTTTTTATAGCTACCTTCATTTTAAATTGCTCCAACCCTACCAAAGAAGACCCGCCTTCATCCACCCAGCGCGATGCCAATGATGGCACCGCACAAATGGTGAAAATCCTGAAAGACATTGCCGAAGGTGAAAAACTCAAAACTGTCGCTTTTTTCAGAAATTCCCGGAGGGCTGAAACTTACAGGCAAAAAATGGAACAGGCCTCAAAACCCATGGATAAGGCCAATGCGCAACTTTACTACGGGTATGAACTGATGAATGCCGGTCAGAATGAACAAGCCATTGTGGTGCTGGAAGATTTGCGGAAGAAACTGGAAACGATGCAATTCCAGGACCCGAAAATCTGGAAGGAAATCAAAAGAATCCTTGCACTTGCATACATCAGGCTTGGCGAACAGGAAAACTGCATTTCAAGGTACAACCCGGACCGTTGCCTAATGCCCATTGAAAACAGAGGGGTTTACGAAATACAAGCTGCCAACAGAACAGCCATCGAGATATACAAAGAGTTGCTGGAAAACGATCCGAATGATTACGAATCCAGGTGGATGCTCAACTTTGCTTACATGACCCTGGGTGAGTTTCCGGATAAAGTGCCCGAAAAATGGCGCCTGCCCGCTTCCGCATTCCAATCTGACTATCCGCTTCCAAAGTTCCCCAACATTGCGGATAAAATTGGCGTGAACAATGTGGCACTTTCCGGAGGCAGCATTGCAGATGATTTCAACAACGACGGGCTGATAGACATTTTTGCCTCTTCCTGGAGCCTGGACGACCAGGTACACTACTACCAAAACAAAGGAGACGGAACCTTCACAGATAAAACAGTGGCAGCCGGACTGCTGGGACTTACAGGCGGGTTGAATATGCAACAGGCCGACTACAACAATGATGGCTGGATGGATGTCTTGATCCTCCGGGGCGCCTGGTACGATACTGCCGGTGAAATTCCGAATTCATTGCTTCGCAACAATGGCGACGGAACCTTCACAGATGTTACCATCGAAGCCGGTTTGCTCTCCTATGCCCCAACCCAGGCGGCAGTATGGGCTGATTTTGACAACGATGGCTGGGTGGATCTTTTCATCGGCAATGAAACGATGACCCCGAACGGCGCCTACGTTTGTGAAATGTACAAAAACAACGGTGACGGAACCTTTACCAATATGATCAATGAGATCGGACTGGGACAGTTCAAAGCAATGATCAAAGGCGTCGCCGCCGGTGATGTGAACGACGACGGTTACCTCGACCTCTACTTATCTTTTCTGACGGCTAAGAACTACCTGCTTATCAATCAGGGACCGGGCAGCAACGGTTTTGTCAGTTTCGGTTTGTACGCTCACAACGAATCTATCGGAGAACCGGTGTCAAGTTTTCCATGTTGGTTCTGGGATTACGACAACGATGGTTGGGAAGACCTTTTTGTAGCCGCTTTTGGCGATGGCAATTACGGAGGTGGCAAGATCAGGGCCGCTTCCGTCGCTGCGCAAAATGCGTTGGGTAAAAAAGCAGGCGTAAACCCCAGGCTTTATAAAAACAAAGGCGACGGCACATTCGCTGACGTAACCGATCAAGTGGGGCTTTGGGAAGGGATGTTTGCCATGGGTTCCAATTACGAAGACATTGACAACGACGGCTTCCTGGATTTCTACATTGGAACGGGCGAACCGAGTTATTCAGGAGTGGTGCCCAACAAAATGTACCGGAATGACCGGGGTAAAAAGTTTCAGGATGTCACCTACGCCGGGGGCTTCGGGCATGTGCAAAAGGGCCACGCCATCTCTTTTGCCGATTTTGACAACGACGGAGACCAGGACATCTTCGCAGTGATGGGAGGAGCTTTTGAAGGAGATGTTTTTGGAGATGCTTTTTTCCTCAATCCACTTGGCAATGAAAATAACTGGGTAACCCTGAAGTTGGAAGGCACTGCCTCTAACAAAGCGGCCATGGGTGCCTGGGTCAAAGTCACAGCTCTGGATGCCAACGGATCTGAACACCATTTTTACCGAAGGGTAAGCTCCGGGAGCAGCTTTGGTGGCAACAGCCTTCAATTGGAAATCGGACTCGGCAAGTGTACTTCCATCAGAATGGTGGAGGTAAGGTGGCCCAGCCAGGAACGGGCCGTTGAGGTGTTCGCAAACATTCCCGTCAACTCATTTGTGAAACTGGTGGAAAAAAGCGGGCAAGCCCGGATTGAAACCAGACATCGTTTTAGTTTCCCTGTCGAATGATGTTCACTCCTGGATGTATGTCCTTTTCACCCGTTGCGATATGGACGTGAATATCTCATAAGGAATGGTATCGAGGCATTGAGCCAGTTCTTCCACTTTCGGTTCTTCACCGAATACTACCACCTCGTCACCTATGGTCACATCCTCAATTTTACTCACATCCGCCATGGCCATGTCCATGCAGACATTGCCAACCAGTGGCGCCCGTCTTCCTTTTATCAAAACTGAAAAGCAGCCCTGCCCGGTTCTTCTGAGTAGCCCGTCAGCATAGCCGATGGAAATGGTGGCAATTTTCATTGGCCTGTCTGCAACGGCTTTTCTGCCATAACCCACAGACTCTCCGGGTTGCACCATTTTGACCTGTGAAACCGTTGCTTTCAGCGTATTCACAACTTGCAGCTTGTCAGACAACAAGCCCGAACTGTCAAGGCCATACAGCCCCAGGCCCAGGCGCACCATGTCCATCTGCCATTGCGGGAACCGCACAATGCCAGTCGAATTGAGTAGGTGTCTGACCGGGCGGTAACCAATGGAATCTGCAAGGCGTGCATACATCCGGGTAAAGCGCTCAACCTGCAAGTGAGTAAATGGATCATGGGATTGATCCTCACTGGCGGCCAGGTGCGAAAACACA
>JALWSS010000167.1 GCA_026993525.1 Saprospiraceae bacterium
CTCGACACCAGCGCCTGCCACGTCAAGGTGTATTTCCCCAATGCCTTCAGTCCCAACGGCGATGGCATCAACGACGTGTACCGGCCGCTGGCCGGCGATGACGCCGAAATGCTCGAACTGTGGATATTTGACCGCTGGGGTGGTTTGCGGCACCACGGTGAGGCTGCGAAAATAGAATGGGATGGCCGGGGAGCCCCTCCCGGCACTTACGTTGCGAAGCTAAAGTTTAAAAATCTGCTGACCGGGCTGGTTGAAACCCGGGAAGCCGGATTTACTTTGATGCGATAAAGTCCCGGTGGCTGTCACGAGTACATTGTTGCAACATATTCCTCCTGACAATTTCGAAAAAAATGCCCGACACATTTGGAATAAAAAAGACAATGCCTTATGTTTGGTCACATCTTTTAACCAAAACCGATCAATTATGAAATCAATTACCGCTTACCGCTTACCGCTTACCGCTTACCGCTTACCGCTTACCGCTTAGGCCGTAACCTCGCTTTTTCGGTAGTGTTTTTAACCGCCTTGACAATGCTGACCGGATGTGCCACAGACCACGACCCAATCGTTTCCGAAGGAAAACCCATCTATGAGCTCCGACAGGAGATGAAAGAACTCGCCAAATCCGTCTCCGCTGAACTAAAATCACAACATCCTGCCAACACAAGAGATGGAAACCGCAGTGAGACTTGTAATTGTAGTTATGAGATTTTGAGTGGGTCTGGGGAGACGAGTGAGGGGTATCCGGAACTTGGAATTGATTTTTATACCGATGAGAAGGACCCATTATATCCATGTTCTTATTATTTCTCAGGTCTTTATTATTCTGATCTGAATTGTGCTTCTGGTGGGTCATGCGGTATGGAAGGAAGAGATGTTTGGCCTTCATTGCCTCCTCCGTACAGTTATAGTTTCAATACTGATCCCTCACCTAATGACCAAATTCAGGTATTGTTGAATTCGCTCAAGTATAAGTCCAATTGTTCTAGCGGTGACTACACCCATTCCTCTATCACTTTTCGCATTGTATGTGTAGAGACATGCAACGGGATGTCTTATCCTGTATATTCTCCACCTGTCACGCTGTCGTTTAACCCTTATGTGGATCCTTATGGAAGTATACATTTCCCCAAGGATGATGAGTGGTACACCTTTATTCAGCTTGGTGGCTGCAATGGTTGCCGGCCGATGCTAGCTGAATGAGATGAAAAGGGCGGGCAGGAGATAGGAAGGAGCCGGTCTGCCTGCATTTCAAATTGCCAAAATTATTCTCATGAGCAAAGCAAGGAATATGTGGACCATCGCCGTGGTTTTGTCGTTTGTGGCAATGTTCGATGGTATTGCCCAGAAAACGTCTTATCAGATTTCAATAGATGATAATGACAAGCACTTGTGGTTTGTTTTGCCCTGGAAGGATGGTAAGGCTGTGGCAATCTTGACTGGCCCACCACTGGCAGGCCCATCCGTTTGGACATATGTGTTGGAATTGTCATCAGATGGTGTGCCTACCAGGGTTACCAGGATTTCCACCATTGGGATAAGTTCATTTTTTTGGATGAGTGATGCAGCAATATCCGGTGACAAATTGTTCATACTATCCGGGTTGCAAGCTTCAGCATATGCCAGATTATTAATACTTGATTTGGAAAGCGGTGATTTTTGGAGTGAAGGCTTTGAATTTGTGAATGCACAATTCCTGGTAAATGATCAAACAGAGCGTGTCATTATTTTTTCTTCTACAAATTATATTGAGCTTGATTCCAACGGTGACATGGTTTTCAACAGGGAATATGATCTTGTCAGTCTGAGCATTGATCCCTCACTATCCTTACCGAGTTGGCAACAACCTATCTCAATTGTCAGAGATACGATGAAAGGATTCGTGGCATTCAAAAGCTTTCAAAATTCTGCGGGTGAATTAGAATCGTTTCTGCATCACCTTGACCAGGATGGGGATGTACTCAAATCACTCCGTTTGAAAAATTTTCGGGTGGATGCAATCCAGACTGATAGCGATGGGCTGTATTTGGTGGGAAAACACATATCGAATTATGCTTTTAGCAATAATACATACGACCTTTTGGTACTCAAGTTGAGGTGGGATTTTACGGTTGAGTGGTCCAGGGTGTATTTTGCGGAGGAATTCGAATACAATACCAGCACCATCGTGTTGAGTCCTTCTCAAAAGGAACTGATTCTTTCCTATTCTACTTACGGGGCGTTTCCTGTCATATTTGCGAGGTTGACGAGGGATGGTGAAATCAAATCACAGACGGGATATCCACTTTATCAACCATTGTTGGAGCTGTTTTTCGACAATTCATTATTGATGGGTACCAACCTGAACTTTGATTCCCTGGGGAATACTTTTCCCCAAGTCATCATTTCGAAAACTGACACACTTGGGCAAATCGAAAATTGCCCTACTTATGTTACATGCCTTCAGGAAGAGGAGGTGAGCTATCAGGACTACGAATTCGTAACGGTGACTTCTGAAATCGTCGAAACGTATGAGGTCGAAGATGAGAACTTCGTCCTCGACACTACTCAGTTTGAAACCCGTGAATTTTGTGAATTTCCCGGCGCACCGGCTGCGGATTTTTTCCCGGGCGACACCATTCTGTGTTCAGGTGATAGTCTGCATGTTTTTTCTCAGGGAGCCTTGATAAGCAATGGCAACCAGTGGCACTTGACCGGCCCAGGTGTGGATACTTTCATTGTGGGTTCTTCGTCTTTTCGTTGGTATTTCCAGGAGGTGGGTATATACATGCTCAAACATGTCATTTGGAGCCTGGGTTGTGCAAGTGAGTTTTCTTCGTCCATCGAGGTATTGGCTCCACTGTCAGTGTCCATTCAGCACTCATCAAAACCCCAATGTACACCTCCCATTGGCATGACCCTGCACTCCAACCGCCCCCTCACCAACCTCACCTGGAGCACAGGCGACACAACTGCTGCAATAAACATTTTACAAGGTGGTCATTATTCGGTCACAGCCACGGACGGTTACTGCGATGCCACAGACAGCATTGATGTCGTTTTTGTTTCAGAAACGCTTGGGGGGCAGCCACCGCTGGAATTACCACCGGACACAACCGTATGCCGGCAACACCTGCCATACATGCTATCACCACAGAGCAGCTTTACGGATTCATTTCTGGTAAATGGTCGCTTGCATGTAAATTCCCCTGCAGCGCTGTCACGGCCGGGGGACTACGAAGTGGTTGCGCTCATCGAGGGGTGTGCCTTTCCCGACACCTTCCGGCTCGACACCAGCGCCTGCCACGTCAAGGTGTATTTCCCCAATGCCTTCAGTCCCAACGGCGATGGCATCAACGACGTGTACCGGCCCCTGGCCGGCGATGACGCCGAAATGCTCGAACTGTGGATATTTGACCGCTGGGGTGGTTTGCGGCACCACGGTGAGGCTGCGAAAATAGAATGGGATGGCCGGGGAGCCCCTCCCGGCACTTACGTTG
>JALWSS010000168.1 GCA_026993525.1 Saprospiraceae bacterium
TGCTTATTCTACGTTTACTAAACCTTGGAGGTTTAGTAAACGTAAAACGAAACCGACAACCGACAACCGACAACAACCTCCATAATCCCCATAATCCTCATAATCCTCATAATCCTCATAATCCTCATAATCCCTGCCTGCCTGCCCGCCTGCCCGGCGGCAGACGGGGCGGCAGACAGGGCGGCAGACAGGCTCCATAATCCCCCGCTGGCGCCCGGACTCCCGTCCGGCGCCTCACCTCCGGCGCCTCACCTCCGGCGCTCCTCATTTCCAGTTCATCTCATCGGTATTTTTCTGAAAGTACAGTTCCTTGTTGGTCATGTCGAAAGCGCAGAGGTGGCCCAGGCCGGGCAGGTGTACGGCATAACATCCGGCGTCGATGTCCAGGATTTTGAAGTCATCCAGGGCCAGGAAGCGTTCGCAAATGTGTTCCCTTGGCTTTGGGGAATGGCCGTGGATAATTTTTCGATTGCCCAGCCATTCGTAGTTGGTGGTGTGGTACCAGTTGCGGAGGGTGAGCATATCGGGGTGGGGGAGGAGGGGGTCTTCGGTGTAAAAATTGAGGCCTGCATGCACCAGGATGTAATCATCTTCGCAATGCACCCATTTCAGTTCTTCGAGGAAGTCGAGGTACTTAGCCGGAATGGCTTCAGGCCTGTCCACGCCGAAGCTTTCCAGGGTTTTGTTACCGCCCCAGCGTTTCAGCCAGAATTCCCTCCTTTCGAGGTCGTCCAGGCTGATGAGGAGTTCCTGGTCGTGGTTGCCCATGAGGCAGGTGAGGTGGTAGCCGTTTTGCCGAAGGGCCAGTAATTTGTCCAGAACGGCCTTGCTGTCGGGGCCCCGGTCGATGTAATCGCCGAGGAAAAAGAGGCGGTCGTTTTTGGTGGGTTTCACCTGGTCCAGCAGGGCTTCGAAAGATTGGATGCAGCCGTGGATGTCGGTGAAAGCAATTTTGCGCATGAGTTGAACTATTTTTCCTGAGTGTACTGCAAAAGCCCGAATTCATGTAAGAAACTTTTTTTTGATGGTTTATAATCCCGATCCCGATATCCCATCCGGATATCGGGATTGAGATGCATCGCTAATTGATCTTGGCATTTAAACCGTTTATTTACAATCAACGACGTATAGTAAAAACCTAAAAAAACCTTTTTTAAAAACCTTTTTAAAACAGGCGTTACCCGGAATTTGGCCTTTTTGCAGTGGACTCTTTCTTTCTTCGGAAAAATACGAAGCCGTTTTTGCTGCCCATTTCTTCCAGTTCCGGAAAAGCCCTGAGTTCATCGGCCCTGTGGATTTTCGTCAGCAACCAGGCATCCCGGTCTATGGGTCCGGTGAGCAGCCAGTTTTGATCGTGGCGTTTTGGGTTGCCGCCCGGGTCCGCTTTTCCGTAAAAGAACGGCACATAGCTCTTGTAGCCAACGGCTTTGATGTAAACATCCTGTGTGGCCAGGGATTCGCAAAATTCCACGGCAGCCCGCTGGGAGTAGGCTTCAATTTTTCCGATGAAACAGTAGAGTCCTGTTTGGACGAAAAGCGCCGTGCCCACCAGCAGGCCCAGGATGGCAGGGCCCGTTTTTCCATTGCGCAGCGAGGAGAAAAAGGAAATGAGTGAAAGAAAAAGCAGGGTAGCCGGAAGGTAGTTGAGCGGGCTGCTCCAGTCAACTTCCGCTTGCAGGTTTGCGGCAGCGAAGGGGTCTTTCAGGTGTGGCAGGAGCAATTCCGGGTGTTGCCCAAGCCAGGGCAGCAGGGCTGTGGCCGAGGCGTAGATCAGTGCCATTGCAACTGTGCCGATGCGGAGCCAACCGGGCAGCGCTGCCTTTTGCCGAAGGAGAAAATGAACATAATAAGCTGCCAGGAAGGTGAGCGGAAAATAACAAAGAGAGGAGTAGTGAACGATTTTGGTGCGCACCAGCGAGAACAGCACCAGCACCACCCAGAAAAGCACCAGCATCCATTTCCGGAAGTTTTCTGTGGCGGTGTTTTCTTTTTCCTTTCGTCGGAATGCCGGCAGGGCAAAGAGCGAAGCCGGGAAGCAACCCAGCAACAGCACCACCACGTGGAAGCCGGGAAAACCCCGGTGGCCGGCATCGGGTGTGAGCAGAAGGCGCACCTGGTAGCGGACGAATTCCACCACAAACTCAGGCCCGTCGAGCAGGACCACCATGCCGAACCAGAGCAGCGGCAGCAGCAAGGTTGCACCGGCGAAGAGCAGCCAGGAACCGGGCCGCTTCAACGGAAGCCGGCCTTGCCAGAGGCTGTATGCGGCAATGCAAAGGCCCGCTATCAGCCAGGCCACAGGCCCTTTGGCCAGTACGGCGGCACCCAGCGATAGGCCGGCAATGAACAACTGCCGGCCGGGGCGCTGAGGCTCCCGGGCGGCTTCCCAAAACCGGTAAATGCCCAGAAAAATGAACAGGTTGAACCAGGGGTCTATGATGCCGGAGCGGAAGTACAGGTGGGGCAGTATGGAGCCGGCGTAAAAGGCCACCCACAGCCAGCCCATCCGGCGCCCGCCCAGCTTGCTGCCTGTGCGGAAAAGCAGGAGCAGGGTGGCAATTCCGCAAAGTGCGTTGGGGAGCCTGGCGGCAAACTCGCCCACGCCGAAAAGTTGCATGGCTGCTGCCTGCATCCAGATGAACAGGGGGGGCTTTTCGTAAAACGGCTGGAAGCCGATTTGAGGCCGCAGGTAGTCGCCGGAGGCGATCATCTCCCGGCTGATCTCAGCAAAGTTGATCTCGTCCCAGTCGAACAAGTGGACGCCGCCCAGAAAGGGAATGAAAAGCAGCGCTGCCAGTGCAGCGATAAAAAGTTTGGGGTTTCTCTGGATGAAATCCGACATGCTTATTTGCCCGGTTTAGCACCCACTCTTTCCAGCAAGGCTTTGGTTTTGCGAATGCCCTCATCTTCTGAGAGTTTACTGCCCTCGTATTCGATGCCGATGTGGCCGGTGTAGCCGGCATCCTTGACGATTTGGAGCATGCGCTCGTAGTCGGTTTCGATGCAGTTGCCGTTTTCGTCAAAATCGTAGCTCTTGGCGCTGACGCCTTTGGCCCAGGGCATGAGTTCTTTGACGCCTTTGTAGCGGTCGTACTCCTCCACACAGGGGCCGGCCCAGGGGTTGCCGTCTTTGTTTTCCCGGCGGATGCAGAAATTGCCGAAATCAGGAAGGGTGCCGACGTTGTCCATGGCGGTGAGCTCCATGACACCACTGAGCCATTCGCCGTTGGAGCTGAAGCCCCCGTGGTTTTCAACGATGACGTTGATGTTGGCTTTGGCGGCGTATTCTGCCAGCCGGCCGAGGCCGTCGGTGGCAGCGCCGGCAGCGGCCACGGGGTCGGGATTGCTGCTGTAGGCATTGACCCGTATGCTGTGGCAGCCCAGAAAGGCCGCGGCGTCCACCCATTTGTAGTGGTTTTCGACGGACTGCTTGCGAACGGCATCGTCGGTTTCGGCCAGGCCGCCCTCGCCGTCCACCATGATGAGCAGGCTCCTGACGCCGTTGTCGTCGGCCCGTTTTTTCATTTCGGCCAGGTAGGCCTCGTCTTTTGCCTTGTCTTTGAAAAACTGGTTGACGTACTCGACGGCCTCGATGCCGTAGGTGTTTTTTGCCGTGGCGGCAAAATCGAGGTTGTCGAGCTTTTTGTCCCACAAGGCCCGGTGCAGGGACCATTGCGCCAGCGAAATGTTGAAAAACATTCCACCACCGGGGGCTTCCTCTCCGGTGTTTTTTGATTGGGCGCCTGAACTGCTGCAGGCCCAGGCTCCCAGCCCCAGCCCGGCCACTGCCAGTGAACTGTGCTTGATGAATTTGCGGCGTTTCATGACGGTGTTTTATTAGCTGATTTGGAAAGGCGGAAGATAGCAGTTTTTTGAATAGCGTATTTAACCCCGGCAGGGTTTCGAACCTGGTATTTAACCCCGGCAGGGTTCCGAACCCTGCCGGGGTTTTGCTCGATTCCTCATCCCATCACTTCAGCCATTTCTTCTGTTGCACATTCAGGTACATTTTCCCTTCGGGATTGAAAGCCCGGAAGTACTGCTCCACCGGTGGCAGCATGGAGCCTTCGAAGTCGAAAAACTCGTGCTGGCAGGTTTCGCAGGCCATACGGATGCCTTCGGCGATGAGCAAGCTGCCGGCTCCGGTGTTGCGCAGCGAAGGGGAAAGGGCATTGCCGAAGAAAATGAAATTGCGCACATCGGGGATGAAGGCTGCTGCGGCGGCCGGTTCGTTTTCCGGGGTGTATGCTTCGAGGATGAAGGCCCGGCGGTGGCCGGCGATGGCTTTCCAGATGGCCCTGAAAGCCCCGGCTTCGTTTGCGTCGTAAACCGTTGCCCGAAGGGCGAGGGAAAGAAAACGCTCAGGGTCGTTGCTTTGGCGGATGCTCAGGCCTGCCTTTGCGGCTTTTTTGAGGTGGTTGCGGATGCTGCTGGAGAACTCGCCTTTCAGGTCTCCGTAACCGGCCTCCAGGGGCAGCCAGTAGGTGAAGCGCGGCTTTACCTTGTAGCCGGCCCATTGGAAAGGCATGAAAAAGGAGAGCTCCGGGTGCAGGTTGATGTCCAGGGACACCAGTTTCGGAAGGGCTTTGATGGCCTCCTGCAGGGCTGATTTTATTTGGTGGTGTTGCCGGTGTCGGGGTTCGTTGAAGGGGCGGAAGACCGGGCCTCCGAACTGGGTGAGCCGGGGCTGCCAGGCATAGGGCAGGGGCCCTTTCTTTTTTACCGGCAGGGGCCATTGAAGCACCGGTTCACCGCCGTGCGAAACCTGCACGGCCTGCCAGTCAGGGCAAACGCCGTCGAGGTACCAGGTGTAATAGTACAGGTATCGCTGTGGCGACCGGTCCACAAAAGCGTTCCAGGCTTCGTCGTCAATTTCCGTTCGTTTGAGCAGTTGGCTTTGCCACATGGGCTTTGGGTTGGGTGTCAGGGGCTGTGGCCTTTGGTCCTGGCGGATTCGGGGAACAGTTCTCCGGCGTCGGCTTTTTCGAGGATGCGGTAAATTTCTTCGGGCTGCATCACCTGTTCGCTCCGGTAAAGTTCTACGCCGCCGAGGCCGGCCACGAGGAGCGTAAACCCGGCGCCGCCGATCTTGTAATACTCGAACATGCGCCGCATCTTGCGGGGCGAGGCGAACACCGCTATCCAGATGTTGTGTTCCACAATGCCGGCGGAGTCGCTGTGCAACAATTGGATTTGTTGCCTGAGCTGCGCATTGCTGGTGTCGTCGGCAAAGAGCAGCACACGCTTCATTTGCTGGGCTGACAGCAAAGTGCCGGAAAGCAGAAAGCAGGCAAAAAACAGTAGTTTCTTCATTGGCAGCAAGCTGTATCCGTTATCGGAAAGTCGGCCAAAGTTAGGCAGCGAGCTGCCAATGCGTTGTCCGTGACCTTTTTTTCTTCGCAAATGCAGGACGAAAATCCGGCCATGCCAAAAAAGCCTGCTCAAAGTGTGGTTCCAGGGGTTGCATAGCTGGATGATTATCGCGTCCTTCACCCAAAATTCCCGTCGCCATGAGACTTGTACTGTTTGCACTCTTCCTGACCGCTTCTTTTTTCTCCTTCGGTCAAATACCGGGCCTGCACCAACATCCGGCAGAACGGGCCATCCGCTTCCCGGACCTGGACAGTTTGCTGACCCTGACTGCCGACCTGCACATGCACACCGTTTTTTCCGACGGCAGTGTCTGGCCCGACATCCGGGTGCAGGAAGCCGTGCGCGACAGCCTGGATGCCATCGCCATCACCGAGCACCTGGAATACCAGCCGCACCAGTCCGACATTCCGCACCCCGACCGCAACCGGGCCTGGCAGGTGGCGGAAAAAAGCGCCCGGCCTTACTCCCTGATCGTGATCCGTGGCTCAGAGATCACCCGCGACATGCCGCCCGGACACAGCAACGCCATCTTTATCGAAGATGCCAACAAACTGCTGCGCGATGACCCGGTGGAGGTTTTCAAAGAGGCCCGGCGCCAGGGGGCTTTCACCTTCTGGAACCACCCCAACTGGATTGCGCAGCGAAAAGACGGCGTGGCCACCATGACCGGGCTGCACCGCCAACTCATTGCCGACACCCTGCTCCAGGGCATCGAGGTGGTCAATGACGTGACCTACTCTGACGAAGCGCTGCAAATAGCGCTGGACTACAACCTCACCCTTATCGGCACCTCCGACATCCACGGCCTGGTGGACTGGCAGTACAAGGTGCCGGAAGGCGGCCACCGGCCCGTGACCCTCGTTTTTGCCGAAGAGAAAACTCCGGACGCCATGAAGAAGGCCCTCTTTGAAAGGCGCACCGCCGTGTGGTTCGACAACACCCTCATCGCCCGGGAGCGGGAAATGCTGCCGCTGCTGAATGCCTGCATAACAGTTGAGAAAGCCTGGTACAACGGCGATTCACCGGTTGCCTATGTGACCCTGGCCAACCGCAGCGACGCCCATTTCGTGTTGGAAAACCTCAGTGGCTACACCCTGCACGAGCATCCGGACATCGTGCTGCTGCCCCCGCAATCATCCCTGACGTTGCAAGTGAAAACCCTGGAAATGAAGGAAGATTTTCTTCTGAAATTCAAAGTCTGGAACGCCGTCACAGCCCCTGCCACCCATCCGGTGGTGGAGCTGCCGGTAGCGTTGGACCGGGGCTGACTGCTTGCGGGCTGGCAAATGAGAAAACACTGGTACGGGGGCTGTTACTTCTTTTTCTTTTTCTTTTTGTAGTGCTTCAGCACTTTGGCTTCCACGTAAAAAATGGTCTCTTCGGCAATGTTTTTGGCCAGGTCGCCCACCCTTTCCAGTTTGTTGACGATGGAGAAGAGGTAGAGGATGGTCAAGAGGCTTTCCGACGTTCCGGGGTCGTCGCCTTCACCTGATTTCGCCAGTGTTTTGATGGCATTTACATGGAGTTTGTTGAGGTTCTGGTCTTTGACAAATACCAGCCGTGCCAGCCCGGTATCTTCATTGATGAATCCGTCTATGGCGTCGTTGACCATCTCCTGTGCCGTTTCAAAAATGGCGTCGAAACGGATGGCGTCCAGCAGCCTGGGATCAATGGGATCGGTGATCTGCTCTTTGCGAACGTAACGGGCGATTTTGTCGGCGTGGTCGCCGATGCGTTCCAGGTAGATGACGATTTTCAGCGCTGCCAGCACCAGTCGCAAGTCACTGGCCACCGGGTTGTAAAGGGCAATGATGTTTTCGCAGTCTTTGCTGATGCCCAGCTCCATGGCGTTCACCCTGTTTTCAACCTTGTGAATCTCCTTTGATAGCGGGATGGATTGTTGGGAAAAGGCCTTGCTCGATTTGGTGAGCTGGTTTTGCACCAGGTGCATCATACCGATGATGTCTTCCTTGAGCTGGTGAAGTTCCTTTTCTATGTTGGTCATTGCAGTCTGGTTGAAGTTCATGTTGGGGGCGTTGGCGGGATGGGGTCATCCAAAACGCCCGGTAATGTAGCGCTCCGTAAGTTCTTCCGAAGGGTTGGTAAAGAGTTTTTTGGTGTCGTCGTACTCCACCAGTACCCCCATGTAAAAGAAGGCGGTATTGTCGCTCACCCGGCCGGCCTGCTGCATGTTGTGGGTCACAATGACGATGGTGTATTTTTCTTTGAGTTCCACCACCAATTCCTCGATCTTGCTGGTAGCGATGGGGTCCAGCGCCGAAGCGGGTTCATCCATCAGCACGACGGAAGGCTCCACAGCCAGGGCCCGGGCGATGCAGAGGCGCTGTTGTTGCCCACCCGACAGGGCCAGGGCCGATTTGTGGAGATCGTCTTTCACCTCCTCCCAGAGGGCGGCCTGTTTCAGCGACCGCTCAACGGTTTCTTCCAAAACGCTTTTGTTCCTGATGCCCTGAATTTTAAGGCCATAAGCCACGTTGTCGAAGATGCTCTTCGGGAAAGGGTTGGGTTTTTGAAAGACCATGCCCACCTTACGGCGCAGTTCTTCCACCCTTACTTTTTTGTCGTAAATATCTTCTTCGTCAATGAGGATCTTCCCTTCCATCCGGAAAGTGTCTATGTAGTCGTTCATCCGGTTGAAAAGGCGCAGAAAAGTGGACTTGCCACAACCCGACGGGCCGATGAAGGCCGTAACGGTATTCGGCTCGATGGCAATGTTCACGTTTTTGATAACGTGCTTGTTGCCATACCAGACATTGGCCTTTTCGCTTCGCAATTTGGCGATCTGCTCCCTTTTCTTCGATGTTTTAGAATCCATATCAGGGTTTGAATTCACCTGAAAATTCAGGTTTTTGTCAGCACTTTGAACCATAGCATTTACCAGTTGACTTTTTTCTGCCAACGGTAGCGCAGCCACACCGCTATTCCATTCAGGAGGAAGGTGATGGCCAGGAGGATGATGATGCCCGCAGCGGCATTGATGACGAAGCCGGGGTCCGGTCTGGAAGTCCAGTTGAAAATCTGAATGGGCAGCACGGTAAAATCATCCATCGGGGTTTTTGGGGTAAAAGGCACATAGGCAAGGGCTCCCACCACGATCAGGGGAGCCGCCTCACCCACCGCCCTGGACAGTGCCAGGATGATGCCGGTGGCAATGCCCCCGCCGGCGGCCGGCAACACGGTGTGGCGCATGGTTTGCCAACGGGTGGCCCCCATGCCGTAGGAGGCCTCCCGGATGGAGTTGGGCACGGCCTTGATGGCCTCCCGTGTTGCGACGATGATAATGGGTAATATGAGCAATGAAAGTGTCAGGGCTCCGGTGAGCAAAGAGCCGCCCAGGCGGAAGGTGCGGGCAAACATTTCCAAACCCAGTATCCCGTAAATTACCGAAGGAACTCCGGCAAGATTGGTGATGTTGACCTCCAGGAGCTTGCCGAGGGGGCCTTTGCGGGCGTATTCTTCAAGGTAAATGCCCGCCGATACGCCCAGTGGAATGGAGATCAGGGCCGTGAGTGCTAATACCCAGAGGGTGCCTGCCCATGCAGTCAGGATGCCGGCTTTTTCAGGTTTTCGTGACGGCAGATTGGTCAGAAAATCCAGGTTGATCCGGTGGAGCCCCTCCTCCAGGATGCTGCCGATGAAAAATGCCAGCAACACCAGGCCGATCAGCGTGGAGGCAATCCCTACCACCCGAAAGGCTTTGTCCAGAAATCTGTTCCACCAAATGCTATTCATATTGCTGACGGTATTTTTCCCGAAGGAAATAACTGATGGTATTGAGCACAAAAGTGAAAACGAAAAGCGCCAGTCCTGCGGCGAAGATGGTCCGGTACTCCAGGGAGCCGTGTGGCACATCGCCCAGGCTCACCTGTACGATGTAAGCGGTTATCGTCTCAACGGTTTCGAGGGGGTTGATGGTCAGGTTGGGCATCTGCCCGGCGGCAATGGCCACGATCATGGTTTCGCCAATGGCCCTGGAAATGGCCAGAATTACAGACACGATAATACCTGATGACGCCGCCGGCACCAGCACCCGGAAGGAAGTCTGGTACCTGGTGGCACCGAGACCGTAAGAAGCCTCCCGCAATGATTTCGGAACGGCGTGCAGGGCATCTTCACTCAACGAGGATACCATCGGAATGATCATGATGCCCATCACCAACCCGGCAGACAGGGCGTTGAAGGAGGCTATTTCCGGAAAGCAGCTTTTGAGAAAGGGGGTTACCACCATCAGTGCAAAAAAGCCGTAAACCACCGTGGGTACGGCTGCCAATACTTCCAGCATGGGTTTGAAAACCTCCCGCACTTTGGGATGTGCATACTCACTGAGGTAAACGGCGATGTTGATGCCCAACGGAAGGGCCACCGCTATGGCGATAAAAGTGGTGAGCAAGGTGCCCAGCACCAATGGCATGATGCCGAAGTGCTTGTCGGTGAACAACGGCGTCCATTGCTTGTCGGTCAGAAATTCAACCACCGACACATCCCGAAAGAAAAGCAGGGACTCGGAAAGGAGGACGTATATGATTCCGATGGTGGTCAGAATTGTCACAGCGGCGCTGAATTGCAGCCAGCCCTCTACCATTTTCTCATTCGTCCGATTCATCCGGGGTGGGTATTTGCGGAACACCGGATGACCGGCAACGATGCCGGCCAGAGTGGTGTTTGTTTTCCCAGGGGCCTTACTGGTTCCTGAACCTGGCCACAAAGTCTTTGAATTTCTTCAGTTGCTCGTCGTACTCACTTTGAGGAGCGGGGACGTATCCCACATCTTCGGCAATTTTCGCAGCGTTGTTGAGGTAGAATTCTACGAACTTCACCACTTCGGGGCGCCTGGCGCCTTCGCTGCTGACGTAGATAAAAAGCGGTCTGGAAAGCGGTTGGTAGCTACCGTTCATCACGGTTTCAAGGCTTGGTTTTACCGGACCTTCACCTCCGTCCACGGCAATCAGTTTCAGCTTGTCGGCATTTTCTTCGAAATAAGCCAGGCCGAAGAATCCGAGGGCATTCTTGTCACCGGCCACACCCTGTACGAGTACATGATCGTCTTCGCTGGGCATGTAGTCTCCCCGGCTCCTGCCACTTTCACCGACGATGGCTTCAGTGAAGTAGTCGAACGTTCCACTGGCAGTGCCCGGGCCAAAGAGGTTGAGCGGTGCATCGGGAAAGCCATCCCGAACCTGATTCCAGTTCTTCACCGCATCCTGTGCTTCCGGCTCCCAGATTTTTTTGAGTTCCTCAACGGTGAGGTAGTCGCACCAGTCATTTTCCGGATTGGCCACCACGGCAAGGCCATCGTAAGCCACTTCCAGTTCAACGTACCCGATGCCGTTCTCCTGGCAGGCTTTGGCTTCCTCGTCTTTGATGGGGCGGCTGGCATCGCTGATTAGCGTTTCGCCCCGGGAGAATTTCCTGAAACCTCCTCCGGTACCTGATACCCCAATGGTAACGTGCACATCCGGAGCTACTTCCCTGAACTCCTCTGCAATGGCTTCAGAAATGGGGTAAACCGTGCTGGAACCGTCAATTTCAATTTTTCCGGAAAGGGCATTATCACCATTCCCGCCCCGGGAAGACGCATCGCCGCCACAGGCGGCAAAGAAAAAACCTCCAACCAGCAGGAAGATCATTGATTTTATGATTGCGTTCATCTTTGAATGTTTTTTTTGAGGTTTTTGCCCCCCGTCAGGCGCTGACTTTCAGTCAGCTCCTGAATTCAACTTGCGTTTTTTTTTGCGGTTTTTGCGGTTTTTGTCCCGAGACAAGCTCGGGATTGCGGTTTTTGCCCCCCGTCAGGCGCTGACTTTCAGTCAGCTCCTGAATTCTACTTGCGGTTTTTTTGCAGTTTTTTTTGGGGTTGATTGGAAATACCACTTTTTGCGGTGGCCGCTTGTTATGATTGAGAAAATCAGCTGCTGCATCAAAACGCCAGGTGGAAGCGGGTGACAACGGCACTTGCCTTGCCGAGGCCCTCCACATCGGCCAGCACGTAGTTGAGTTGAATGCGGCAGGCTGGGTTGAGGTACCAGTTCACACCGGCTGTCCATTCGGTCATTTTGCCACCGGGGATGACCCGGTCGTTGAGGTCTGTGGAGCTGAAGCGGAGTCCGATCTCCCAGGCACCTCCGCCATTTTCACCGAAATTTCTGTTGGGTTTAATACCGCCGAAACCCGCATAGGATCCCTTCCAGGGCCGGCTCTCTCCTGTCAGAAAATAGCTCACCTGGCCGTAGTAGGAGCTGAAATTCAATTCAGTGCCACCTATTACGTTGGCCATGAGGTATTCAGCTTGAATTGAAAGCGGGCCGGCATAGTAAGCCCCTTCGAGATTCACTAGTTGAACCTTGTCAACATTGGTCAGTGTGCCGGTGGAGAGGTACTTGGGTGCTAGGTGTACGGCCGGCCGGCCCGATATCTTGTATTCGTTGTCGGTGGTGTTTCGGTTCGAAAAACCCACAGCCAGGTGTACCATAGAATTTTTCTCTTCATTTTTTAAGATTTCCGCACTCACCCTGGCGGTGAAGTTGTAGGCATCTCCGGCGTTTTTGTCGTTTCCGGTGCCATCGGCATTTCTGAAAACACCAGCCTGGTAGCCCAACGCTCCGTTCAGCACCTGGTTGTGCGCCATGATTCCCGAATTGCGTTCAGGGCCAAAACCGGTGTAGGGCGTTCTTTCGATGAAAGTCATGTCGTTGCTGCTGGCCAGCACTTCCAGCCTGTAGGGCTCTTTCATTTGCCCTACCCGCAGGTTTCCGAAGACCGGCAGTTTTTTGAACTCAATGTAAACATCCTTGAAACCTACTTCGCCTCCGGCAAATTCCAATTGCAGTTTGTAGGAAATGTTGCTGTAAACAGTGCCGGAATTGTAAAAACGAACCCTGCGCAACTCAGTTCCGTTGGTGAAGTCTCCAAATTCATTTGCCAGGGCATCGTCCTGGTTCATCCAGTCAAGGTCGTATTGGATACGGCCTCCAAACTTGAGTTTGAAGTTCTTGTCGGCACTCTCCAGCTTGTAGGCATGACTCCAGGAGGGCTTGAATTCATTCTGTGAAAACAAAAGGGAAGGCAGCATAAGCGCTGCGGTGAGCAGATAGTTGATACGGGTCATAAAACTTGTTATTGGTCAATAATCGGCGCAAATGTATCGGAGGGACTTTATGCCGGTATTTAGCCAATGTTAAGCTTGTGTAAACTGGAATTGCAAAGCAAGATGTGATTGTGGCGCGGGTCAGCCTGCCACAGGCGGATGCTGTAAAGTTGTACGGCCAACTGAACGCACATTGCCCTTTTTACACGACGGAACCTCCCAACGGGGGCAATCTGGTTCAGGTGTTGCCCCGTGAACCCGGCATCGTGTTTACCCGAAGGGAATGAAGAGAAATGAGATGGAGCGAAGACACCCGGGGTGACCAAAACACAATCGCCATTTATGCACGGAACCTTCGCAAGAAGACAGGAGCAGCGTTCTGCCAAACCACCAAAGGCCCGGGCTGCAAGTTTCAGTGATGGATTGGACCCGGAAATGAGAAAGGCCGGCCTTCCACAAAGGGAAAACCGGCCATTTTTGTACCCACGACTGGACTCGAACCAGCACGGCCTAAGCGGCCACCAGGCCCTCAACCTGGCGCGTCTACCAATTCCGCCACGTGGGTAAATTGGGTATGTCAAAAAGGTGCTTTCTTCAAAAGCGGGGCAAAGATAAACCCTTTGAAATTCTTTCCAACAAAAAAATAATTCATGTCAGATTATTGATGAATATGAAAATAATCTATATTTGCAATTCCGAACGCAAAAAGTAGTTGAACCGGCACCACCCTGTGAGCAGAGGCTGCAAGCCTCACCCATGAAACATTGTATATCCAAAACGCACACCATGGAACAACTGCTACTCTGTTTTTCCGTCATCGCCATCATTTCATTACTGTACAGCGTGGGGTCGGCCCGGCGCAATCACAGCGGACCGTATTCTCCACTCGGAAAAGGCAAATCGCCCACCAGTAAGAAAACCGCATGATTTTGAGGGATTTCAGGTTTTGAGTTCAAATTAGCAGAATTGTTAATTTGTTTGGCATGGTTTTTACATTTTGTTTTTTACAATTTGTAAACCCATGAACATCCTGAAACTATCCCTCATAAAGGTGGCACTCTTGTGCCTGTTTGCCTATTCTTCCAATGCGCAATCCGCCCAGGCTTTCCACGGCGGGATTGCTTTTGTGGCAGCACCCACACCAATGCCGAAAGGCAAATCCACTACCCGCAATACCAGCATTTACCGCGTGGCGAAAAAGCTGAGCTACATCTACAGTGGCTACGCCATCGAGATCGCTTCGTCAAATCTGCCACTGGACAAATACCATCCGGTTTTCAAACAATTCGGCAATGTGTTTTACCACAAGCTGAAGGCTGGCGGGTACTCCTACATGATCCTGGCGGAGTTCAGCAGTGATGAATCTGCCCTGGACTTCCTCCGCAACATCATCCAACCCAGGGTGTCCACAGCCAAACTTTACCAATACAAAGACGGCAACCGGAAGCTCATCGGTCAATAGACCGAAGCCTCCGCCCAAATAGTAGTTTTCTTTTCTTGAGACCAATGACGATGGAGCTCGTCCCGGAATGCCGGGGCGGGCTTTTTGGTTTAAACAGCTTCGCTGGGTTTAGCCGCCTTCGGCGGGGCTAGTCCGCCTTCGGCGGAGTTTAGGGTCTTCGGCCGTTTACCGCTGGCGCCTTCCCGATCCCGAAAGCTTTCGGGACTCGGGACGGCCGGCGCCCCCCTGTTCAAAAACCGCAAGAAGAATTCAGGAGCTGACCGAAAGTCAGCGCCTGATGGGGTCTCAAAAACCTCACAAAAAACCCCACAAAAAAGGGTTGACCGGCTTGCCGGTCAACCCACATTGCTTACTATCCGGTTTGCCACATGAGGCAAAGGATAGCCCACACACTATGAGAACACCCAAAATTTTTGTTTCCAGGCAAATCAACCGGGGCACAGCAGGCATCTGAACACAGGGGGTGGCCGGGGGGTAATCCGGTTTTTGGGATGGCCGTGCTCAGCCTGCCGCTGCGCTGATCCGGTACTGATCTAAAGTGATTTTTCGTTCCGGCCCACAGTATGTTTGTCTCCTGTTTTGAATTGTGCTACAAAAGTAGTGGCGGCCTTTACCGGCATCAATCCAGTTTTTGGCAAAGTTGAGGTTTCCAAGCAGGTAATTTTGCATCTCACCTCGTGGCACGGTCCGGCCGGGATTATTTCATTCGTCGGAGTAAGAGGTTGTCATTCAGCAACTTGCATGGTGTTTTCATATATTATATTTCTTCAATTATTCAGAAACAGCAGAAAGTGACTCTATGCTTCCGGAGATTTCAAAGGCATGAATTTTTTTTTTACTGCGTTGAAATTTCATCCGGCCGATCCGGAATCTGACGAGCCAGCCCAAAACCCGTCGGTCAACATCCATAAATTCTGACTACTTTGATGAAGAACAGAGATGCGTTGTTTCAGCTGATCAAATCCATGTCCAGAACCGAAAAGCGGTACTTTGTACTGGATGCGAGGAAAAGCGGTAAGATGAGTAGCAAGTACCTCAGGTTGTTTGAGCTGTTGAATGGCATGGAGATTTACGACGAGAAGAAACTCAGGAAGCACTTTCCGAAACACCTCTCCACCGACAAAGCCTACCTGTACGAGTCCATTTTGCGAAGCATGAGAGATTATATGAGTGCTTCGTCAAAAGCCATTCAGGCAAAGGAGCGTCTGATGGACGCCCGGTACCTGTATGAGAGAGGGCTATACGAACAGTCCAACCAGCGGCTACAGGCTGCCAAAGCCATTGCTTCTGAGTTGGAAGACCAGTTCACCCTTTTGGAAGTCAACAAAGAAATTTACTCCACCCTTTTTGACAGCAGGGCCGTGGTGGGACCTGAGCACCTGGAACAATTGCAGCAGGAAAAGGCGGAAATCGTTGAAGCCATTGGCGAAGAGCTCAAATACCTGGACTTGTACTACCGCCTGCTGCTGGAGGTGTTCCGGGATTTCAAACTGCAAGGGCCTGAGCGGCTTGCCGAGCTGGAAAGACGGCTTCCGATGCACCTGCTGCTTCCCGGCAATGAGCCCCGGTCGGCCCAGGCTCAAAGGCGTTTCCTGCTGTGCAATGCCGTGTACCATCACCTGAAGGGCGACATGGAAAAGGTGTATCACTTCTCGCTGAAAGCCGTGGAATGGTGGGATGAACACCCCATTCTCAAAACCGAAGAATTTCACCGCTACATCATCAACGTGTCCAACCTGGTGAATACCATGTACAAAACCCGCCATGCACCGGATGCTGCCAAATGGCTGGAGAAGCTAAAGTCTGAAAAAAGCAGCCAGAGCTACCACAACGAGCGGGTCATCTTCCTCAAACTTTCCATCGGCAATTTGCTGTACCTGCTCAATGGCCACCAGTTTGAAGCTGCGCACAGGGCCTTGCCCGAGATCATCGGGAAGATGAACAAGTTCGGGTTGAAGCGCTCCATTGTGCTGGCCGGAAACATTGCCACCGTCAATTTCCTCGTGGGTGATTTCGGAGCCTGCATCGAATGGACCGGACACATCATGAAAAACATCAAAACCGGCAGCCGCCAGGATATTCACCGCATCATCCGGATTTACCGGCTCATCGCATTGTATGAAATTGGAGAAATAGACCAGTTGGATGCGGGGGTGCGTAGTACGCAGCGCTTTTACGAAAACAATGGCTTGCCGGCCGATGCTTTTGAGTTTCGGCTACTGAAACTGCTGAAACGGGCTTTCCGGGCCCCTGTTTACGAAGTGAAAGAAAAACGCAGGGAGTTGTATTCCTTCCTCCAAAACGAGCTGGAGCGAAACCCGGCCACCCTCGGTGCGGAAGAGCTGTTGCTTTGGGCTTCGGGCCACCTGGGCCAGTCAGGCCGGCAGGTAGTAAAACCGGATAAACCACTCAGCGCCAACGGAGCCTTCTAACCTGGCCAGAATGACCTGGCTGCCTGCCAGTGAACCACCCGGCTTTTCTTTCAGGCGGGCACCAAAAACCGTGGTGCTGGCCTCGGGTACCTTCACCGGCCCTGCAAATCCCACATCAATATCCGTGATGCCGATGACGAAAACGGTGTTGCTGGCTTCGTTGTAGGACAGGCAAAGCTGGTTGCGCCCGGGCTGGTCAGTTGAAAAGCTGTAAAATGCTTTGGTCTTTTTCAGCAATTCGGCAATGTGGTCTTCCAGTTCGGCAGGTACATTCGCTGCGCAAACATCGCTGCCAAGCACGGAGATCAGCACCCCCCGGCGGCTGATGGGCAGGGGTTGCGAAGCGAGGGAAGTATCAAAAACGGCGATGGATTTCCGGTCGGTGGTAATGGCGAGGGAGTTTCTCATAGTTTTATTGCTTTTTGAACGAATCGCACCAATGTGCCGGTGCGATCACCGGCCCCAAAATAATCTGATTCGGCCATCCGGCCAACAATACATCTGAAAACTCTGCGGCATGTATCTTGCACCGGCAACAAAGCAGGCCCGCAACCGTTGTTTCCACTGTTGACAGGCACACCAAAATCCAGATATGAGATATTTTTCCGCTGCCCTTCTTTCGCTCGTTTTATTCGCAACAGCTTGCACCTATACCCAAAAGGTCAAAGACGGTCGTTTCGCCTATGAGCGCAAACAATACGCTGTGGCCGTTGACCTGCTCGGGAAAGAATACCAAAAGGAGAAAAGCCGGGTTGAGAAAGGGAAAATCGCCTTTTTGATTGGTGAGTCGCTCCGCAACATGAACCGCCCGCTGAGCGCTTCTGACTGGTACAAAACCGCCTGGGACAACGGCTATGGCGTGGATGCCCTCCGGGAGTACGCCTACTCCCTGAAGGCTGCCGAACAGTACGAAGAAGCCATGAAAACCTTTAAGGAGCTCGGCATCGAAATAGGCAGTCCCTACGAGTACCGCCGGGAAATTGCGGCCTGCAAAATAGCACAGGGCTGGCTGAACGAAAAGCGCAGGGCGTTCACAGCAACAGAGGCGGATTTCAACACCCGCTGGTCAGAATACGCTGCGGTGCCGTTCCGCAACGATGAGTTGGTGTTCTCCTCTGACCGCCCGGCTGCCACCGGAGAGGAAACCTACAACTGGACCGGCACCGACTTCTCCGACCTCTTCGTGCTTTCTCTTCCTTCGGGCAATGCCGAGCCGATGCCAGCCCCCATCTCTTCGGCTGCCAACGAAGGTGCTGCCAGTTTCGACGCCGCATTCAGAATAATGGTCTTCACCCGTTGCAGTGGCGAAAAAGGCCAGGACCAATACTGCCGGCTGATGTATTGTGAGTTCAACCAGGATCACTGGACCATTCCCGAAGCGCTCCCCTTCCAGCAAGAAGGGGTGAACTACGGCCACCCGGCCCTCAGCGCCGACGGCAAAACGCTCTACTTTTCCTGCAACTCAAAAGACGGCTGGGGAGGCTACGACATCTGGGTTTCAAACTACGAAAACAACACCTGGAGCGAGCCCAAACTCATGGGCCGAACCATCAACTCCATCGGCAACGAAAAGTTCCCCTGGCTCGACGGCGACACCCTCTACTTCGCCTCCGACTGGCACCCGGGAATGGGCGGCCTCGACATCTTCAAAACCTGGCGCATGGCCAACGGTGCCTGGGTTCCCGTTCAAAACCTGAAGCCCCCCATCAACTCCGGCAGCGATGATTTCGCACTGACCATTGACCGAAGGACCTCATTGCCCGAAGGAACATTGTACAGGGGCTACTTCAGCTCAAACCGGCCGGGTGGCTCCGGCAGCGACGACATCTATCAATTCGAGCGCGTGAAATTGCCGCCGGCCCCCGCAGAACCCGAACCGGTGGCAGTGGAATACAAGATGATCCTCAACGGCTATGTGCTGGAGAAGATTTTTTCAGAAGAAGACAACCCCGACAGCAAAGTGCTCGGCAGAAGACCACTGGCAGGCGCCGAAGTGAAAGTTTATTTCGGAAAGAAAACCAAATCCTTTACCGTCGGTGATGACGGTTTCTTCAGCTTCGAACTGGAGGAAAACCAGGAGTACGTCATCCAGGCCTCAAAAGAAGGCTACCTCAAAGGTGAAACCCTGTTCAGCACCGTCGGCATTGGCAAAGACCCGAACAATCCGGTCCAGACTTTTGAGGTGGAACTGGTGCTCGACAAAATCTTCCTCAACCGGGAAATCATCCTCGAAGACATTTATTACGACTTCGACAAATGGGACATCCGCCCCGATGCCCGGCCCACCCTCGACAAACTGGCCCGAAACCTGGAACTCAACCCCGACATCCGCATCATGCTGGCCAGCCACACCGACTGCCGGGGCACAGACCGCTACAACCTGGAACTCAGCCAGAAAAGGGCCCAGGCCGCCGTGGATTACCTCATCAGCAAAGGCATTGACCCCAACCGCCTCATCGCCCGAGGCTTCGGTGAGTCGCTACCCAAAGCGGATTGTGTCTGCTCCCGCTGCACCGAAGAGGAACACCAACTGAACCGGAGGACAACGTTTACGATTTTGGAGTAGGGAGTAGGGAGTAGGGAGTAGAGTTTAGGGTGTAGGGTTTAGGGTTTAGGGAGAGCTAGCTCTTTCATCCCTCATCCCTCATTCCTCATCCCTCATTCCTCATCCCTCATCCCTCATCCCTAAATAGGGAGTAGCCTATCCAGCGGCCAGACGGGCCGGACAGAGACAAGACAGCCTAAACGCACCATAGGTGCCTAAACTCCGCCGCCAGGCGGACTAAACGCCCAAAGGGCCTAAACTCCGCCCCCAGGCGGCCCAAACGCCCTAAAAACTTACCTTTGCCAGAAGGCTAAAAAAAATCAAAGACTATGAAGATCACTTATTACGGACACGCCTGTTTTCAAATCGAAATGAACGGCAAACAACTGCTTTTCGATCCGTTCATCACTCCCAATCCGAAAGCTTCAGCGATTGATGTCAACAGCATTCCGGCGGATTACCTGATGCTTTCCCACGGCCATGTTGACCACGTTGCCGATGCGGAGGCCATTGGCAAGAGAACCGGTGCAATGGTCATCTCCAATTACGAAATCGTCACCTGGTTTGGTGACAAGGGGTTGAAAGGACACCCGATGAATCACGGTGGCAAGGTGGAAATGGATTTCGGAACGGCCAAATACGTGAATGCCGTACACAGCAGCGTCTTGCCCGATGGCACTTATGGAGGCAATCCCGGCGGTTTTGTGGTCTGGAACGACGATGTGTGTTTCTATTTTGCCGGAGACACTGCCCTGACACTGGACATGAAGCTGATTCCCATAACCTGTCCGAAGCTGGATTTTGCCATCCTTCCGGTAGGTGATAACTTCACCATGGGCTATGAAGATGCCGCCATCGCTGCGGAATACATCGAGTGCGACAACATCGTCGGCTGCCATTTCGACACCTTTGATGTGATCAGCATTGATCACGAGGCTGCCAAAAAGGCCTTCGACAAGCGGGCTAAAAACCTAATTTTGCCGGCTATTGGCGAGACGGTGCAATTGGTTTAATTTACAGCCAATTCTGCCAGGGAACCAATCATTGAGTACACTGGAAGGAACTCAAGGGTTTAGAGGGGTTTATCCCGACCCCGAAAGCCGATAGCTATCGGCTTCGGGATTCGGGATCGGGATAAACCTCTCTCAACAAAAGCTATTAGTTCCCTCGCCATCATACAAACACTGACCATGGGAAAAGTAATTGCAATTGCCAATCAGAAAGGAGGGGTGGGAAAAACCACCACCGCCATCAACCTGGCAGCTTGTGTCGCCATTCTGGAAAAAAAGGTGCTGCTCATTGATGCTGATCCTCAGGCCAACTCCTCTTCCGGTGTTGGCATTTTTGAAGATGCCATAGATGCCAGCCTCTACGATTGCCTCATCAACGAGACACCGGTTCACGATGCCATTTACGAAACGGAAACGCCCAACCTCTACCTGCTGCCATCCAACATTGACCTGGTGGGGGCTGAGCTGGAACTCCCCAACCGCGACAAGCGAGAGTATGTTTTGAAGGAAGTGCTCAAACAGGTAAAAGATGATTACGATTTCATTTTCATTGACTGCCTGCCTTCCCTGGGCCTCATCACCATCAACGCCCTGGTGGCCGCCGATTCCGTGATCGTTCCGGTGCAATGCGAGTACTTTTCACTGGAAGGACTTGGCAAATTGCAGAGTACCCTTAACCTGGTCAAAAAGAACTACAACCCAAACCTTGACATCGAGGGCATCCTGCTGTCCATGTATGACCAGCGGCTTCGCCTGGCAAACATCGTCGTAAACGAGGTGCGTGATTTTTACGGCTCAAAGGTTTTCAACACCATCATTCACCGGAACAGCAAAGTGAGCGAGGCACCGAACATGCACCTGCCCGTCATCATGTACGATGCCGGCAGCCGGGGCACGGTCAACTTCCTCAACCTGGCAAAAGAATTTCTGGAACGAAACGGTTACAAAGTCAGCCTGGGCACTGAAGAATGAATCCAGGCCATTGGCCTTTTTCAACTCCTCCCCTCTAAACTCCTCTAAACCTCATAAACCTCTCTAAACAGATAAAAATGGCCAAACAAGTCAAAAAGAAAGAACTGGGAAAAGGGATCAGGGCCCTGTTGGCAAATGTGGAAGTTGAGAGCCCTGAGCAGCAGATGGAGACGGTCAAAGAACTGACCCACACCGTGGCAGCGATACCCCTGGAACAGGTAGAGGTAAACCCCTTCCAGCCCCGCAAGGAGTTTGATCCGGACGCACTGGAAGAACTGGCACGCAGCCTGCGCACGCACGGGCTCATCCAGCCCATCACCGTTCGGCGCATGGCGGAAAACCAATACCAGCTCATCTCCGGTGAACGCCGGTTGCGGGCGGCGAGAATTGCCGGTCTGACCGAAGTGCCGGCTTATATCCGACTGGCCAACGACCAGGAAATGATCGAAATGGCGCTGGTCGAAAACATCCAGCGCCAGGACCTCAACGCCATCGAGGTGGCCATCACTTATCAGCGGCTCATTGACGAGTGCGACCTGACCCACGAGGCCCTCAGCGAGCGCGTCGGCAAGCAGCGCTCCACCGTCACCAACTTCCTGCGCTTGCTGAAACTGCCGCCGGACATCCAAAAGGCACTCAAGGAAAACACCATCACCATGGGGCACGCCCGTGCCCTCATCAACATCGAAGACGTAAGCCTGCAACTCACCCTTTTCAAAGAGGTGGTAAAAAAAGGCCTGTCGGTAAGGGCAACAGAGGCACTGGTGAGACGCTATAAAAATCCGCAGGCCAAAAGCTCCGATAACACAACCGAACTGCCATCTGACTACAAAAAAGTTCGCGACAACCTGCGCAGCTACCTCGGCACCAGGGTGGACCTCAAACGCAACGCCAACGGCAGCGGCCAGATACGCATCCCATTCTCCAACGACGACGAGCTCAACCGCATCCTCGACCTCATCGAGAAAGGTACCTGATACACAAGTTAAAAGAAGGCAAAGGGCGGGTTCCTTTGCCTTCTTTCATGCGTTTCCTTCGGTAAACTCCGACCCCAGCACTGCTGCTTCATGAAGCCCAACGCCTTAACCATATTGGTTAGTTTTTTTCTCTTCTTCGCCTCCGGCAACTTTGCCACTGCCCAGGTGACGGATACCCTGCCTCCGCCGCCCCACGATTCAACGGCTGTGCCTGCGCTCATACCCCTTGACACTTTGCACATTGACAGTACCGCCATTGCGAAGAAAAAAAAGGAGGGCTTTATCAAACGCTACTTTGCCGACTATCCAAACCCCAACAAAGCGCTGTACATGGCCCTGGCCATTCCTGCCGGCGGCCAGCTCTACAACAAGCGGTGGTGGAAGGTGCCCATTGCCTATGGCGCTTATGCCATGTTCATCGTCGCAATAGACCGCAACACCAGCCGCTACCGGCTCTACCGCGATGCCTACATCGCCGAGCTGAAAGGCGAACTGCACCCCTTCTCCGGCACCTCCCTGGATGCCAACGACCTGCGCACCATCCGCGACGGCTACGACAAAAACAAACAGCTATCCTACATCGGTCTGGTGGCCACCCACCTCGTTGTAACCGCCGAGGCCTTCGTGGATGCCCACCTGCGCACCTTCGACGTCAGCGACGACATCAGCTTCCACCTCAAACCCGCCGCCACCCTCCTGCCATCTGGCGAGGCTTTTACCGGAGTGGGGCTGGTGGTGAGGTTTTAGGTTGTTGTTCCCGGGGCTGCACCCGGGATCGGTTGTCGGTTATCAGTTGTCGGTTGTCCCCGATAGCCATCGGGGTCGGTTGTCGGTTTGCAGGATTACTCTGTGCAACTCTGATTTATACTCACATAACTCTGTGGTTAATTGAGCCTACCCTGTCCGGCAGACAGACGGGCCGGCGGTCAAACGGGTTTTTTGCAATTTAGCAGCACTGAGCACCAGTCACGAGTCACGCGTCACCCGTCACCCGTCACGCGTCACGCGTCACGTGTCACGCGTCACGAGTCACGCGTCACGCGTCACGCAATTCACTATCTTGCGGCATTTCAGCACCAACCTCAGACGAACTATGAAATGGCACATTTTACCTCTGGCAATTTTTTCACTTTTCTTCGCCTGTCAGCAAGCACCGGAACATGCTGACAAGATTTTCATCAACGGCAATGTGTACACGGTTGACACTTTGTTGCCCAGGGCACAGGCCATAGCAGTGAAAGGCGGTAAAATCCTCAAAGTGGGCAGCAACGAAGACGTGGCGTCATTGCGCAGCGAGGCCACAGAAGTCATAGACCTTGAAGGGGCATTCGTGATGCCCGGTTTCATTGAAGGGCACGGCCATTTTTCAGGACTGGGAAGCAGTCTGCTGCACCTCAATTTTCTCAAATCACGCACCTGGGATGAAATTGTGGAACAGGTCCGCCAGGCCGCTGAAAAAGCCAAACCCGGTGAGTGGATATACGGCCGTGGCTGGCACCAGGAGAAGTGGCTGGAGAAACCTGAGCGAACTTTTAATGGCTATCCCCGGCACCACAAGTTGAGCGACGTGGCACCCGACAATCCGGTGCTTCTGCGACACGCCAGTGGCCACGCACTGATAGCCAACGAGGCCGCTATGAAAGCCGCCGGCATCAACCTGGAAACGCCCGACCCCAAAGGCGGCCGCATCGTGCGGGATGCCAGTGGGGAAGCCATCGGCGTTTTCGAAGAACGGGCCATGTCCATGATCAACCAGGCATACCGGACTTACCTGGACAGCCTGCCCGAGGAGGAACTCATCGGTCGCTGGTACCGGGGCATCGAGCTGGCCCAGCAGGAGTGCCTCGCCAATGGCATCACTTCGTTTCAGGATGCGGGCTCTTCGTTCGAGGAGTTGGAACGCTACCGCAAACTTGCCGAAGAAGGAAAGTTCGACATACGGCTGTGGGCCATGGTGCGGCATTCTTCCGATCGCTTGCGCAACAACCTGGATGGCTTTCCAATCCTGAATGCCGGCGACCACTTTTTCACCTGCCGCGCCATCAAAACCGAGCTGGACGGGGCACTGGGTTCTTACGGTGCCTGGCTGCTGGAGCCCTACAACGACAATCCCGGGTTTGCCGGTCAAAACACCACGCCGGTAGAAGAAGTGGAGGCCATTGCCGCCATCGCCCTGGCACACGACATGCAACTTTGTGTGCACACCATCGGCGACCGTGCCAACCGGGAATTGCTGAACATCATGGAGCGCCTCACCAAACAGCAAGGCAAAAACCTGTACGAGCTGCGCTGGCGCAGTGAACACGCCCAACACATTGATCCGGCTGATATTCCTCGCTTCGCAAAACTGGGGGTCATCGCCAGCATGCAGGGCATCCACTGCACTTCCGACGCCCCTTTCGTCGTCAAACGACTGGGCGAAGAGCGGGCCCGTAACGGTGCCTATCCCTGGCGCAGCCTGTTGGATGCCGGTGCGGTGGTCACCAATGGCACCGATGTGCCCGTGGAGGATGTCAACCCCCTGGAATGCTTTTACGCCAGTGTTACCCGCCGGCGCCACCAGGAACCGAACAAAGGCCTCGAGCTGTTTCCCGAACAAAGAATGACCAGAGAAGAAGCCATCAAGAGCTATACGCTTTCCAACGCTTACGCCGCTTTTGAAGAAGACTGGAAAGGCTCCATCACCCCCGGCAAAGTGGCCGACCTGGTGGTCTTGTCCAACGACCTGACCAACTGCCCCGATGAGGATATCCTGACCACAAAAGTGCTGATGACCATCGTGAATGGGGAAGTGAAGTTTAGGGATGAGGGATGAGGGATGAGGGATGCCCCGTGCCGATACCGAATCCCGAAGAATTTCGGGACGGTACCGGCATCGGGGGAGGGGTGAGGGGTGCCCCGTGCCGATAATTATCGGCATCGGGGGAGGAATGAGGGGAATCAAGCCCGTCGGTACGAGTCTATGCCAGCCGGGGAAATATAAGCTTTGTCCTCATTGCGCTTTTGATCCCTGCAGGCACGTCACGAGCTCTGCTCGTTGACGCTTATAGTAGCGGCCTTCCGGCCGCAATGATTTTTGCCTTTTGCAGGTGCCAGGCGGGCCTCCAACGACAGGATGACTTCCATCCGGAAAGCTTCAAACTTTTATTTTCCGAAGTAAGATCTAAAGCGTTGTACAGCATTCTCTACCAGGCTGTTGATGTCCGGGGATAGGCGTAAATACAGAACAGCCCCACCGTACAATGCAAGGTAGGCCCCGGATTTTAAAGCCATGTCTATCAGGACCCAGCCGGTAGGGCCATCCAGCAATGATATTGGTATGCCGAATAATGCGGCAAAAAGAACCGAATAAAATGTAGCCGGTGTAAAAGGGTTCATTTTCAACTTCCAATAGAGGAGCAGGCATTTGGCCGCATTGAACAACACCAGCGACAATAAAACAGCCAGTGCCGCACCCAGTATCTCAAATTTTGGAATCAATATGAAATTTCCGGCGATATTCACAATGGCGGTAAACAGTATGAAATAAAAATTCCATCTGAAATATTTTGAAAAACTGATAATGCCGGAATTTACACCTGTCACCATGTCCACTACCCGGCCAATGCCCAGAATCAATATCACCATTTTTCCGGCCTCGTAAAGTTCGCCATTGGGCATGATGTGAAACAACTCATCTATTGAAACCCATACAGCCAACAGCAGTCCCATACCTATGATCAACTGGTTGAGAGAGGTTTTTTGATAAATATCCTGCACCTCTTCCCAATTTCCTTCTTTGATTTTTTCGGCAAGAAGGGGCGCTGCAATTTTGGCTATGGCTTTTCTCGGAACATCAATCACATTGCTGATCAGATAAGCAATGTAGAACACTCCGCTGTTGGTCAATGTGGACATCGTTCCGACCATGAAAATGCTGATGAATTCTGAGGAAAGGCGGCTCCCCATGCTTCCGAGAAAACCATAGAGACTGAAGCTGGCCATCTCTTTGAGCAAAGGTCTTTTCAGAAATGAAAAATCGGGTTTGAAGTGAAGTTGCCCCAAATGACGCACGTACAGCATGTTGCTGAGCGTGATCAAGGCATGCACCAGCAACATGCCCCAAAAAACCTGCTCAAAGCTGATAAGGCCAAAATAATAGGCCAGCGCCAGAACAGGCAGACCTACCTTCGGATAAAATTCATTGAATATGGAAGGCACCACGATCCTGTGAAAATTATAGGAATACATGGTAAACAAGTTGCCGTAGGCGATTAAAAAAGTAAATGGGAGAATATAGGGTACATATTGCAGGTATAATTCCGCCTCCTCTTTTTTTGAGAAGAAATGAAGTATTTCATCCCGGAAAAACAACCACCCAATGGACAACAAGGTGAAGCCGGCCGCCACAATCATCATGATCAGAGCCAGGTAACCGTTGTGCTTTCGCTTTTCGTCTTTGAAATGCGGAAAAAACCTGATAATACCTTCTGAACTTCCCAGAAAAACGAACACGCCGAGCATGGCTGCCGTTTCCCTGATCCAGGACAGCACACCAATTTCGCTCCGTTCCAGAAAGGCCGGGTAAATAAACAGCACATTGAGCATCCCGATGACCACTCCGGCATAGGTGACGATGCTCTGTTTGATTCCCTGGCGTTTGATGATGCCCATGTTCTGGCAGTTGTGTTGGCTGTGCTTAACGTGAGAAACCGGATGAGGTTCCCTGAGGGTTTTCATTGGGACCGGCAGGTGTAAAAACGCGACAAAAGTGAAGAATCATTGTGAGAGTATAAAAAACATGAATTATCTTTGGTTCATTCATTCAACGCTCAACCTCTGCTAAATGAAACCCAAAGTACTCCCCCTCGCCCTTTTGTGCCTGGTCTTTTTTCTCGTCAATGGCCTTTCTGCCCAGGTGATCCAAAATCCAGCCGGTGGTTCCCGGAACCCGGAGTGTGGCACTGACCTGCTCAGGAATTACCTGACTTATGCAGAGCCACAACTTCTACATCGGCAACGGCAACTGGACCAGTCGGCCAGTGAATTTTTCCGTTCCGGTGGCAGCCAGCGGTCTTTTTCGGCAACCATAACACTGCCCGTGGTGGTTCATATCATCCACCAGGGGCCGGTCGGCAACATTTCTGATGCCGAGGTTCTTCAAGGCATACAAAACCTCAACGACGCCTTCGCCAACATTGGGTTCTACGATCAGAACACTGGTGTTAACACGCAAATCCAGTTTTGCCTCGCCAGAAGAAGACCTGAAGGGAGCCCCACCACGGGAATCAATCGTGTAGAGTCTCCATTGACAAACCTCGTTGATTTCTCACAAGATCTTCAATTGAAGGACCTGATCCGGTGGGATCCGCTTCATTACATCAACATCTGGCTCGTCAACAGCATAATGGGCGGGGTCATCGCCGGTTACGCCACCCTGCCTTCCTCACACGGACAAGCAGAAGACGGCATCGTAATGCTGGGCCCCATCGTGTCCGACCTTGGGGGTGGCCACAGCACCATGGTACACGAAATGGGGCACTACCTTGGCTTGTATCACACCTTCCAGAATGGCTGTCAAAACAACGATTGTCTGCTCGATGGAGACCAGGTTTGCGACACACCCCCTGACAATTCCACCGTTCCCCCCGGCGACTGTTCGGCCATTGTCAACTCCTGTACAACGGATGCCCAGTCAGGCTTCAGCACCGATCAAAACGATCTCAACTGGAACTACCTCGATTACGGCAACCACTCCTGCCGAAGCGGCTTCACCCAGGGCCAGAGCGACCGGATGAATTATTTCATCGAAAATGTGCGCCAGAGTTTATTGGAGTCGCAAGCCTGCCAGGACCCTTGCCTGTCCGCAATCAATGCGGGATTGAACACAGGGGCCACAACGGTCCTTGCCGGCACTAACGTCTCCTTTTCCAATCAAACCACAGGGGCAACGAGCTACCAGTGGTTCGTCAACGGAACCCTGATTTCTACCTCGTTCAGCACAAGCTACTTTTTTGACACACCCGGCATTTATACGGTCTTGTTACAGGCCTTCAACAATGACCCCAACTGCAGCGACGAAGACTCTCTGATAATCACTGTCAACTGCAACACCCAGGCACTTTTCAATTCCGGCAACTTGTACCCCAAACCCGGGGAAACCGTTGCGTTTACCAATGCCAGTTCCAACGCCACTTCCTTCCAATGGTCAGTAAACGACACCCCGATTTCCAACGACCAGGATTTCTCTTATACCTTCAACCAACCCGGCGACTATACCATCTGCCTCGAAGCTGAAGGAGAGTACTGCCCGGACCAGTTTTGCCAGTTGGTGTTTGTGAGTGAGGGGGTAGTAAATGATAGCTGCGAAAGTGGTTTTGTGATGATTATCGGAGAGGAGCAAACTAGTGAAGAAATATTGACCTTAATTCCAACACCTGAAGGCAACCTTTTATTAGGTGGGTCTACAGGTTCTAATGCCTTATTAAGTTATGTTACAGTGGATGGGGATCTAATTTGGGAAAAGAAATTCAAAATGACAAGTGGATATGATTTTATTGCACTTTTGAAAATTGATTCAGACGGGAACCTGATTATTAACGGAAGAAATGCCTTTAACTCGTCAGGCGCGAACTTTTTTATAAAGTATGACTACATTAATCAGGCATCAATTTGGTCAAACAAATACACTATTCCTTCATATTCCCGATTTCAACAAATCATAGAAAACCCATCATCTGGCAACTATATATTCCTTGGAATGGCCGACCATGGGCTTTCATCATTAAACAATGCTATTGCTGAATATGATAAAAATAATGGTAACCTTAACTGGATCAAGACCTATGACTCAGGTGGGATAACTGATGTTTGGAATTATGGCCAAATTGTCCAAAACACCTTGTATGCTGTAGGTGTAGAAAGGTATGGAGGCCTCGATAGGCTAAAGGCCTCTTATTCAAAGCTTGATTTAAATGGAAATCTGATAAGCACTAAAATACATTTAAAATCACCTACTGAAGATAGTAGATTATACGGTACGAGAATTTTCATTAGAAATGACACTTCGTATGTATTAGCGAGAGGTAGCTTGACCAGTAGTAACCTCCAGTATTCAACTGCACAATTTTATGCATCTGATCTAAACGGCAACATTTTTTACGCTTATAATTACGACATTCCGATTGGATCGAGTGAACATACAACAAGGATGATAGAATTGCCAGATGGTTTTGCAATAATGGGCAGGTTTTACAACGACAACACCTCGGACTATGACTGCTATATCTCCAGGATTAACAAATCCGGAGAGATAATTTGGGCTAAGAGAATATCTACTCCTAATGATGACCTTCATAAAAATCTGGTCTATTACGATGGCTTTATTTATTTTGTTGCCATGACCCGACAAACAGCTTCATCCAATTATGATGTCCTTTTTGGAAAAATAGACCTTGATGGCAATATTGGATATGAAAACTGCCCTTATGTTTCGGATTTAACAATATATAGGAGTGAACTAATTAATCCATATTCTGCTTTTCATAATTTGAGTGAGGTACAGATAACTACAAATACTAATAATTCAACGACTACGTTTCAGGAATCAGCTCTTTACAGAGAAATGATTCCTGATTGCTCTTGCGATATTGATCAATATTGCCCCAATGGAGCCCCTCTCCACAAGGTGCCGGATGCCGTAATCTCTCAGGCCAACTATTCATGCGCTGTTGACAGCCTGGAGTTGTCATTTCAGCTATGCAACATGGACAGTTTCCCCATTCCGGCAGGTACACCTGTCAGCATTTATAACGGCAACCCAACGCTTACTCCTGCAGGAATAATCGGCCAGATTCAGACGGCAACACCTGTGCTGCCCAACGAATGCATTTACCTTCAGGTAACCATTCCATCTTTCGGGGCAGGAGTTGTTTACATTGTCGCAAACGACGATGGCAGCATCACTCCTCCATTCAACCTGGATGGAGACTTCCCTTCCACTGACTTGCTTGAGTGCGATTATACCAACAACATGGGCAGTGTGAGCATTGATTATACCCCCCCGACGCTGAATTTGCAGGATCAAATTGCGACCTGTGATTTTCAGCCGGCAACATTTGATGCAGGAGGAGGATTCGCAGAATATACCTGGCAGGATGGCAGCCACGAACAGGCCTACACCGCCTGGCAACCCGGCACTTATTGGGTCACCGTCAGGGATTCCTGCGGCGGTATCCAATCCGATACGGTTCAATTCATTTTTGCTCCGGCCACCCAACTGGAAATTGGGATTGATTCCATTGAAATCTGCCTGGGAGATTCCGTGGACATCAGCCTTTCGGGCTTTGACGCTTACCAGTGGACGCCGGGGATTTTTCTTTCCTGCGACACTTGTTCGACGGTGACCCTCTTTCCTGACAGCAGCATGTGTTACTATGTGGTTGCCAACACGGAAGACGGCTGCTATAGCATTGACACCCTGTGTGTGGTAATTAAATCAGACACTGCAGAAAACGAACAATACCAATTGCTGTGCCCCGGAGATTCGGTTTCCTTTAACGGGGAGTGGATAACTGAAGCCGGAACCTATGAATTTGTAACCTCCAACGGAAATTGCTTCATCTTAAACAGGTTGGTCGTTGAACTCAGCGAAGTTCCTGAGCTGAGTTTTACCACGTCAAGTCCATGCCCCGACGAACAAAACGGCATGATCACAGCCGTGGCCAGTGGAGGTGTGGCGCCCTACATTTATCAGTGGCCCGGCATGCAGGGCCCGGTCATCGGCAACATTGGAAGTGGCTATTATTCAGTCACTGTAACGGATGCCCAGGGATGCATTGCTGTGGACAGCGTGTTGCTGGAGAACTTGCCAGAACCCCAGATTGAATTTTCCGTATCTGCTCCGTTGTGTCAAAACGACTCAAATGGTATTCTTGAAATTCTCGACCCCGTTACAGGGTTCCTCTTCGGGCTAACGCCCCAAACGCTTGGAAACAACCATGTTTTTGGAAACCTGCCTGCCGGTACAAGGACCCTCTTTTTCCGGGACACTGCTGGCTGTACCTGGGACACCGCATTCCTGGTACCTGAAGCTGTACCGTTTTGGATAGAATTGCCTCCGGACACCACCATCTTTTGCGGTGATTCCATCACTCTTCAGGCAAATTCATCTTCACCGGTATCCATTTACACCTGGGCGCCGGCAACCGGCCTTAGTTGCAGCAATTGTCCGGAACCTGTTGCCGGCAATTCACAATCGCAAACCTATACCTTGACAGCAATAAGTGCCGACGGATGTGTGGCTATTGACAGCATGCGCCTTGAAATTGACGATGAGGGTAGAATTTACATCCCCAATGCTTTCACGCCAAATGGTGACGGGATCAACGACATCTTTTACATCTTTGGCGACAACATAGACAAGGTGCTGGTTTTCAGGGTGTTTGACAGGTGGGGAGGCATGGTTCACGAGAAAGAAAACTTTCCCGCAAATGACCCCGCATTCGGCTGGGATGGCAAACACAAGGGAAAAGCTGCCAACATAGATGTGTACGCCTGGTACGCCAGATTGCAACTATGCAACGGTTCTGTCGTTTTCAAAAAAGGTGATGTTACTTTGCTCCGGTAGGGACATTCCGACTTCTGTTTCCATAACTGGCAATTGTAAGTGCATATACAGAAACCATGGATGAAACACAAACAAGCACAACTCCAGGCTATAGAATAAAATTATTTCTGAAAAAGGCAGGAGTATTTCTGATTGTAAAGGCACTGTATAGCTTTCCGGGAACGCTGTCAGGATTCATAAAATACCACTTCTACAAAAAGAAGCAATTCATCCTGATTTTATCTACAATGAGGAGTGGAAGTACTTTGCTTAAGGCTTTACTTTCAAACGCTCCTGATATTGAGCAAATCCCTGAAGCTTTTTTTCAGATAGATAATAACAAGTATTTTACATATAACAAGTTCTATAAACTCAGTAGTTCAGACGTTATTGTCTTAAAAGAACCTTCACATTACCCGTCATTCAGAAATTATCCTCAATTTCCTAATGTTGAATTTAAAACAATCACTCTGGTTAGAAACCCTCTTGACACTATTATTTCCCTTCGAAAAATGAACAAGGAATTAAATACTTTTTTATCTGACGAAGAATTATTGAATTATTGGCTTATCACAACTGAAAATTTAATTAACAAAAAGAATAGGGTAAACAACATAACCGTTATTTATGAGAATTTGATCGAACGCCCAGTTGAAATAACCAAGGAGTTGTTCAAATTTATTGGTTCTGTCAAAAAGGAAGGCGTTGATACTTACAGTCGACCTGAAAAGTATAAATGGGAATGGAAAAAAGATGATGGAGGGGACGTAATCAAATCTCTTAGAGTGCAAAAAGTGGAAAAGGATTATTCTAATGAAAAAAGTCTGATAAATCTCATTTGTCAGAATCAAAGAGTATTGAACGTTATGAAAGAATTTGGTATTCCACAAGTTTGGAATAAAAGCAAAAATAAATGAAACCACTTTGTTCCGTACTCATCAATAATTTTAATAATGGACCTTATATAAAGGATTGCGTTGAGTCTGCCCTCAACCAAACCTATCCAAATGTCGAGGTCATTGTTTACGATGATGGATCAACGGATGAATCTTTGAGGCATCTTGAGAAGTTCGGCAACAGGATCATCCTTTTGGCTGCTAAAGAGAATTACGGAAAATCGAGCAACTTCAATCAGATGAATGCCATTAACAAGGCTTTTGAAGTATCCAAAGGTGAATATATTTTCTTGTTGGATGGCGATGATAAGTTTGCAGAATCCAAAGTTGAAAGAGTGATAGATGAATTCGTCAAGCGTTCTGATTGCTGTATGGTTCAGCACAATTTAGGCGAAATAGACACAGATGACAATGCAACTAACAAAATCCAACCAGATCACCTTTGCATTCGCCCCCTGATGTATGGTTTGAGCTACCGGGAGTACATACTCAAATACCATAATCAAATGGTTTTTGCTGCGACAAGCGGTTTGTGCTTTAGGCGAGATTTTCTCGAGGCAGTGTTACCTTTGAAGGAGGATAGTTATGATATGATTTGGCCAGACGTAAGGTTAACAAGAAAAGCTATTTTCTTTGGGGAAGTCTATCACATTGATATTGTTTTGGGATATTACAGAAATCATAATCTGAGCTGGAGAAATACAGAAAGGAATCAGCAAAAAGTTGTAAAACAGATGTATGACTTCTTCAACAAACTTCCAGAAATGAAAAACCGGAAAGGAATATCTTACAAAAAATATAAGTTAAAGAAATGGATGACCTGGTTTTATTTGACCAGGAGGCTTGAAATCCTAAGAAACAAACTCATTGGGACAGTGAAAAGCCTCAAAAACCTTTAACTGACTAACCACTCCACCATGAAGACCCTTCTCAAAAAATACCTTCCATTTACCTGGCGAAAATCTATGGAGCGGATGTTTAAGGGCAGCCGGATGGATGAGGTTGAGCTTGCCTATTATTTGTTGAGAAATGATGCCTGCAAGACCATGCTGGATGTGGGTGCTCATCACGGTCATTCATTGGAGCCATTTGCAAGGGATGGTTGGCGGGTATTGGCTTTTGAGCCGGATCCGGTCAACAGGGCTGTCCTGCAAAAATCCTGGGGAAGGAAGGACAATGTCGAAATTCTCCCATTTGCCGTAGGCGAAGAAGACCGGGAAGAGGTGAGCTTTTTTACGAGCGAAGTTTCTGCAGGCATCAGCAGTGTGTTGTCTTTTCATGAAAGCCATCGGGAAGCCTATAAAGTAAGAATGGTGGCATTGAGGACCGTTTTGAGTGAGCGGGGCTTGACAGGAGTGGGTTTCCTAAAGACCGATGTAGAAGGTTACGACCTTTTTGCTTTGAAAGGCATGGACTGGCAGGCTTGCCGGCCGGACTGTGTGGTCAGCGAATTTGATGATTTCAAAACCACAAAGCTGGGATACGGCTTATCCGATATGGTATCGTTCATGGAAGACAGGGGATACGAGGTATTGATTTCGGAATGGTACCCCATTGAGGAGTATGGCAAAAGTCACAAATGGCGCCGCTTTGTGACGGATCCGGAATTTGTTACAGAGGAACGAACCTGGGGCAACATCATTTGCGTACAACCAGGGCTTTGGAACAAGCTGCAAAAGTTGCTGGTTTCAAGAGGCTTCCAGATAGAAACAAATTGAATATTTGCCGTCAGAAGATCATCTGATAGCTTTGCCCTAAAGCATTTTCAAAATGACCCTCTCCGTCGTCATACGCTGTTTTAACGAAGAGAAGCACATTGGCAGGCTGCTCAAAGGGATTGCCGGGCAGACGGTCAGGGACGTGGAGGTCATCGTGGTGGACAGTGGGAGTACCGACAGGACCGTTGAAATTGCGAAGCAATACAACGCAAAGATCATCAGCATACGCCCGGAGGATTTCAGCTTCGGCTATGCCCTGAATGTTGGATGCGAAGCTGCAAAAGGTGACATCCTGGTTTTTGCCAGTGCCCATGTGTATCCGCTGTACAACGATTGGCTGGAACTGCTCAGAAAGCCTTTTGAGGAAGATGAAAAGATCGCCGTGGTGTATGGCAAGCAGCGGGGCGATCACCGCAACAAATACAGCGAGCACCAGATCTTTGCCAAGTGGTTTCCGGAGGAGAGCACCATGAATCAGCCCCACCCTTTCTGCAACAATGCCAACTGCGCCATCCGCAAGCGCCTTTGGCAGGAACAACCCTACGACGAGTCATTGACCGGGCTGGAGGACCTGGATTGGGCCAAAAAGATCATGGCCAAAGGTTACCGGATTGCCTATCAGGCAGAGGCCACCATCATCCATGTTCACGAAGAAAAATGGGCAAACGTTTTCAACAGGTACCGGCGGGAAGCCATCGCCTTGCGCCTGATCCAGAAAAATGAAACCTTCAGCTTTCCGACCTTCCTGCAGTTGTTCTGGAAAAACGCCGTGCACGACTGGAGGCAGGCCCTGCACGATGGCGTCTTCCTGAAGGAATTTATGGGTATCCTGCTTTTTCGCTTCAACCAGTTTTGGGGAACTTACCGGGGCTACAAAGAATCGTACCTGCTGGACAACCACGTCCGTGAGCGCTTCTATTATCCGAAGGGATTCATCAAAAAAAGCCTTCCTCCGGAACAAAGCGCTGAAAGCAAACGACTGATCAGGTACGACGACCTGCCCGCATCAACAGATTGAATTTCTTTCCGATGAAAATTATTGACATCTCTGTTCCATTGTCAGCCGGTTTGCCCGTATGGCCCGGTGAGGCCGCTCCGAAAATCCACCGGACCGCCAGTATGAAAAAGGGCGACCCCTGCAATGTCAGCTTCCTGGAAATTGGCAGCCACACCGGCACCCACATTGACGCACCGCTGCACTTTGTGGACGACGCCGGCACCACCGGTGAAATTCCGATCGACAAACTGATCGGACCATGTACGGTAGTTGACATGACTGGGAAAACCCGCATTTCGGCCGCCGATCTGGAAGCACTCTCATTGCCGGAGGCGACGGAAAAAATCCTCTTCAAAACGGACAATTCAAAGCACTGGGACGATCCACAGCATTCCTTCCGGGAGGATTTCTGCGCACTCACAGCCGATGCCGCCCAATGGGTGGTTGACCACGGCATACACCTCGTTGGCATTGATTACCTCTCCATCCAACTCTACCACGACAGCTTTGACACCCACGTCATTCTGCTGTCCAACGAGGTGGTTATCGTGGAGGGCCTGGATCTTCGTCAGGCTGAACCGGATGACTACCGCCTTGTATGCCTGCCGCTGAAGATTGAAGGGGTGGAGGGAACGTTGGCGAGAGCGATATTGGAAAGGGATGAGGGATGATCCCGACATTCGTCGGGAGAGGGATGAGATCAGCGGGCAAAGAGGTTACTCCCAGTCCTCAGGGTGGTCAATGTCGTGTTTTCCTTCGGGGAATGGCACTTCGAGAACTTTTTCTCTGTATTTCTTCAGAACGGATCGGGCGCCTTCCTCTCCTTTTAATTGTGACAGTTCATTGGCCAGGGTGGCGCTGAATAACACCGGCGGGCCGGAAGATGCTCCGTAATTGCACCTGATTGCCACAGGCGAGTGCCTTTCAAACAGGTTCATCATTTCCCGAAGGAGATTGGGATGAATACCGGGCTGGTCTGCCAGGAGGATGAAGAAGGCCTCCGGTAGCTTGGGCTGCCGCATCATGTGGAGCACCCCGCAGGCAATGCTGGTGCCCATTCCTTCCTCCCAGTTTTGGTTGTGTACCAAATGAACATCGCGCCCGGTCAGCGCCTTTGAAATATCCTGTTCATAGGCCCCTGTCACCACGACCACCGGCTTGCAGGCTGCCCCAAGGGCTGTTTCCACCGCATGTGCAACCAGGCTTTTGCCGTCTGGCAAAAGTTGGACGAGCTTGTTGCGGCCATAGCGTTTCGACTGGCCGGCGGCAAGGACGATGGCGGCTATGTTGCTGGGAGTCATGCTAATCCATGAAATAAGTCTGCAACCAACTGATAATGTCTCTCCTTCGGAAAAAGGCCATGGCAATGAGCCCTACCAGCGCAAATGTGCCCACGATGCGTATAAAGCGATTGGCGCGCTGCACCCGCTCTTTGCGGCTGGTGTATTTTCTTTTTCTGGTCTGGTAAACGGGCATTGGTGTTGAAATGTTTAGGCACCTGCGGTGCGTTTAGGCACCTGCGGTGCGTTTAGTCCGCCTGGCGGCGGAGTTTAGGCTCTTTTGGAGCGTTTAATCGCTCCTGGTCAGGCTGAAGGTTTATTTCATGCTTGTGATTCCTGCTTGTCAGTTCCCCGTCTGGCCGGACAGGCTCAGTTCTTCAGTTCCTCAGTTCCTCAGTTCTTCAGTTCCTCAGTTCCTCAGTTCTTCAGTTCTTCAGTTCCTCAGTTCCTCTCCCGACGAATGTCGGGACTCAATTCCTCAATTCTTCGATTCCTCCTTCTTCTCCCGAACTTGATTCGGGATTCCCGGTTGTGTCAGTTCCCAATCCTCTTCTTCTCGGGCTTTTCGTACGATTTCCCGGACATCGGCCAGCAGTTTTTTTGCGTCGTACACGATGCCGTCTTTCACGGTGTACTTTACGCCGCCGATGCGCTCCACCTCGTTGTTTTCATTGAGGTGGATGGCTCCGGTGCCGTACAATACCTGCAGGTTGGCCAGCGGGTTGGCTTCAACGATCACGAAATCGGCCAGTTTGCCCACTTGCACGGTTCCGATCTGGTCTGCTACGCCGAGGGCTTCGGCACCATTCAGGGTGGCGGACTTGATGACTTCTAACGGGTGAAAGCCTGCCTCCCGCAACAGCTCCAATTCCCGGATGTAGGCAAAGCCGTACAACTGGTAAATGAACCCGCTGTCGGAGCCGGCTGTGACACGGCCGCCCCGGTTTTTGTACTCATTCACGAAGGTCATCCAAAGCTGGTAGTTCTTTTTCCAGGCCACCTCCTGTTCGGTGCCCCAGTCGAACCAGTAGCTGCCGTGGCTGATGCGGCTGGGTGCGTAAAATCGCCACAGTGATGGCAGGGTGTAATCCTCGTGCCACTCGGCGCGGCGGGCGCGGTGCAGGTCCCGGTTTGCTTCGTAAATGTTGAAGGTGGGGTCGATGGTAAAATCCAGGTCGAGCAGTTCCTGCATCACCTTGTTCCAGTGTTCGCTGAAGGGCGGGGCGGCTTGCTCCCAGAGTTTGCCCGCCTCTTCAAAGCGGTTCATTTCATTGCGGTAGTTGTAATCCACCGGATAGTGCTGCACGATGCGGTCGTTGAAAAGTGCTTCGGGCAGGCCGTACCAGTGTTCCATGCTGGTGAGGCCGGCGCGGGCGGAATTGAGCACGTTCCAGCGGGCCACATCCATCTGGGCGTGGTGGCAGGCTGAGCGGAGGCCGAGCTTTTTGTTTTCATCCAGGGCAGCGGCCATTATTTCCGGAGGTGCACCGAAAAACTTGATGCCATCGGCACCGGCATCGGCGTTTTTGCGAACCCAGTCGCGGGCTTCTTCGGGTGTTGTGATGGGTTTGCCGTAATTCTGGCCGAACACCGTGTAGGCAAAGATGCGGGGTGCCACGATTTCATTTTTGGCGCTCTTTTCTTTCTGGTCCAGCACCCAGTCGAGGCCATTGCCGCAACTCGGATCCCGGATGGTGGTGATGCCGTGCCCCATCCACAGTTTGAACACATATTCGGCATCGGCGCCCTGTGCCCGGCCTCCGATGTGGCCGTGCATGTCCACAAAGCCGGGCAGCAGGTACATGCCTTCGCAATCCAGCTCGTGGCCTCCCTTTTTCAGTTTGGGGCGCCGGGTGCTGTCAATGGGAACGCCCGGATAGCCCACATTTCGGATGGCGGTGATGCGGTTGCCTTCCACTACGATGTCAACGGGGCCGGTGGGCGGGGCGCAATTGCCGTTGATGAGGGTGACGCCCCGGATGATCAGTTGGTCGAAGGGTCCGAGGCCTTCGGTGCGGGGAGGTGCCTTTTCCACCTGGGCGAAAGATTGCGCAGCGAAGAAAAAAAAGGCGAGGAGGGTGAAGATGCGTGTCATGGATGGATTTTCTGTTTTCGGCCTGCGGCCAAATTTTGACGAAGCGCCAAATGTAAGGAATGACACAGGCAAGTGAAGTCAGATAGCCTGGATTATTGCATCCTCTTCGGTTCCCCTGACGGTACTTCAGCGATCCGGAGATCGCTGTTACATTACAGCCACTCCACTCCCTTGCGCAGCATCGCCAGCGTTTCGGCTTCTTGGCTGCCAGCTTCGGGGCTGTAATTGTACCTCCATTTTGCCATTGGCGGCATGCTCATCAGGATGCTTTCGGTTCGGCCGCCGGTGTCGAGGCCGAAGCGGGTGCCTTTGTCCCACAGCAGGTTGAACTCTGCGTAGCGGCTGCGCCGCAATGCCTGCCACTCGAGCTCACGGGGGCCGAATGGTCTTTGCAAGCCTGCATTTACCTGTTCTGACCATGCGGGCACGAAGGCCTCACCTACGTCTTTTGCGAAGTCAAAGATTTCGGATTTGCTTTTTCCCTCGCTTTCATTCATCCGGTCGAAGAAAATGCCGCCGACGCCCCGGGTCTCGTTGCGGTGTTTGAGGAAGAAATAGTCGTCTGCCCATTTTTTGAACCGGGGGTACCACGCCGGGTGGTGTTTGTCGCAGACAGCTTTGAGGCGCTGGTGAAAGCGCCGGGCATCTTCCACAACGATGTAATGGGGTGTGAGGTCTATGCCGCCACCGAACCACCAGGTGCTTTCCGTTCCGGAACGGGATTGCGTTTCAAAATAGCGAACGTTCATGTGGATGATGGGCACCATGGGGCTTTTCGGGTGCAACACGATGCTGACCCCTGTGGCGAAAAAGTCGGACGGCGGCAAGCCCAGTGCCTTTTGGATGCGCTCCGGCATGGGGCCGTGCACGGCACTGTAGTTGACGCCGCCTTTTTCGATGACGGAGCCCTCGATGACCCTGCTCCGGCCGCCGCCGCCCGCAGGTCGCTGCCAGAGGTCTTCGTGGAATTGGCCCGTTCCGTCCAGTTCTTCCAGTCCCCGGCAGATGCGGTCTTGCAGGCCCCTGAACCAATTGGCGATGTCTTCTTTGCTCATCATTTGCCCAACTTCACTTTGGCGGCGGCCACGGTTTTGGCAGCATTGCCGACGAAAACATCCTCACCAATGACGATGACCGGCCTTTTCAGAAAGGAGTAGTGGGAGAGGATGAGCTTGCGGTAATCGTCTTCAGAAAGGTTTTTGTTTTTCAGGCCCATTTCCCGGTACTTTACCGAGCGGCGGTTGAAAAGGCTTTCGTAAGAGCCGGTTTTCGACCTCAGCCAGTCGAGGTCTTCGGGGCTGATGTGTTGTTCGCGCACGTTTTGCTGTTCGAAGTCCGGCAGGCCGCCGAGTTCTTCCATGAAGCGGCGGCAGGTTTTACAGGTTGAGAGATACCACACTTTCTTCATAAATCTTTGAATTTAGCGCCCGATTCGAGGTGATTTGGAGAAATCCACCCTTCCGGGACCACCAGGAATCGGGAGTTTGGGGCCCGGAGCAAGCCGGTGGGCGCCGGGATGGCCGCCCAAACCACTGTGTTTTGAGTATCGCGCTGCAATTTTACGACAATGCCACCGGGAAGGCCAGTTGGCCCAACCGCTCGGGAACAAATTCAAACGAATGAAACCAATACCCGCTTCCGAACTCGTCATCAATGCCGATGGCAGCATCTACCACCTGAACCTCCGCCCGGAGCAAATTGCCCCGACCGTTTTTCTGGTTGGCGACCCCGGTCGGGTGCCACGGGTGTCCCGCCATTTCGACCGCATCGAACACCAGGTGCAGCGCCGGGAGTTTGTGACGCATACCGGTACGCTGGCCGGCAAGCGCTTCACCGTGTTGTCCACCGGTATCGGCACCGACAACATCGACATCGTCCTCAACGAGCTGGATGCACTGGCCAACATTGACTTCGAAACCCGCACGGTAAAAGACCGACTCACGTCGCTCAACATCATTCGCCTGGGCACCTCCGGCGGGCTGGCAGCTGATATTCCCGTGGGCAGTATCGTGGTTTCTGCTTATGGCATCGGGCTCGACAACCTGGCCAGTTATTACCACCGCCCCGTTTCCGAAGATGAAAAAAACATGGAAAGGGAGTTTGAGGATTTTGCCCGCTCCATCGGTGTTGATCTGCGGGTTTACGCCGCCAGGGGCAGTGAGCAGTTGCTCCGGATTTTCAGTGCGCACCGGGCCGGCATCACCCTGACCTGCCCCGGGTTTTACGGGCCCCAGGGCCGCAACCTGCGCCTGAAAAGCATCTACAACCCCCGCTTTTTTGACGAGGTGGGCAGTTTCATCCACAGTGGCTTTGGCATCACCAATTTTGAGATGGAGACTTCGGCCATCTTTGCCCTGTCGGGCATGCTGGGCCACCGGTCCCTCAGTTGCAACGCCATCCTGGCCAACAGGCTCCGAAAAGAGTTCGCCGAAGACCCCGCTGCCGTTGTCAACAACCTGATTGAAAGAATTCTGGAAACCGTGGCCGCTTCTGACCAGCTCTGAGCTTGATTTTGTCCAGGCCAACTGTACTTTTGCGGCTATTCATTTGAGAACCGTGTCCATTGAACGGAAGCCGTTTTGCCGAAGGGAAGAGGCGGTTGGATTGTTGATCCCGAAAGCTTTCGGGAGTTGAATTGTTGAATTGTTGAAGTGTTGAAAGTCGTGAGCTTGCTCACGATCCCGGACTTGATCCGGGATTGAGATTGTTGAATTGTTGAGAGACTGTTGAAGCGAAACCCTTCTCAACTTCTCTCAACCCCTCTAAACTTCTCTCAACCTCCCGGTCCCGAAAGCTTTCGGGAGTCTCGGGATCGGGATCAACCTCCCCAATGGACACCTTACTGTAAAAACCCATTTCGCAATGTCCAGCATCACTGCTTTTCGCTTGTCGCAATTGGTTCAAAACATGCAGGAATCGTCCACCTTGCGCATGTCACAGCTCAGCCGTGATCTTTCTGCGCAGGGGCATCACGTCATCAACCTCAGCATTGGGGAGCCGGATTTCACCACTCCGGCGCACATTTGCGAAGCAGCCAAAAAAGCACTGGACGAGGGCTACACCAAATACACCCCCGTGCCCGGTTTGCCCGAATTGCGGCAGGCCATTGTGGAGAAATTCAAAAGGGACAACGGCCTGGACTTCGACCTCAACCAGATCGTGGTTTCAAACGGGGCCAAGCAGACCATTGCCAACCTGTCGCTGGCCCTGCTGGACCCCGGCGACGAGGCCATTCTTTTTTCGCCGTACTGGGTCAGCTATTTTGAAATCGTCAGAATGTCGGGGGCCACTCCCGTGGCCGTTTATGCCGGTGTGGAGCAAGATTACAAGGTGCAGCCCGAACAGCTCGAAGCCGCCATTACGGACAAAACCCGTTTCGTGCTTTTTTCTTCGCCCTGCAATCCCACGGGCTCCGTTTACACCCGGGCGGAACTGGAAGCCCTGGCTGCCGTGGTGGCCCGCCACGAGGGTGTTTACATCATTTCCGACGAAATCTATGAATACATCAATTTCACCGATCGCCATGTGAGCATCGGCAGCTTTCCTTCGGTAAAAGACCGCACCATCACCGTCAACGGCTTTGCAAAGGGCTTTGCCATGACCGGCTGGCGGCTCGGATACATGGGTGCGCCGGCGGCTATTGCCAAAGCCTGCACCAAAATTCAGGGTCAATTCACTTCAGGTGCTTCGGCCTTCGGCCAAAGGGCTGCCGCTCATGCCCTGCAATCTGACCTGGGGCCCACCCGCAAAATGTGCGACGCTTTTCGCCACCGGCGAGAAGTCTGTTACAAACTGTTGTCGGAGATACAGGGCATGAAAGTCAACTACCCGCAGGGGGCGTTTTACTTCTTCCCGGACATCAGCGCTTTCTTCGGAAAATCGGACGGGGAAACGCTCGTCGAAAATTCCGACGACTTCTGTGAATACCTGCTTCACAAAGCCCATGTGGGCACCGTGGCAGGCTCGGGCTTCGGTGCACCCGATTGTTTCCGCCTGTCTTATGCAGCCTCTGAGGAAGAGTTGCGGGAGGCCATTGAGCGGATTGGAAATGCACTGGCCAGGCTGAGGTGAGCCTACCATTCTTACCTCGCTTCGCAATACTTTGGCGTGATCGAACGCTGGCAGTGGTTCCAAACCCTGCCAGCGTTTGAATATCTGATCAAATCATTTTTACCATTTCCTTCGCTTCGCAATGGCCGTTGGTGTGGGTTTCCAGCAGGGATTGGAGGTCATCCATGGCGGCCTGCAACAGCGGTGGTTGTCCGGAAAAATCGAAAAACACTGCCAGGAAATACTCCGTTGCATCCGTGACCATCGTTCGCCGGCTGTCGCTGGTAGGGCTTCCGAAGGTGCCCGTTTCATCCGTCAGCACCGGCAGGCCCCCGATGTTCAGGGCTCCCCGGCCAATGGCTTCATAAGGCACTCCTGCCCGGCCTCTTTCCAATGTGATGGTCCCGTTGATCTTTTCCGCATCATACCCCCCGATGGAATACCCGCTGGTGACGGACACCAGGTTCAGTGCATCCACCACGTTGTTGACCCGGTAAAGGCCCTTGCCCTGTACCACCCTCCGCAGCAGCGCCTCGGCCGACGGCCGGTAACGGCTGGGGTCTTTGCCCAGAGCCTTGTAAGCCTTTCGGGTAGCGGCAATGGCCGGAAGGTCGTGGATCTTCTCCAGGGTCAGTTTCTGCTGAATGGCACCAATTCGCCTTCCTATGTCCATGATTTCCGCCTCAGTGCTGGCAGCAACATCCACCTCAAACAGTGCCACACCCAGTGCCACGGTCAGGTCCAGCTTTTTTATTTCTTCGGAAAAGGAGAATACGGGTAAATCCATTGTTTCTGAATTCTTTGATTCAGGGCGCAAAATCGGATAATTGTTCGTACCGGTGATCTCCGATCTCCGGTCGTCAGTACCTGCAACCTCTGATCGCCGATCACCTTCCTGGGTGCCGGCGAGATGCTTTAGTGGTGAAAAGGAGTGTTTTTGGTTTTACGACCTGAAGGTCGTTTAACCAACACAGCCTGCCTGTCCGTTGGCCAGACGGGAAGGCTGTGCTACCGGAAGGGCAGCGATCTGGAGATCGCTGTTACGGCCACGGCCGTTAAATCCTGAACTCCATTTCTTCTTCGATTTGCTTTTTGATGTCGGGTGGGGTAGGGGCGTCCTTTTCTGTTGCCGGTTTGGGGCGGGCGATTTCCCGCTCCTCCTCTTCCCACTCGACGGGTTGCGTTGGCGCATCGAAGATGCCTTTGATCTTTTCTTCCTTTCGGAACAAGGGCCGGTCTTCGTCAAACCATCGGATGAGGTCATCTATGCCGAGGTCGTTGTCGCCGCGGTTGAATTCCGAAACGGGTTTCGGAGGGTGCAGCACATCGGCGGCGATGGACTGTCCAAGCTGGTAGTACGACTCCCATTGAACGGGGTCGAAAAACTGGTCGGCGGTGCTTTCGTGGGGGAATTCCGGGTGGTAGATTTTGTATTTGAAGGTGTCGAATTGCAGGTTTTTATTGCCCTGGCTGTCGT
>JALWSS010000169.1 GCA_026993525.1 Saprospiraceae bacterium
ATGGCAGGCCATGTGAGCCAACTCAGCCGACCCGGGCTGAGCGTTTAGTTCATCTGCCACTATTGTGCAGATGGTTTATTGCATAGAAGAAGACCACCCGCTGCTTTTCTCGGACCGGGACTTTCTCCCCTTCGTAAAGCATTTCGGGCTGCGTAAAGCGCTTTGAAGGAGGCGCATTGTTGGGAGAGGAAGGGGGTGATCCGCCATGCACTTTCCGAAGCCGGGCGGGTGAGGTTGCATGTGTACAACGTCTTGAGGCAATAGTCTGCCTCATAGACACCAAGCCGAAAACAAGCCCTTTTGCAGTACCCGCACGTAAGCGAACCTGCTCAAAAACGCTGTTTGGGGCCTATTCCCCAAGGAGGTGTCTATGAGGCAGGGCAACAGTCGAGCATGCATTGAGAGAAAAGCCAGAGGCAACCTGCGAGCCAAAGAGAAACCGAGCAAGGATCGTTTAGCCCATGACACAGAGAGACCACAAAGGAATTTGGTGGCTTATGAGTTAGCCTTGGGATCCGCCCCGAACCTATTGTCTCCTCGTGTCCCATCGCTAACGGCGAAAATCAAGTTGACAATCGGAACAAGCAACCACCACCCACTGTGATCAGTATCGTGCATCCTTCGAACGCCAACCGCGATACTTGGAATCAGGACGGCCAGTTGATAAATGCTGCCAAGTACGCTTTGATCGCTCCCCGCAATCCCAGCGATTCCTTCGAAAAGACCCAGTGCGCCAACGATGATGATGTTGAAAAGATAGAACATCCAGTATTCTTTCCGGCGAGCACGTCCGCTAAATACTGAATACTTCCTCAGTACTTCGAGATACCAATTCATAGTTCTCCTCCTTTTGTCTAATTGGTTTTGTCAGATGGCACTTAGAATAAGTTGTCGCCTAACGATTAAGCACACTTACCGCAATAGAGCACAGCAATATTGTGGTAGATACAGTTTTTTATTAGATGTTTAATATTGGCTTTGAATAACCAAGCTATTTGCCATAAGCCGAAACAGTGGTGAAAATCGTGATATTTTTGTTTTTAGAGCATCCTCTGTCTCACTTGGTAATTTTCCAATCTGGCATTGCAAGAAAATTATGTAATTCTCATATATAGCAATATACATTCTATTATACATCGTTATAGTAAGATCCAAACGTTGTCGATCGCCTGTAAATTCAAGTATTGCCCCTGGCCAGCGATCTATCACTATTCTTTTTGTATTTATATTTCGGATATTGGTCATCCCCATTTTCCTCGCAATGCCCCTGAGACTATTTTCTGAAAACAATTCCAATGCCAACTCTTTGCTTCCCTCAAGCGTTTTGATTGCTTTAATTTCTTCACGTGTTAATTGACCCTGTGCTTCCTTTATAAGATCTCGTACCATAATCAACGCATAAGCAGTTCCTCTTCCATTGTTGCTACTAAAAAACTGAATGACATTAGGTCTATTCCCCTCTCGCTTAGACCAGCTTCGGGGATACTCAATTTGCAAATCTAGCCCCTTGGCTTTACGGTGTCCCTTTGTGCGGTAAATTCTCTTGAAACCACGTGCAAACTCATCAGCTGGCCTTTCTTTAAACTGATAAATCAAAAGTGTTTCGAGAATTGGAGAAGGTATTTCTCCTTTTGCTCTTGACTCTACCTCTTCAAGAAATTCAATAGCAACATCCCGAGTCATTCGCTGAGACTTAAGAGTATTATTAAATTGCATTTTTATTGCCTCAATATATTCAGAATATTTATCATTTAGGAGACCTCTCAACAATTCCCTGATGTTCTTTTCAGCAACTCCAAAAGTAGTATTAAATTCGAGTTCTACCTTTTTGACGCGCGAAGATAATGTCGGGAATTCGGCCTTGATGCGATCTAAACTAAAACGCTGCCCCATGACGAAGCCCAATGTTTTTCCAAGATCAATATAAAGCGTTTCTTTGGGCGCTTGGGCAAATGCATTTTGCACAATAGCAAAAATAAGCATCAAAATGAGATTAAAGACAAACAGGCGATGATTTCTCATGATCTTACACCTTCTTTCATGTTTCACATAGTATGAGGCAAAAATATAAGACAATTTAGCATTTAGCATAACGGATTTCAAAAATGTTCTTATCCCGAACATTTTTAGTATTACTTATGGTCCTGATAACGATACACAATCTTCCTTACCAATCTCAATCGTTGTTATCCATCTATTAGTCCGTTCAGTCTTGTATATATAACTAAATAATACGCCTCTATCTAATATTTTTCTGATCTTAATTCCATTGCATACATTGTATAAAACAACCTCTCGCAATTCGTCGATGTCAGGTTGACCTTGCGATTCAAGAGATACAGTATATAGATAGATGACTTTATTTTTTTCGAAGGTTACAGCTATCACTTTTGTGTATTCATTAAGCTGAATAGGCAACATTGACTGAGCGCTATCGGCCATTGCACTTGCCAACAAAGTTGCCTCTTGTCGTTCCCAGCCACGTTTGAAGCCTCTCTTGAAGGAGTCAATGTTCAAAACTAGAACCATGAGTGCAAGACCCAATACCGCGAGAACAATGAAAAACGTCCCTTTTAGTAGTTTCATCGTTACCCCCCAACTCTCTGATTAGGGTCTGAATATATGGTGCCTAACGGTAGAGCTTCAACTCTTCTAAATCTATCGGGGCTCAGGAGAGCAACCACCTTCGATAGAGCACCTACGCTCTATTGGCCAATTCAAAGCTCCGGTTAAGCCATTCATTCTAGAATCACGTTTTGCCCTTTATTTTTTCGGGTCCGAGTGTATGTCTCCAAAGCAAAAGAATACCGAATGCAATAAATACCACAAATAGCGGTGTCATTATAAGCAAAGTTATATTAATAGAGTTCACTGTTCCTATCTCTCCTGATATAGTAAAACTTGGAAATAGATTTGTCTTAGCACCCAGAAGCACAGAAATGACCGCATCGTAATCTATCACAGTATTCGTCTTCAAGTCTCCAATATGCTCAAGAAGAAAATCTTCCGTAAACACAACCCTTTGATCTATGGGTTGCCCATTTAGAAAATAGGTTGTTTCTGTTTGTCCAATCATCAGGAATCCTATGAACAGTCCAAACAGGGCAGCAAAACCGTAGTAGAGTATACGACCCACAATTGAAGTTCTATGCTTTTCCATGAGAGTTGAGACTCTTGAAGGTCCAACGACCAAACTCAATTGTTTCCTCTGGCTAACATAGTGTTATCTAACACTTCTACCCTTGAGCATACAAACCCGCTGCGTGAATTGCAACAATATACTTATCCAAAACAAGTCCCTACGGACATCATGCTCATGCCACGGGTTGGATATCGGGCGTGTCGGATATTCATGTTATCCAACACCCCGTTCGTACGGAAATCCCGCCCCTCCTCAATCATCCCCGCCCCCTTCCGGCGCGCCGCCTTTCACGTACCGC
>JALWSS010000170.1 GCA_026993525.1 Saprospiraceae bacterium
GGCGTGTATGTGGTGCTGATTCAATATTTGGATGAATTTACCGGCGAGGAAAAGTGGTTCAGCGGCGAAGTGGTGTTAATCAGGGATGAGGGATGAGGGATGAGGGATGAGGGATGAGGGATGAGGAATTGAGGAATTGAGGAATTGAGGAATTGAGGAATTGAGGAATTGAGAAGCTGAGGATATGAGCCAAAAATTTTCCACATCGCGAGAGCAATTAAAACTGCATGCAAAAGGAACAATCGTTGGTTAATTCCAGCTTGATAATATGATACGGAATATTTAGTTTTTTTTCACTTAGCACGTTGCGAGCGATTCTCGCTGGCGGACTTATGTGGCGGTCTCTGACCATCGTGCAATAAACCCAGCGTTTAGGCCTGGTCATCGGAGAAGCATATTGTATGCCCCCCCCTCTAAACCCCTCTAAACTTCTCTCAACTCCTCTCAACTTCTCTAAACTCCTCTCAACCTCCCGATCCCGAACTTGATTCGGGATCGGGATCAACCTCCTCCCGCAACGAGCACGCAATTGGGGGCGTTGGCCATGGCGTGGTCGTAGCCTTCCTGCCACCAGCCGGTCAGTTGTTCGGGGTCGAAGATGAAGGAGTTTTCGGTGAGGAGGCGGGGGGTGTGGTAGCAGTTGACCTGCGCATTTCTGTGGAGGCTTTCGAGCCTGCCGAGGTCGAGGTCGTCTATGCTGATTTGCTCCAGCATAAAGTCGTAGGTTCTGAGCAGCAACGCAAAGGGGTTGCTGACGGGGAGTTGGCATTTCAGGTCTCGCTCTTTGGGTTGCAGGATGATGGCGTCCACTTCTCTGGCGCCGCGCCTGAGGGCTTCCTGCATGGGCAGGTAATTTCCGAAACCGCCGTCGGCGTATTCCATTCCATTTTTCTGGTGGAGGCTCATGAAGGGCACCACGTTGGCGGAGGCCCACATCCAGTCGCAGAAATCTTCGTAGCTGTTGTTGTGTATGCTCTGATATTCCACGTAATTGCAGCTCAGGTTGGACACCGTCACCACCACTTCCACATCGCTTTGCCGCAGGCGATGGTAATCCTGTTCGGTAAATGTATTGCGGATCAGTTTGCGGAGGTTGAGGCTTTCTCCAAAGGTCTTTTTGCCATTGAGGAACATCCTCAGTGTATTGAAGTGGTTGATCCTGAAAGTGAAATGTTTTTTGTGCTTTGTGATGATGAAAGGGCAGATATTGAAAATGTCCTTTTGGCGGATGGAGGTGAAAACTTTTTTGATGCGTTCCACCTCGCCCAATGCCAGCAGGGGCACCAGCAAGCTGCCGGCAGAGGTTCCGATGAACAAGTCGTATTGGTGCCGGCAATGCCCGATGAGGTATTCTGCAATGCCACCCCCAAAGGCACCTTTGCAGCCACCTCCCGAAATTACCATTGCTCTGTTGACAGGTGAGGATTTCATTGTCAGGTATTTTTTGAAAATATCAGAACCTGCCGGTGACTCTCAGGTTTCTCATCTTCAAAAGGAGTTGCGTTTTCGTCTTATGTAGAACAGTTCGTCTGCAATTTCGAAATCATCTTTCGACAGTCCCGGTATTCTGACTGCTCTGACTTCTGTGGTTACGGGCTCGATGCGGGTGTAGTTGCCCTCCCTGCCGACGAGCACGGGCATGTCAAATCCGGCTACATCGGCTTCCCATTTGAATTTCACCACCAGGTCGTTTCCGGCTTCCTTTACTTCGTACAACAGGCGGGGCACACCGGGGTAGGTCAGGTATTGTTTGAAAAATAGTGACCAGTCCTTGCCGGTTTTTTTGTTTACGATATCAATGAAGTCCCTGGTGGTGCAGGTTTTAAATTTGTAGGTGTCGTAAAAAGATCGGAGGATACCGAAAAAGAGCGTGTCATCGGCGATGGCATTGCGGAGGGTGTGCAATATCCATGCGCCTTTGAAATAGTGGTCGGACGCCCTCCACCGGTCGAAGTTGACGTCCAGGGGCCCGAGGATGGGTTCCAGGTTCCGGATGAAGTGGCGCTGGCTTTCGAGGTAGCGAATGGCATCTTTGTAGCTCATCGTATATTCCACGAAAAGTGCCTCCATGTAGGTGGTAAAACTTTCGTGTATCCACATTTCAGCGTGGTCTTTTACGCTGACGGCGTTGCCGAAATATTCGTGGCCGGTTTCGTGCACGATGATGTAGTCCCAGTTCATGTCCCGTGGGATCATTCCACCCAGGTAGCCCCTTTTGTAGTTGTTGCCGTAGGCGATGCAGCTTTGGTGTTCCATGCCCAGGTAGGGGGTTTCCACCAGGGCGTAGCCGTCGTTCCAGAAAGGATATTTTCCGAAATAATGTTCATAACAGCGCAGCACATCGTGCACCTGCCGGAAATGTTTTTTCGCTTTTTCCAGGTTATAGGGAAGTACGTAGTAATCGCAGCGCAGGGAATCGCCGTCCAGGGCGATGTAGGTGTCGGAAAAATGGACGTATTTTCCGATGTTGACGGTGACGTTGTAGGTGTTGATGGGGTAGGAGACAAACCAGGAGAATACGTTGTAGCCGTCGTTGAGGCGGTTGGTTTTCCGAAGGTCACCGTTGGAAATGCAGACCAGTCCGGCGGGTACGGCCACGTTGATGAGCATGGAGTCGGGTTCGTCGCTGAGGTGGTCTTTGCAGGGCCACCAGAGGCTGGCTCCGTCGCCTTCGCAGGCAACCCCCACCCAGGGGTTTCCTTCGGCATCCTGTTTCCAGGCGAAGCCACCGTCCCAGGGGGCGTTGGGTGCTTTTACGGGATAGCCTTCGTAAGCCACCCTGAGCGTGGAACTGAATCCCTTTTCCATTTTATCCGGAAAATGAACGAACACGGCATTGTGCACCCGGGTGTAGGTGACCGGCTGGTCGTACCAGGAGATTTCGTTGATGGTCATGTTCTCGAAGAGGTCGAGCTGGATGGTTTGGGTGCTTTCCAGCACATCGAAATAGATGTCCACATAACCTTTGATGAATTGTTTGGAAACATCGATGCCGATGTTCAATTCGTAATAGGTGACGTCAAAGCAGGTTCTCTCGGGTCGCAATTGTCCGCGCAGGGAATCGGCCCGGGAAAAGCTGTAATCGTCGTAGAAATTATTTTGGGCACTGAGCTTGCCGAAGAAAAATGCGAGGAATGCGAGTGCCAGTAAGCTGCGCAACATGGTCTGGGTTTGGTTTACGGTTTGCATGCAGTGAAACGCCATTTGGCCGGAGGCCGAAGACAATACATAGTTATTTTCACTAATTTTGAGCCCTTTGGCTGCGGCTGCAAAATAGGAAAATAGCCAATCGCCTGAAGTGTTCCGTTGGATGGATTGGTGGCGAAAGCTTGCCAATTCAGTTTGTAAAGCAACGGGATACACTCCAAAACGAAATTGATCTTATGCAAATTGACGTTGCGAAAGCGATAAAAGAACTGCTTTTCAAATCCGATTCTGTCATTATTCCCGGGCTGGGCGGGCTGATTGCCAGGCCGGTGCCGGCATCGGTGGATTATGTTCAGGGCAGTGTGGAGCCTCCTTCCCGTAAACTGGAGTTCAACGAAAACCTCGTCATCAACGATGGGGTGCTGGCCCGCTTTATCGAAGAGCAATACACCGTCAGCTTCCGGGAGGCTGTGGAGGCCATTACCAATTTCGTCAACGAGGCCAAAGAAACCCTGGAGCGCCGTGAGATAGTGGATATTCCGGAGGTGGGCCGGATTTACCAGGACTACCAGTCGCAAATCCGTTTCATGCCGGACAAGACCAACTTTGCCGTTGACAGCTTTGGCTTGCCGGCGGTGAATTTCAGGCCGGCCGTGCGCGAACGGGATGCCGCCGCTGCCACGGCCGGCGGGGCTGCAAGTGTTCCCGTTGGTGCCGCCGGTGATGTGCCGCCGCCGGCGGATTCTTCTCCTTCCTTCGTCAAAAAATACCTGCCCTGGTTGGTGGGACTGGGGGCCGTTCTGTTGGCCCTGGTGTTGTTCATCATGTTTTCCGGTGGCGATTCAACCCCGAACGTGCCAGACACCGACAGGCTGAATGTGAGCCCGAAGGACAACGGGAATGCACGCAAGCCCAACGACGATGCTGTGGCCGGAGCTGACACCGAACAACCCGGCGAAGTGCCCGGGCAGGCAAGCCCGGCTGACCCCGAGGACGATGAAACCTCTTCCGGTCAGGAATTGTCAGACGGGGAGTCCGGCGCACCTGCCGCACCGGAAGTGAAAGAGGCATTCATCGTGGTGCACTCCTTTGGCAATCCGCGCAACGCCAACAACTTTTACAACGTCTTGTCAGAGGCCGGCTACCGCGCCGAAAAGCGCCTCTGGAACGGACTGCAACGGGTGGGTATCATCTTTCCCTACCGGTACCCCACCGAAATTGACAGCATGAAAGCAGTGTTGGGACCGAAGTACAAGTCAGGGCCCAAACTCTTTGAAGAACTGGAGGAGTAAATGAAACGCATCGGACTGCTGTCAGACACCCACAGTTTTTTGGATCCGGCGCTGCTCCGGCATTTTGAGGGCTGCGACGAAGTGTGGCACGCCGGCGACATCGGCCGTGTGGCCGTAGCTGATGCGCTGGAGGATTTCAAGCCGTTCCGGGCGGTGTATGGCAACATTGACGGGCAGCCCGTCCGCATTCGATATCCGGAAAATCTCATCTTCGAAACGGAAGGTCTGAAGGTGCTGATGACGCACATTGGCGGCTACCCCGGGCGCTACACTGCACGGGTGAAAGCCCTGCTACAAAGACACAAACCGGGCCTTTACATTTGCGGTCATTCGCACATTCTCAAAGTGATGCCCGACAAGGACCTTGGGCTGCTCCACATCAATCCCGGCGCCTGTGGCAATGAGGGCTTTCACCGGATGCGCACTGCCATCCGCTTTGTGGTGAACGAGGGCAGGGTAGCGCAACTGGAAGTGATTGAACTGGGCAAACGAGGAGCACTCTCCCCTTCTTAAAAAGGGGGGGGCAGGAAATTCCTTTTGTGGGCTTTGGAAAAACGGAGCTCGGAACCCGGGCGTCTCAGAAAACTACCAACTCATGTCGTCGTCTTCCGGCGTTTGCGTTTCTGCATTGCCAGATTCATTCGCATCATCACCTTGACTCAGACGGGGCGGGTGATTGTTTCCGTAATGCTCCGGGCTGTTTTCTCCCTCTTCCCGTCGCCGGTCGAATTCTTCGTAGTCGTAATTGGGCATCAGGTTGTTTTTGACGTGGTTGATGCAATCTTCCAGACTTTCCAGGAAACGGTTGAAATCTTCTCTGTAAAGGAAGAGCTTGTGCCGCTCGGTGCGATCACTGTTTAATTTCCTGATGCTTTCCGTGAGGGTAATGTAGTAGTCATCGCCCCTGGTTTTCCGAACGTCAATGAAATAAGTTCTTTTGCCAGCATCAATTTTCCTGCTGAACACCGGGTCGTTTCTGTGGTTTCTTTTCACTTCGCTGAGTTTTGATTGTGAGTACTTGTTGAGCAATGTGTGGTGCCTGACAAAAGTAGTGAATGAATTAAAATATCAAAATCAATTGACCGGTTCGGAAACCATTGTAAGTCATGCAGTTGTAATGGACAATGCTGCCGGCGGCCATTTATTGGCAATGATTTTCCCGTTGTTTTTCAGGCAAGTCGATCCGTGAAGGAGGCTGAAGACAGGGCCGGGTGATCGTGTTGTTATCGCTGGTTTGCAAGATGGCTGACAAATATGGATTTAACTGCCACCGTCAACTATTCCGGCACTTCTTCCATCTGTTGCTTCTGGAATTGCTCAAAATAATAGCCTTTGTTGGCGATGAGTTCATCGTGGGTACCTTGCTCGGCAATGCGGCCATTTTCGAGGACGATGATCTTGTCAAAGTTGAGGAGGGTGAAGATTCTGTGGGTGATGACGATGGCGGTTTTGTCAGCGATTTCATCGCGGAGATAGGACAGTATCTTCTTTTCGGTTTTGGTATCAACGGCGCTGAGGCAGTCGTCCAGGATGACGATGTCGGGGTTTTTGATCAGGGCCCGTGCGATGGACACCCGCTGCTTTTGGCCCCCTGAAAGGGTTACGCCCCGTTCTCCGACCAATGAATCATAGCCGTGGGGCAATTCTTCTATTTCGTTGTGAATTGCGGCGAAAGCCGTGAAGCGCTTTACCTCTTCTTCACTTGCACCGGGTTTTCCGAAACGGACGTTGTTGGTCACCGTATCCGAGAACAAAAACACATCCTGAGGCACATAGCCGATGTGTTTTCGGATTTTGTGCAGGTCGTGATCCCGGATGTCTTTTCCATCCAGAAGAATTCTTCCTTCGGTAACGTCGTACAACCTCAGCAACAGTTCCGCAACGGTGGTTTTTCCGGAGCCTGTCCGGCCGGTGATGGCCAGTTTTTGTCCCGGTAGCAACTCAAAGCTGACGTTGTCCAGGGCTTTGATACCGGTGTCGGGGTAAACAAAAGTCACGTTGTCGAAGACGATGTGGCCTTTCAGGGGGGTGGGGTCCTCCACTTTGTTGACGATGGTGGGTTTGGTATCGAGGAATTCGTTGATGCGCTTTTGCGAGGCAGCAGCTTGCTGGATGATGGAGCTGATCCACCCCAGTGCCGTAACCGGCCAGGTGAGCATGTTTACATAAATGATGAACTCCGCAATGTTGCCGGTGGAGATGGCGCCTTTGACCACCTGGATGCCACCGAAATAAACGGTTGTCACAGTGCTGAGCCCGATGAGCATGAGCATCGTAGGGTGAAAGAAGGCGTTGACACGGGCCAGGGCAAGGGACTTGTTCATGTAAACCTGGCTTTGACCGGCGAAATAGTTCCCCATGGGTTTTTCCTGAACATAGGACTTCACCACACGGATTCCGGAGAAGACTTCCTGTGCGATGCTGGTCAGTTTGGACAATTGCCTTTGAATCCGCTCACTCCTGACGTTGATGAGGTGGCTTACATAGTAAATGGTAATTGACAAAACGGGCAGTGGGGCCAGGCAGAGCAGGGTGAGTTCCCAGCTCACCCTTAACATATTGTAGATCACCAGCACGAAAAGAGAAACCAGGTTGATGCCGTAAAGCAGGGCCGGCCCCAGGTACATGCGCACCTTGGATACATCCTCCATGATGCGTGACATGAGGTCACCGGTGCGGTTGCGTTTGTAAAACGCCGTATCCAACTCTTCGTAATGGCTGAACAGTTCCTCGCGGATGTCATACTCGATGAGGCGGGACATGACGATGATGGTCTGCCTGACCAGGAAGAGAAAGGTGCCCATCAGCAATGCCAGCCCCAGTACCAACAAACCAAAGAGCATGAGCACCCGCCCGAATATCCCGTACAACTCGCCCTGCAATTCAAACCCGTCGTACATCCTGAACAGGTCAATGTTGTCAATGACCAGGTCCAGGGCCTGGCGGATCATCTGTGGTTGCAGGGCATGGAAATAGTTGGAAGTGAACACGAAAAGAATGCCCAGGAGGAACCGCCAGCGGTACTTGTAAATGAATTTGTTGAGGACGAAAAGGTGTTTCACAAGTCTGTAAAAGAGATTTAGAGCGAAAAGCCACCGGGAGGGTGACAATTTTCGCAAACAGCCCAAACTACAGGCAGTTCAACTTTGGCGGGCGAAATTAGGTAAATATCTTTGCGCCTCATTTTCAGGAGGTCAGACATTTGTTTCAGCACGCCGGTTTCCGGCACACAACAATTCAAACCTCAAATGCACAGAGAAATCCACCACTGGTACAGCCCCTCGTTGAATAAGCACATGGAAATTGCCGAATGGGGGCATTACGGCTTCGCCTTGCTCATGTTGCCGACGGCGGCTGCTGACTACCTGGAATACGAGCGTTTTCTGATGATAGATGCGCTGACCCCTCACATCAATGCCGGCAAGGTCAAGGTCTATTCCATCAACAGCATCAACAGCGAGAGCTGGCTGAATCGCAACATGCACCCCCGCCACAAAGCCATCCGCCACACCCAGTTCAATACCTATGTTTACAAAGAAGTGCTGCCCTTCATAAAAAGCCGCACCAGCCCCGAAACACCCATCATCACCACCGGAGCCTCACTGGGGGCGCTGCACGCTGCCAACCTCTATTTCAAAAGGCCCGATCTGATCAATGGCACCATTGCCATGAGCGGTGTTTACGACCTCCAGGTTTACACCGACGGATATTACGACGAGGATGTCTATTTTAATTCTCCGGTTGCGTATCTTTCCAACCTCGATGACGATTTTTATTTGCCTATGCTGAGATTGGCAAATCACATTCATATACTTACAGGTTCAGGCAATTATGAAGACCCCGAAGCTTCCAGAAATCTTTCGCGAATCCTTGCAGCCAAAGGGATTCCCCACGACCTGGACGTCTGGGGCCACGATATGCCCCACGACTGGCCAACATGGCGGGCCATGCTGCCGTATGTTATTGGAACGAAATTTTGATACCGTACCGATGCCGATCCCGAATCCCGAAAGCTTTCGGGATCGGGACGGGATCGGCATCGGGGGAGGAACTGAGGAATTGAAGAACTGAGGAATTGAGAGAGCTGGTACACTTCGATTCCTCTCCCGACGAATGTCGGGACTCGATTCCTCGATTCCTCAATTCCTCACAAAACAAATAAAGTCCTACCAATGGAAAACCGAATTGTAACCCTTGATGAATTCATCATTCATCGTCAGAAAGAACACCCCTTTGCCACAGGCGAACTCACCGGATTGCTGCGCGATATTGGCGTTGCGGCCAAGATCGTCAACAGGGAGGTGAACAAAGCCGGATTGCTCAACATTCTCGGTGCTGCGGGCAAGGAGAACAAAACCGGTGATACGGTTCAGAAACTCGACCTGTATGCCAACGAAAAGCTGGTTGAGTGTCTTCGCAACTCCGGCGAGTGCGCAGGTATTGCCTCTGAAGAATCAGAGGATTTCATCCCCATTCCTTCGGTGGAGGGAAAAGAAAGCAAGTACGTGGTGGTTGTGGACCCCCTCGACGGCTCTTCCAACATTGACGTGAATGTATCTGTCGGAACCATCTTTGGCATTTACCGAAGGGTGAGTGATCCCTCCGGGCCGGTTCAGCTCGAAGATTTTCTTCAGAAAGGCACTGAACTGGTGGCGGCAGGCTATGTGCTTTACGGCACTTCCACCATCCTCGTGTACACCACCGGCCGGGGGGTGAACGCCTTTACCCTGGACCCCACCATCGGGGAGTTTTGTCTTTCCCATCAGAACATCAAAATCCCGAAGCGGGGCAATTTTTACTCTGTCAACCAGGGCTACTACCTGAAGTTTGACGTGGAAATGCGGCGCTACATTGACCATTGTTCCGACGAAAACTACGGCCTTCGGTACATCGGCACCATGGTTTCCGACATCCACCGCATTCTCTTTCAGGGTGGAATATTCCTCTATCCCAACACCCGCAAGTACCCACAGGGCAAGCTCCGCCTGCTTTATGAATGCAACCCATTGGCATTTGTAGTGGAACAAACCGGTGGCAAGGCCATCACATGCAGCCTGCAGCGCATACTGGAGGTGGAACCCCATGAACTGCATCAGCGCACCACCATTGCCATCGGTTCACCGGAAATGGTGGACGAAATGGAGGCCTTCGTGAAAAAGTACGCCAATGTGCCTGCCATGAACGGCCACAAGTGATGCTCCTGTGAACTTCTGTTGATCAACCGGGAAAAACAGGGAACTGGCCCTTGTCAACTGATGAGGGCCTGCTACCTTTGCCCTCCATGAGCGAGGGACGCAACATATTGCCTGCTGAGCGTTTTGGTCTGACACTGGACCGCCTGTGCCACCAACTCATCGAGAACTACGATGATTTTGAGGGGGCCTGCCTCGTTGGTGTGCAACCCAGGGGCACTTTGCTGGCCGATCGCATCCACCGCAAACTCTCTTCCATCACCGGTATTTCTTCCATCGCCTACGGCAAACTCGACATTACTTTTTACCGCGACGATTTCCGCCACCGGGAAAAACCACTGAGGGCCAGCACAACGGAGATAGACTTCCTGGTGGAAGGGAAGCGCGTCATACTGATTGATGACGTGCTGTACACCGGCCGCACCATCCACGCTGCCATGTCAGCGCTGTTGGATTTCGGCCGGCCGGCCAAAGTGGAGTTGCTGGTGCTGGTTGACCGGCGCTTCAACCGGGACCTGCCCATCCGGTCGGATTACACCGGCATCAGGGTGGATGCGCTGGATGAAGCCTATGTTCGGGTAGATTGGGGTGAGAATGATCAGCACAACCAGGTGTTGCTGTTTCCGCAAAAGGCTGGGTAGCATGCCTGCAGTGTCTTCGTTTGCCGAAGGAAATAAAACAAGCCCGGAACAACACCGGGAAGACCACGACAGAACATGACTGAGCAACTGAGTACCAAACACCTTTTGGGCATCAAGTACCTCACCGAAGAGGATATTCAGCTCATTTTTGAAACGGCCGATGAGTTCAAGGAGGTGATCAACCGCCCCATCAAAAAGGTGCCTTCCCTTCGGGACATCACCGTTGCCAACATGTTCTTCGAAAACTCCACCCGCACCCGCATTTCCTTTGAACTGGCCGAAAAGCGCCTCTCTGCAGATGTGGTCAACTTTTCTGCCTCTGCCTCTTCCGTCTCAAAAGGCGAAACCCTGCTGGACACGGTCAACAACGTGCTGTCCATGAAAGTGGACATGGTGGTGATGCGGCACCCGGCACCCGGTGCTCCACAATTCCTGGCCCGGCACATCGGGGCCAACATCATCAACGCCGGCGACGGCACCCACGAGCACCCCACACAGGCGTTGCTGGATGCTTTCTCCCTTCGGGAAAAATTCGGCGACCTCGCCGGTAAAAAAGTGGCCATCTTTGGTGACATTACCCACTCCAGGGTTGCCCTCAGCAATATCTATTGTCTTCGCAAACTGGGTGCAGAGGTCAGGGTTTGTGGCCCGCCGACGCTCATTCCCAAGTACCTGCCCGAGCTTGGGGTAGGGGTGGAACACGACGTCAGAAAAGCCCTCCGGTGGTGCGATGCTGCCAATGTGTTGCGCATCCAACTGGAGCGGCAGGATGTCAGGAACTTTCCGTCATTGCGGGAGTATTCCCAATACTTCGGCATCAACAAAGCCATGCTCGACAGCCTCGACCAGGAGATCGTAGTGATGCACCCCGGCCCCATCAACAGGGGGGTGGAGCTGACCAGCGATGTGGCGGATTCGGAACACTCGATCATCCTTCAGCAGGTGGAGAACGGAGTGGCGGTCAGGATGGCCGTTTTGTACCTGTTGGCAGCCAGAAGAACCGCAAGCACTTCGGCCTGAGGGAACGGTGCAAATCCAAACAATATCCATCCAAAACACCTTCTGCATGTAGCCTGTCCAAACGCTCACCCATTTGCCAGCAGAACACATAAGTGGTTAAACTTATCTCCAGGATTTGCCCGCAGGGCAAAAACAACTATTTTGGAGCAAATTTCCGTGTATGAGAAAATTGACTGCTACCCTCTTTGCACTTTCATTGGTTCTGTGTTTTGGTCAGAATATCCTTGCCCAGGATTGCAGCAAGGTTATTGCCGAAGACAAGGTTATTGGTGGATTTCATGTTCTCAAGACCAACCCTCAGATGCTGGTGGTGCGCGGCACCTATTCCTACAGCATAGATTTCCGCAACGACGAACAGGGCATATTGGCCAGGATGTATTCCAAAGGCACCGGTGAGGTTTTCAACCTCAACGATGAGCTCATTTTTGTGGACAAGAACAGTGTTCGAAAAACCTATCGCTTCATAGAAATGGGAGAGATGATCAGAAATGGGGGTGCACCGGTGCATCAGAACACCCTCAAGCTGGATCTGGCCGCCCTGAAGTGGATGTCAGAGAACTACATCCAGGTGATTTTTATCAAAAACAACATCAAGAACCAGATGCTGAAATTCACCGTCAACTCAAACCGGCAGAGTGAATTTCAAAATTTGGCCCGCTGCTTTTACAGCAGACTGAACAAGGAATTGGTTCACGACACCCCGATCATCGGCAACACCGGAACCATGACCCCCGGAAGGCCGGTATCGAAAATAGATCCAAGCCAGGGTGCCGGCCAAAAACAGGGCACGGTCAAAGTTGCGGATGTGAGCCAGCTGAACGACGCCGAATTGAAGCAGCTGTACGAAGAACTGAGACGCACCAAGGAAAGGGTAAGGGCAGAAATAGAAGCCGAAAAAGACAAGCTGGATGTGTTTAAAAGCCAGGTGCAGGAAGAACTGAACGCCGTAAGGGCCAAGGCCCAGGAAGAGAAAACAAGATTTGCACAGGAAGTATTGGATGCCCGCAAGCGCTCGCAGGAGGAGATAGATGCTGCCCAGCGGGAAAGCGCAGCGGCCGTAAAAGCCGCCCGGCAAAGGGCTTCCACGGAAATTGAGAAGATCAACCTGAGTGTTGCCGAAGCGCGCCAAAAAGCCGAAGCGGAAATACAAAAGGCAAAACTCGAAGCCGCCCGGCAGGTGAAAGAAGCCCGGGAAAAAGCCGCCGCCGAAATTGCCAGGATCAGGAAAAACATGGAGTTGGCCAAGTTGCAATACGCCGACGAAATAGCCAGCGCCAGGGAAAACTCTGCCTCGGAAATTACCAAGATCCGGGAGGAGAGCAGCAAACTGATAGAACAGGCCCGCATCCAGGCAAAAACCGAACAGGCCCGAACCGTGGAAGAAGTGGTGGTGACGAGGGAAAATGCGGCACAGGAAATATTGAAAGCCAAGGAGAAAGCTGCCGCTGAAATTGCGAAGATCAGAGAGGAAGTGGTTTTGGAAAAAGAAAAACTGGCCTTCGAGGTGGCCGAAGCCCGAAGAAAAGCCACACAGGAGCTTTCCAACATCTCCCAGGAAAATGCGGCTGCCATTGCCGAACTGCATGAAAAACTGGCACGAGAAAAAGAATCCTATGCGCTGGAGGTAGCCGAAGCCCGTAAAAAAGCCAGCGAGGAAATAGCCCGGATTCAAAAGCAGGTAGCTGAAGAAAGAGCGCTTGCCGACCAGGAGATTGCCAAAATCAGAGAAGAATCTGCCAGAGAAGTGGCCGCCGCCAGAGAAGCAGCCGAAGCTGAGAAGGCCAAATCAGCTGCTGAAGTGAAAGCTGCACAGGAAAAGGCCGCTGCCGAAATAGCCAATATCAGCAAAACCGAGGCTGAAAAGGTGGCAGCAGCGCGTGCCCGTTCTGAGGAAGAGCAGAAAAAAATTGCCGAAGAGGTGGCGGCTGCCCGAAAACGTGCGGAAGAAGAAAT
>JALWSS010000171.1:0-11155 GCA_026993525.1 Saprospiraceae bacterium
ACTGAGCCCCGTGCCGATAATAATCGGCATCGGGGGAGGAACTGAAGAACTGAGGAACTGAGGAATCCTGCTAACTGAATTTAATTGTCGGCAATTCTAGAGTTTACAATGCCAGCACAGCTCGATTCCTCTCCCGATCCCGAAGAATTTCGGGATGGGACTCAATTCCTCGATTCCTCGATTCCTCGATTCCTCAATTCCTCGATTCCTCTCCCGACGAATGTCGGGACTCGATTCCTCGATTCCTCTCCCGATCCCGTCCCGAATCCCGTCCCGAAATTCTTCGGGATTCGGGACGGGATTCGGGATGGGACTCAATTCCTCAACCTTTCGGTTTCACAATGGTGAACACCCTGGAAATGTTGAAGCCGAAGTGAACGCCCCCTTCATCCCACCGGCCGGTGTTTTCGGTGATGAAGCCCTTTTCGATCATGGAAGTGGAATTGGTAAAGTGCAGTTGAAAAACGTGGCCGCCGGTTTCGATATCAAAACCGATGGAGAAACTGTTGACGTAACCGTCGGCCAGTTGGTGGGGCAGCACGTGGATGTATTCTACGTTGATGGAGATGCGCTTGTTGAGTTTCTGCCTGGCGGCAAAACCAATGGCTATCACGTCGTTTTCTTCGGTGGTGGTGCGCACCAGGTTGCGGTGTACCAGGGTAGGTGAAAGCTGAAAGCTGAAGCTGTCGCTGAATTTTCTCCCCAGTATCAACTGCCAGGTGTAGTACAGCCTCGAGCTGAAATAATTTTCGCGGTCGGGGTTTTGCCAGGGAGTGGTTTTGATGGCCATACCGGCAAGAAGGATGGCAGATACGGGCATTTTTTTCGCCCCGCTGCTTTGCCGAAGGAAACTGTATTTCAAATAGCCGTCGTAGGTTTTTTCATAACTGCTGCGGCCGAAGCCAACCTGCAGATTATCACTCAGGCCAAAATCCGCCCCAATCCGGATGGTGGCAGCATCCAGGCCAAACAACTCCGAAAAACCGCCATTGACAAATCCGAAACGGTGGGAGATCTTCACGTCCATCACCCCCGTAGCAGTGTTTTCGAGAGAATGCAGGTTGATCACCCGGTTTGTTTTGAAGCTTGCCGTAGCGTATTCTATCTGTGGTTCATCGTCGCCCAGCAATGAGAGCAGGTCGTCCTGTGCCGATACGGCATAGGCACACAGAGACAGGACTACCGAAACGGCGAACCGGATGGAGGTTTTGGATAGCATCAGCGATTGAATGGTTGGTAATCACATTTAACGGTCACTACTACGGTCTTTGCAATTTTCTCCCGCACCACCCCCGGTATTTCAATTTTGAAATCAGCCACCGTGAGCGGGAATTTGGCCTCTGCCGAAAACAATCCATCCTTCACCACGATGGTGGCGGTAGTTTCGAGCGGCTGGGTGACGCCGTGGATGGTGATGTCTCCACTGACCCGAACGGTATAGGTGCCGTCCTTGCCGAAGTCAATGGCCTCCGGGTTGGTGATGCGCCCTTTGAAAACAGCTTTCGGGTACTTGCTGCTTTCCATGTAGTTTTCGTTGAAATGCTCCTGCATCAGGGCCTTTTCAAACTGAAACCCTTTGATGAGCACCGCAAATTCCAGGCGGCCGCTTTCGGTATCCATCACGCTGGTGGCGCTGTTGTTGTGCGCTTCGATTTTTTCCAGTGGCGCATCGGAATAAAAGGAAACATTGCCGTCGCGGGTAAAGAATTTCTGGGCCATCAGGCCATTTGCTGCGAAAGCAGCGATGAGAATGAATAACAATAATTTTTTCATCAGTCAGAACTTTTGGGTTAGCAACAATGGTTCAATCGGTCAGATCATTCCACCTCCACACAGCGCACCAGCACCACGTCCATCAGTTTGCCGGTGCAATTGCATTTAAGCGTAATCTCTTCACCTTCGGCAAATGACTCCCGCGGGTGTTCCGCCAGGTCGTCCAGTTTGCAGTTCACTCCGAACATCCCCCCGGCATCCAGCAGGATTCCGGTCTTTCCCTCCTCATCGGGTTTCACCTCCAGCACTTTGCCCGTTACTTCGATGACCTTGCCCAGGTATCTGGCATTGGCAGCCTCTTCATCATTGTCGAAGGCATTGTACAACTCCTCCGCACTCATTTTGAAGTCAGCCCGTTGTCCGGCCATGGCCTCCAGGGGCTTGTTGTAGAAATAGAATCCAACGGCAGCACCCAGGATGCCCAGTATCAGAATGGCAAGAAGGAGTTTTTTCATGATGGTTTGGTTAGAGTGTAGGGTGTAGGGTTTCATCTCACAGTCTAATTATTCAGTGCTCCGTCGGCAATCCACTGTTCTATCTTCGCGATGTCGCAATCAACCAGTGGTGGTTCGTTTTTGGGCATGGGAGAGAATCCGGGTTGCCGCTTGATGACGCCGAGCAATTGCCCGCTGTCCACGTATTTTTTCAGGTTATCGTACCCTTCCAGGGTGATGTTGCCGAAGTTGTTGGCCGCATCGTGGCACTTGTAGCAATTGGCACTGATGATGCCCAGCACATCCCCGCTGTAGGTCATGCCATCCGTTGAGCAGGCTATCGTGCCATAGAGTTCTTCTTCCACGTCGTAATAACAGGAAGTAAGCAGTGTCACCGCAAATAATATAATCCAGGTTCTGGTCATTGTCTTCAGTTCTTTAGTTCCCCAATTCCTGAACGCACTGTAAAAAGTGCGCTCAGTGGTTGAGAGTGGTTAAGAGAGGTTTAGAGAAGTTTAGAGAGGTTGCGCTCGGTCGTCTCTAAACATTTATAAAACAATGATTTAGGGTAAACTCAACTTCTCATAACCAACGGGACTTACGCCAGTTTTAATAGAAAATGACTTTTTGCAGGGGACTCAGTTCCTCAATTCCTCAATTCCTCAGTTCCTCAATTCCTCAATTCCTCAGTTCCTCAGTTCCTCAGTTCCTCAGTTCCTCAATTCTTCAATTCCTCAATTATCCGGCGCTCCGTCTTCCACCCATTTCTTCACCTTGGCGATGGTGCAGTCGGAGAGCTTGTTGCCACCTTGCGGCATGGGCGTAAAGCCTTGCTCCCAGTTGATGGCGCCCAGCAGTTTTCCATTCAATGCCACGGTATTCACGCCGGTGTAATCACTCAGGTCAATTCCTCCTGACGGGGTGGCACCGCTGTGACAACCTTTGCAGGTGGCATTGATTACCGGCCAGATGTCCTGTGTGAAGGAAACATTGGCGGTGTCGCAACCGGATGCATTGGGGTCGCACCACAGCGAGTCCGCCCCCTGCAATATCCATGCGGCAATGAGTTGGATCTGATCCTGGCTCAGTGGAGGACGGTCCAGGGGCATGCGGTCTTCCGGGTCGTTGTCAATGAGCACTTTGTAAAGCTTTGATTCATCGAGATTGAAGGGGGTCGCCACGCCGCTCGAGACAAGCGTCCGGAAGGAGCTTAGAACCACTTCGCCTTCCGCTGTAATGGGGTCGTGGCATCCACTGATGGCACAGTTGGAATTCAGTATCGGCAACACCTGCAGGTCGAAATACACCTTGCCGGGGTCACAGGGCATGCCGGGGGGTATGGTATCGGTTGAATCTATTCCGGTGGTATCGGGTGGTGGCGGGGGTTGGTAGGGATCAATCAACGGATCGTGCTTGCAACCCATGCTGAAAAACAGTTGCAAGGCGACGTAGATAACAACGAGGAAGGTCAGACTGGTGCGCATACGGTCATTTTGGAATTGGCCACAAAAGTAGCCGCACCATTGACCGAAGGGAAAACAGAACTCACCGAACGGGATATTTATAGGCTCAAAAAGGAATATCGTAGTCGTGAGTCCTCCCGGGTGATGCCTCTCACGGAGACCACTGGGCCCGCGGAGTTTTTTTCTCTGTGTTCCGCCGTGGGCGCTGTGAGAAAAAAACCGTTGGATCAATTCAGGCCGCAACGGAAAGTTGCAACCTGATGTGGGAACCCCTCTAAACTTCCCGTCCCCTTTCGTCTATTGGTTTCGGGCCAGGTGTTCTTTCTCCGTGTTTCGTTCCTTGAGCAAAGACATCATGCTTTTCTTTCCGGCCAGTTCGGCGGCGGCATCCACCATGAAGGCGCCGTTGATCACCACCCGCTCACCGGTGTGCAGCCCTTCGGCAACCAGGTAGTGGTTGCCCGTCTTTCCCGCAATCTGCACCTCCCGGCATTCAAAGACCGGCATGTCGTAAGTGGTGTCCTGCACATAAACTACGGAGCGTTCTCCCGTCCACAAAAGGGCCGTTGCCGGCACCTGGATGGAGGCCTTGCCCTGCGGTTTTACCCGAAGGGAACCCTCCGCCAGCATGTTGGGTTTCAGCAGGTTGTGGGGGTTGTCCACCTCCAGCCGGATGGTGGTGGTGACCGAATTTTCAGCCACCTGGGGAGAAATCCGCTTTACGAAACCGGTAAAGGTCCGCTCTGGATAAGCCCTGACGGTGAAGGAAACTTCATCGCCTTTTTTCACCCAGCGAAGGTCTTCCTGGTACACCTCAAACTCCACCCATACCCTGCTCAGGTCAGCAATGTCAAACAGGCGGGTAGGCTCGGCCATGTAGTCGTTGCTGGTGCGGTCGCCTTCGTTCACATATTTTCTGAGCACGTAGCCGCTGAAATCAGCCTTTACGGTTACGGGCTTGTAATGCTTGTTGTTTTTGACGTCAAAATCTTTCAGGTCTTCTTCGGTTAGGTTCCAGCTTCGCAAGGTATTTCTCGAAGAGCGAACGATGGCCGGGTTGTTCTGGCTGTAGGCAAAGGTCTCGGCAATGCCGATCACCTCCCTGGAGTAGATGTCCGCCAGGGGTTGCCCTTTGTGGATGTACTCCCCGTCTTCGTGAACATACAGTTTCACGATCCTTCCCGGAAAGTGGGCCACCTGGTGGTACAGGCGGCCTTCATCGGCCACCACCCTGCCCTGCAAAGGGATGGTCTTCACCACTTCGGTGGGCCTGACCCGGGCCGTTGATATGCCGGCCAGGGCCACCGCTTCGGGGCTCATTTTGAGTTTTGCCGGGTCAGACCAGGGTTTTTCCGAAGAAACGATCAACGGCATGCCACAGAGCGGGCACGCACCCGCCCGGGCCAGTTGCACCGAGGGGTGCATGGTGCATGTGAAGACAGCATGAGTGCCGTCATCGGCACACAGCACATTGGTGGGTGCCTGCTGTTGTGCCGGGTCCTTCTTCCCAAAAATCAGCCAGCCCAACACGATGCCGGCTGCAAGGGTACTCAATGTATGTAGCATGATTCTTTTCATAGCCTACTTCTTTTGTTCGGTCAGCGTCTCATTCCACCACCACCTTTGCCCTGTAAACGTAATTGTCTTCGCTGCGCAATTCCGCAAAATACACGCCCGAAGCTATGTGGCCGGGCAGTTGCATGTTCAGCCGCTTTTGCCCGGTTATTTCTTTCGTCACAATTGTTTTGCCCAATACGTCGTACACTTCCAGCTTCAGCGGCCGCCCGAGGTGCTGCTCCAACAGCCCCTCCAGGGTAAATGCGGGCCGTTGTTGTGGCACGGGGTTGGGGAACACCTGCAAGGGCAGGTTCCTTCGGATTTCGTCTGCCGTGCCCGTCAGGCCTACCTGGATGACCTCGCACAGGGAAGCATTGCAGCCCAGGATGGTGTTTTGCGCCAGCAGGCAGACCATGTATTCACCCGGTGCATCGTAAAAATGCAGGGGGTTCTGGTCGTTGCTGGTGGTGCCGTCGCCGAAGCCCCACAGCCACTGGTTGGCGCCCCCCTCGCTCAGGTCAACGAATTGTACGCTGAGGTTGCTCTGGTTGACTGTGAAAGCAAATTCAGGAATAAAGACGAGGCAAGGCTCCGTCAGGTCCAGCACCACACAGGTATCGTCCTGGCACAGGCCGGAGCTGATGCTGAGGCAGATGGTATAAATCCCCAGGCTGTCGAAGCTGTACTGCACCTGCTGCTGGTCGCTCATCAGAATGCCGTTGCCCATGTCCCACAACCGGCCGGTCACCTGATCGCCGGTCAGGCTTTCATCGGTCAGGGTCACCGTCAGCCCTTCCTGTTCTATGCTGAAATTCGCTTCGCAAACATCCAGGCTGAAGGCCACCGTGTGGCAAAGCGTATCAGTGCAGAAGTTAGCCTGGCTCTGAATGATGAGGCATACTTCATAGGTGCCCGTGTCAGGGAAAGTGTGCACCGGATGCTCTTCTGTGCTGGTGTTGCCGTCGCCAAAATCCCAATGGAACTGCGCCCCGGCCACCGGAGAAGTGTTCGTAAACGTTGCGGTCAGGGTGGCGGGGTCGGTCTGCACCTCCCAGTCGGCAATGAAGCCGTAACAGGGGTCGAGGCAATTGGGCATGAACACTTCCGTGCCGGCTGCGCAGGTGCTGTCGAGCGCATCAACGATGGTCAGCGGCAGGGCAAGCCCGTTGGCCGGCAGGCCGATGATGATTTCATTGAAACCGGAAGGATGGTAGGCATAGGGGTTGCCACTCACCGGCTCACCGCCGGCAATAATCGTGTACCCGCCCGGCCCCGTGTTGTTTGCCTCAAATGCAAGTGCCACGTTCAGCTCGCCATCGGCGCAGGGCTCTTCAACATGGATGACCCCCGACATACCAATGCCGCCGGGCCCTCCGTGTGGAATGCAGTAGTAGGGGTGCGTGCCCGCTTGCCCGATGACGAGGTCGTACACACTGCCCTGCCCCAGCAAGCCACTGTTCCAGACCACCGGCCCGGTAGTGGCATCGCTGGTGGTGGTGTGGGGTACCTGCCCCGTCCACACAAAGCGGATGGTGTCACCCGCACTCACGGTTATTTCCTTCGGTAAAAACTCGAAATCGCGCACCTCTACGGTGTGTACCAGTGGCACATTCACCTGGTAAGTGATGCTGCCAATGGAGCATTGCTCGCTGCAATCGGTGGTTTGAACGTAGAGCGTATCTGCACAGCCGTTGTTGGCAATGTCAGCCACCACCACCTGGTGGTAAAAGCCATTGCCCGGCAGGGCGAGGGAAAGGACACTCGTATCGCCACTGTATTCAAATGGCCCGTCGGGCAACGCCGTTCCGTTGAGGAAGACATTGAAATGATCGCCGGCATTGGCGCTGAACACCTGCAATTCAAAGGTCTGGTTGCCATCGCCATCGCAGGGCCCGGTCGGGAGCAATGCTGCTGCCACCTGGCATTCCAGGTCGCAAAGTGGTGTGGTGAGCGTTTGCGAAGCGAGGCAGGAAAGGCTGTCGGCATCAGCAGCTTCAACGAGGTGCAGGGCACCGTCGCCGGGCAGCAGGAGTTGCACTTCGGTGCCGCCATTGCCATCATAGGCAAAGGGGCTTCCGGCCACTTCCTGCCCGTCCAGCCACACGTTGAAGTGGGTACCCGTGTTTTGGCCGCTTAGGGTCAGCAGGTAGGGCACCTGGAGGTTTTCGTCGCAATCGCCCTGCTGGATCAGGCTCATGGACAGGCTGCACTCACCGGAGCAAAACGGTGCCTGAAATGTCGCCGTATCGGCACACAGCCCGTTTTCCGCATCGGCAACGACCAGGCTGTGGCTCTGGCCATCGCCGGCCAGGTTGAGGCCAAATTCGTTGAATCCCGTTTCGGAATAATCAAACGGACCGCCGGGTATCAGCTCGCCATCCAGGAAGATTTGGAAACCGGCGGTTCCGGTGTTCAGGTTTTCAAAGCTCACGGTGGCACCCACCTGGCCGTCGTTGCAGCCCGTGTCCTCAACGATCAGCTTGCCCGACATCCCAATTCCGCCGGGGCCGCCGTGCGGGATGCAGTAGTAGGGATGCTCACCGGCTGTGGTGGGCACCACCTCGAAGGCCGCCCCGGCATCGAGCAGGCCGCTGTTCCAGGTGTCAGGTCCGGTGGTGGCGTCGCTGGTGCTGGTGTGCGCCACCTGCCCCACCCACTCGAAACGGACCGTATCGCCCAGCTCAATGCTGAGGTTCTTCGGCTCAAATTCGAAATCTTTTACCAACACGGTGTGCTTCTTTGGTTGCGGGAAACTGATGCCGAGGCTGGCGATGGCACATTCATCGGAACACAGCGGCACCGCCACTTCCACGGTTTGGGTACACTGGCTGCTGTCGGCATCCTGAAGGGTGATGAGGTGCAAAGCGCCATCGCCGGGCAGGATCAACATCAACTGGTTGCTGCCGGAAGGGTTGTCGTAAGCAAACGGACCGGCAGGGTGTAGCAACCCGTCCACGTAAACATTGTAGCCGTTGGTTCCGGCGCCCACTGCGTCAAAACGCACCTGCACCTGAACGGAATCGCCCTCACAGGCATCAATGGCCGTTATGGAACCGGACATACCCTGCCCGCCAGGGCCGCCATGTGGAATGCAATAGAAAGGATGTTCACCCGGTGTAGAAAGCACCACGTCGTACTCAAATCCGGCGGCGTGTATGCCGCTGTTCCAGGAATCGGGGCCGGTGGTGGCGTCGCTGGTGCTGGAATGCGGAATAACACCGCTCCACCTGAATCGCACCGTCTGACCGGTTCTGACGCTCAGGTGCGAAGGGACAAACTCAAAATCCGTCACCTCCACTTCATGTACGATGCCGGTGCCTTGCAAAACGGAGACATTTTCTATCGCACAGGGCACGGGGCACCAAGGTGCCTGGAAGATTTCTGTCGCTGCGCAATACCCGACCTCCACATCCTGAATGGTCAGTTGGTGTTGAAGGCTGTCGCCCGGCAACGGTACCACAATGGAATTTTCACCCGCCGCATTCTGATAGGCAAAAGGCCCGCCCGGTAGTTCCTGCCCATCCACAAAAACCCGGTATCCAAGGGGGCTGCCGCTGGTCACAGAAAAGACGGTTGCCACAGTGGCAATGCCGTTGTTGCAGGGCTCCGACACCCGGATGACCCCGCTCATGCCGATGCCGTTGGGCCCGCCGTGCACCTGGCAGTAATAAGGATGCAGGCCTGCCACCGTCGGCACTACCTGGAAGACCGCCCCCTGCCCCAGCAATCCGCTGTCCCAACTGTCGGGGCCACTGAGGGCGTCGCTGGTGCTGGTATGGGGCAGCTGCCCCGTCCAGACGAACTCGATGGTATCGCCCACCAGTGCGTTCAGCACTTTGGGCACAAACTCGTATTCGGTAACGTAGATGGTGTGTTTCTGTCCGGCGCCTTGTACGCTCAGTGATTCTATGAGGCATCCGGGGCCACATTGCGGAACCAAAACCTGTGTTTGTGCTCTGCAATCGAGGCTGTCGGCATCTTCCACGGAAATGTTGCGGGTCTCGCCATTGCCCGTCAGGGCGAGGGTCAGCTGCGTCGTTCCGGAACTGTCGTAGTCAAACGGGCTGCCCGGATACAGTACGCCATCTACCAGCAGGTTGAAAGCGCTGCCGGTATTGGCATGGGTGATCTCCAGTGCCAGGGGCACCTGGCCCGTGCTGTCGCAATCGCCGCTTAATTGCGCAGCGACGGAAAGCTCACAAAACTGCTCCCCACCACCACCGCACTCCGGCACAGTGATGGCGGCCGAAACCATACAGGAAGAATCCTGGCTGTCGGCAATGGTGACCTGGTGGTTTTGGCCATCGCCGGGCAGTTCGAGGCTGAGCTGGTTGTTGCCCGAAGGGTGATAGGCAAACGGACCACCCGCCAGGGGGTTGCCGTCCACCTTTACTTCAAAGCCCTGTGGGCTGCCGTTTTGCGCCTCGAAGCTGACCTGCACCAGCACCATGCCGCTGTCGCAGGGAGCTGTGGCCACCAGGGTGCCACTCATGCCGACGCCGCCGGGGCCGCCGTGAGGGATACAGTAGTAAGGATGTATGCCCTCTTCGGTAACAACCAGGTCAAACGTGGCGCCGGTGCTTTGGAGCCCACTGTTCCAGAACAGCGGGCCGGAGGTGGCATCGCTGGTGCTGGTATGGGCAATCTGCCCGGTCCAGACCCAACGCACCGTATCGCCAACGGCCACTTGCAGGTCTTTCGGAACAAACTCAAAATCTTTTACCTCCACAATGTGGGTGGTGGGATTGCCATTGCCGGCCTGTTCCAATTGCAGGTTGGAAAGGGCACAGGGCAGGTTGCAGGCGGGCACAGTCAGGCTGAGGGTGTCGGTGCAGGTGCTGTCGGCCCCGTCCTGAACGATGAACAGGTGGGCTGCCCCGTCGCCGTTCATGGTGAGTGAAATACCCGTGGTGCCGGAGGAGTCGTAGGTGACCGGGTTGCCGCTCCAGGGCAGGCTGTCAATGGTGAGGAAAAATTCCGTGCCGGGGTTGATGGCTTCGAGGCTCAGTTCCACGCCGGCCATTTGGGTGCTGTCGCAGGGGCCTGTACTGCCGTTTAGGTTGAGTTCACAAAGGGGCCCGGCGTTGCAGTTGGGGGTGGTGATGAGGGTGGAAGCCACACAAGTGCTGTCGTCCATGTCCTGGATGGAAATGGTGTGGGCATTGCCATCGCCGGCCACCAGTACTGAAAGGCTGTTATTCCCGGAAGTATCGTAGTTGAGGGTGTCAACAATGGTGCTGTCAACCAGCAGCTTGAATCCGTTGAAGCTGCCGCCGCTGGCATCAAAAGCCACACTGACCTGCACCAGCCCTGAGTCGCAATTGGCCAGCACCGTCACCGTACCGCTCATGCCGATGCCGCCGGGGGCCCCGTGAGGGATGCAATAATAGGGGTGCAGGCCTGTGGACAAAACGGGAGAAGTGAAAGTGGCTCCGTTGCCCTGAAGGCCGCTGTTCCAACTGTCAGGACCCGTAGTGGCATCGCTGGTGGAGGTATGCTGCACAGCGCCTGTCCATTGCCATTCCACCACATCGCCTGCGGCAATGGTGATGTGCTTTGGCACAAACTCAAAATCCCGAACTTCCACCACGTGCGTCTGCGAGCTGCCGGTGCTGGCCGTCAGGTTGCTCAGGCTGCACGGTATGGTGCAGTTGGTGGTGGTCAGGCTGGTGCTGGCATTGCAGGTGGGGTCCTGCACGTCCTCCACCAAAATGGTGTGGCTCTGGCCGTCGCCGGCTACGTCCACCGTCACCGTGGTGGGGCCGCTGGCATTGTAAGTGTACGGACTGCCGGGGCTCAGTACCCCGTCTATTTTTACGTTGAAACCCTGGGTGCCGGCACCTACGGCCGTCACCGTAACATCCACCGGCACTTCATCATTGGCGTTGCAGGGGCCGCTCTCTTCGGCACTCACCGTAAGCTGGCAGG
>JALWSS010000171.1:11255-43391 GCA_026993525.1 Saprospiraceae bacterium
AACTGTCGGGGCCGCTGGTGGCATCGCTGGTGCTGCTGTGAGATATGGCACCCACCCATTGCCATTCCACCACATCGCCCGAAGTGATGGTGATGTGCTGCGGTTCAAAGTAATTGTCTTTGATCAGAACCACGTGCGTCTGTGAGCTGCCGGTGCTGGCCGTCAGGTTGCTCAGGCTGCACGGTATGGTGCAGTTGGTGGTGGTCAGGCTGGTGCTGGCATTGCAGGTGGGGTCCTGTACGTCCTCCACCAAAATGGTGTGGCTCTGGCCGTCGCCGGCTACGTCCACCGTCACCGTGGTGGGGCCGCTGGCACTGTAAGTGTACGGACTGCCGGGGCTCAGCACCCCGTCTATTTTTACGTTGAAACCCTGGGTGCCGGCACCTACGGCCGTCACCGTAACATCCACCGGCACTTCATCATTGGCGTTGCAGGGGCCGCTCTCTTCGGCACTCACCGTAAGCTGGCAGGTGGGGGCGTTGCAGTTGGGCGTCACAATGCTCGTCGTCGCTGCGCAAGTGGGATCGTCGAGGTCTTCCACTTTGATGGTGTGGCTCTGGCCGTCGCCCGTCACCAGCACCGTGGCCGTGTTGTTTCCCGAAGGATCATAGGCAAAGGTGTCAACCGGAACCCCGTCAACCAGCACACGGTAGCCGTTGAAGCCGCCGCCCTGCTCGTCGAAGCTGAGGCTCACCTGCACCATGCCGTTGGTGCAATTGGCCTGCACCGTCACCGTGCCGCTCATGCCCGCTCCGCCGGGGCCGCCGTGCGGAATGCAGTAGTAGGGGTGGATGCCCGCACTCAGCACCGGTGAGGTGAACGTGGAACCCGGTGGCAACACCGTACTGTTCCAACTGTCGGGGCCGCTGGTGGCATCGCTGGTGCTGCTGTGAGATATGGCACCCACCCATTGCCATTCCACCACATCGCCCGAAGTGATGGTGATGTGCTGCGGTTCAAAGTAATTGTCTTTGATCAGCACCACGTGCGTCTGCGAGCTGCCGGTGCTGGCCGTCAGGTTGCTCAGGCTGCACGGTATGGTGCAGTTGGTGGTGGTCAGGCTGGTGCTGGCATTGCAGGTGGGGTCCTGCACGTCCTCCACCAAAATGGTGTGGCTCTGGCCGTCGCCGGCTACGTCCACCGTCACCGTGGTGGGGCCGCTGGCATTGTAAGTGTACGGACTGCCGGGGCTCAGCACCCCGTCTATTTTTACGTTGAAACCCTGGGTGCCGGCACCTACGGCCGTCACCGTCACATCCACCGGCACTTCATCATTGGCGTTGCAGGGGCCGCTCTCTTCGGCACTCACCGTAAGCTGGCAGGTGGGGGCGTTGCAGTTGGGCGTCACAATGCTCGTCGTCGCTGCGCAAGTGGGATCGTCGAGGTCTTCCACTTTGATGGTGTGGCTCTGGCCGTCGCCCGTCACCAGCACCGTGGCCGTGTTGTTTCCCGAAGGATCATAGGCAAAGGTGTCAACCGGAACCCCGTCAACCAGCACACGGTAGCCGTTGAAGCCGCCGCCCTGCTCGTCGAAGCTGAGGCTCACCTGCACCATGCCGTTGGTGCAATTGGCCTGCACCGTCACCGTGCCGCTCATGCCCGCTCCGCCGGGGCCGCCGTGCGGAATGCAGTAGTAGGGGTGGATGCCCGCACTCAGCACCGGTGAGGTGAACGTGGAACCCGGTGGCAACACCGTACTGTTCCAACTGTCGGGGCCGCTGGTGGCATCGCTGGTGCTGCTGTGAGATATGGCACCCACCCATTGCCATTCCACCACATCGCCCGAAGTGATGGTGATGTGCTGCGGTTCAAAGTAATTGTCTTTGATCAGAACCACGTGCGTCTGTGAGCTGCCGGTGCTGGCCGTCAGGTTGCTCAGGCTGCACGGTATGGTGCAGTTGGTGGTGGTCAGGCTGGTGCTGGCATTGCAGGTGGGGTCCTGTACGTCCTCCACCAAAATGGTGTGGCTCTGGCCGTCGCCGGCTACGTCCACCGTCACCGTGGTGGGGCCGCTGGCATTGTAAGTGTACGGACTGCCGGGGCTCAGCACCCCGTCTATTTTTACGTTGAAGCCCTGGGTGCCGGGGTTGATGGCGGTAACGGTTACATCCACAGGTACCTGATCATTGGCGTTGCAGGGGCCATTCTCAACGGCGGTAACGGTGAGCTGGCATTGTGGTGCGGCATTGCAATTGGGCGCCAGAATATTGGTAGCAACTTCACAGGAAGGCACATCCACATCCTGAATTTTCACTTCGTGCAATTGCCCGTCACCGGGAATGGTAGCTGTAACGGTCTGCTGCCCGGTGCCCTGGTAGGCGTGGGGGCTGCCGGGCTGCACCACTCCGTCAATCAGGACATTGTATCCGCCTGAGTTGGCCTGAGTGGTATTGAAGGTGATCTCGATCTGGATGTTGTTGCCCGCAGGGCAATTGGCCACAATGGTTCCGCTCATGCCCACCCCACCGGGGCCACCATGTGGAATACAATAGTATCCATGCACGCCGGGGTTGTTGATGGTCACATCGTAAGTAAAGCCGGCATTCTGCACACCACTGTTCCAACTGTCGGGGCCTGAAGTGGCATCGCTGGTGCTGCTGTGGCCGCTGTCATCCCAACTGAAGTGCACCACATCGCCAATGACAATGGTGGTGGTAACGGGTGAAAACACATTGTTGCCATTCAACCCGACGATGACGGTGTGGGTGACACCGCCGGTGAAATTCACATCTATGGCGCTAAGAAAACAAGAGGTCCCGCAATCGTCCACCGTAAAACTCACCTCCTCATTGCAGGTGGATATCTGGGTGGACTGTACCAGTACCGTGTGCGTCAATCCATCCCCCGGCACATCGTAGTTCACCGTCACGGGGTTGGCCTGGTCAATGTCGAAAGGGCTTCCGGGCACCAGGTTACCATCAACATATATGTCCACCTTTTTTGCATTGTTGTACAAGTCATACACGGTGATTGTCAAGGGTATTTCTCCGTTGGCATTGCAACTGCCCTGGCCTATGGTGATACTGAATTCGCATATTTCGATGGCTATCTTCAGGGTGTCGGTGCAACCATCCTGGGTCCAGATGGCCAATTTGACGTTGTATTTGTCAGGAGCAGGAAAAGTATGCAGGGGGTTCTGCTGGTTGCTGGTGGTGCCATCGTCAAAATCCCAGGTCCAGGAAATAATGGGATCGTTGGGAGCAGAAGTGGAAAGGTCTGTAAATTGAATGGTCAGGTCGGTATCGTCAAAAGTCCAGTCAGCGACACAACTCTGACTGAGCAGATTCCAACAAAACAGTAACAGCGGTGCAAGAAGTAGATGTTTCTTCATGAACGATGCGGGGTGTAACAAACGGTCAAAAGATTGGTTTCTGCGGATTAAGGATTGATAAAACTATTGAGCGGCTTCGTTTTTTTGTGAAGCACAAGTTCTGAATGAGCAATTTAGTGCCCTGAACAAGATATACAGTGTCCTGCATTCTACAATACTCCGGATAAGCGCAGCTGAACAGGAAGATTACACAGCTGAACCGGAACAAAGCGACATTTTCCGCCTTCAGCTATGCCAATTTCCTCTTTGGAACATCCTTCTACCGGCTCGCAATTCCATTCATTACCTTTGATTTTGCTTTTCGGATGCAGTAATTGAGAGCCACTGGCCATTCTGAAAAGCATCCACAATTCCAGTTGTATATCATGATTCACGCCCTATTCTGTTTTACCATGCTGTCGGTCGCTTGCGCAATTCCCTTAAAAGCTACCGGGCAGGTTTATTTGACATTCACCGGCGAAGTAAAGTTCAAATCCGATGCTCCGCTGGAGCTGATCAGCGCAACCAGCAAACAGCTCCGGGGTGCCATAGACACCGGGAAGCGAACATTTGCCTTTTCCATCGAAATGAACACCTTTCAGGGGTTCAACAGTCCATTGCAACGAGAACATTTCAACGAGAACTACCTGGAAAGCCCCAGGTACCCGAAAGCAACCTTTACCGGAAAGATCATTGAAGATGTTGACCTTAGTCAACCAGGCACTTACGAGGTAAGGGCTAAAGGAACCCTGAGCATACACGGAATATCGAGAGAGCGAATCATAAAAAGCCAGGTGCGGGTGGATGAAGACGGCATCCATATAGAAAGTTACTTCACCGTCCTTTTAGAAGAACATGACATTTCTATCCCAAAGATCGTGTACCAGAAAATTGCCGAAGAAATAGAGGTTTGGATAAGTGCAACACTTAACCCACAATGAGCGGAAAAAAACTTGCATCCATAATGATGTTCAACCTGGCCGGTCTGCTCCTGATGGCGCAGACACCCTGGTTCCGTTATTATCCGCTCGAAGAACGACACCCCGGTGCCATTCCGAAAATTATTTACGAAGACCCCGAAGGGCCGGTATGGGTGGGTTCTACCCAGGGCCTGTTCCTCTTTGACGGGGAAGGGTTTCACCCTTATGAAAAGCCGGACAGCACCGGCAACTGGGTAACCGCCATTTACAAAGACCTCTCCGGTCTTCTATGGGTGGGTTTTTCCGACGGCTACATTTATCATTTGGAGGGCGAGGCGCTGGAACCCTGGCAACCTGAGGAGGGCTTGCCCAAAGTTGCCATAACGGGATTCGTGCAAGATGCCACCGGTAAACTGTGGATTTCAACCTATGGTGAAGGGCTCTATTACCGCGACAACGGCAGACTTTACAACATCAACACCGATGATGGCCTTCTGGCAAATGACATCTACAGCATGACCGTGGATAAATTGGGGCGGGTGTGGGTCGGCACTGATGGGGGCATCAATATCTGCCTGGCCAATGAAGACCAAAAACAGCTTTCCAGCCTCACCACTGATGACGGCCTGCCGGATGATATTGTCAAGAAATTGCTTGCCGACAAAAAGGGAAATATCTGGATAGGCATGTACGACCACGGGGTGTGCTACTACCATGTTGATGAAGGCAAATTCAGCTACCCCATACAGAACTGGAGCTTCGGCGAAGTGAATGCACTTACCCTTTTCGAAGGAATTGATCTTTGGATCGGAACCAATGGCCATGGGCTGATAAGGCTTGCATTAGAATCCGGCATTTTAGAGCAACTGCCAGGCTGGGAACAGGAAAAAATATCAGCACTGCTGAAAGATAAAGAAGGTAATTTGTGGGCTGTCAGCAATGGAAAGAGCCTGGCCATTGCCAACCGGCAATTTGAATTCATCAATTTAATGGGGGTTGAGGTACAGGCCATTTGCCACGATCAGGCCGGGAAGCATTGGGTAGGCACCAAAAATGGATTGTTTGAGTTGCAAAAAGGTGAAAACAACACCTGGGTGCTTCGGCCAAAGTTGCCGAAGGAAGTAAATATCATCAGCCTGTATGCCGATAAATATTCAAATATATGGGCCGGCACTTTTGACAACGGCCTGTATTGTCTGAATACCGAAAGTGGCAAGCTGCGCCACCTGGATGAATCGGACGGACTGACGAACAGCAATGTGCTTTCCATCGCAGGGCTGAACAACAAGCTTTGGCTGGCAACACTGGGCGGGGTAAATGAGCTGACCTTCAATGGCAACCCGGCTGCCGGTGCAAGCCTGACCATAAAGAATTACAACCAGGAAAGCGGCCTGGGAACCAATTTTATCTACAAAGTATTTGTCGATTCGAAAGGCAGAACCTGGTTCGGAACCGATGGGAAGGGACTGAGCGTTCTTGAAGACGGAATCATCAAAAACTACCCCTCGGCCAGCGTCTTCAATGAGCAAACCGACAGCCTGGAGCAAATAAAACTGCATGCTGTTTATTCCATCACCGAAGATAACAGCGGAAGCATCTGGTTCAGCACCGACCGCAAAGGCGTTTTTGCTTTCGACGGGGCAAACTTCAGGCACCTGCCCCTCAAGGAAGGAATCAGCGAGTTGGAAATATCCGCACTTGCTGCAAGCTCCAATGGTGATATTCTTATCATACATCACAAAGGCATCGGCCTGTTGAATCCGGAAACCGGGCACCTGATCTACTATAACGAAAGTGTAGGCGCCGGTGATCTCGAATCACACCTGAACGCCGTTTGTACCGGCTCAGCAGGCAGAGTGTTGATCGGCGGACAAGGAAAAATCATTCGATTCGTATCGCTGAATGAAAAGCTGGAAATACACCCCAGAATACAACTCACAGGAGTCTCCGTGTTTTTGGAACCGATTGACTTCAGAACTACCAACAATTTCGGGTACAAACAAAACAACCTCATTTTCAACTACCTGGGGATATGGTACACCGATCCTTCCTGTATCAAATACCGCTACAAACTGGAAGGATATGATCTGGCCTGGAGAGAGTCACGCGACCGGCAGGCAGTGTACTCCAACCTGCAACCGGGGAAGTACACATTTATGATTACCGGCACAGAAAACGAAGCCTGGAGTGACGAACCCGTCATCACCTATGAATTCAGCATCGCAAAACCGCTCTGGCAGTGCTGGTGGTTCATAGTTTTATGCTCGATTGCAGGTTTTGGGTTGTTCTATGGTTATGTCAAATTGCGCGACCAAAGGGTGCAAAGGGTCAACCTTCTGGAAAAGGAGATGATCACCAGCCAACTCAATGCCTTAAAGGCACAGATCAATCCGCACTTCCTCTTTAACAGCTTCAACACGCTCATTACCATCATTGACGAAGACCCCGAAATGGCGGTGGAATATGTGGAGAAATTGTCAGATTTCTACCGGTCAATCCTGCAATTGAGAGACAAAGAAGTCATCACCGTGGAGGAAGAAACCGAGTTGTTGAAAAACTATTATTACCTTCTTCAAAAACGATTTGGAGACAACCTGAAACTGGATATTCAACTGAATGGCACCCAGGGATATGTGGTGCCGCTTACCTTTCAGGTATTGCTGGAAAATGCCATTAAACACAACGTAATATCCAAATCAAAGCCACTGCTGGTACAAGTAAGCAAAGCAGAAAACGGATACATCCGGATTGCCAATAATATTCAACCGAAAAAATTGAGGGAACCATCAACACAGTTTGGATTGCAAAGCCTTGAAAAACGGTATGAATTATTGGCAAATAAACAGATACGAATTCAAACGAACCAAAAAGAATTTATCATTGACATTCCCATTCTGGAAAGTGTCTCAAACTGATATTCCGATGCTGACTGATCCTGAACCTGAACACCTAACTTCAAAATTTAAAGTATGAAAGTGTTATTGATCGAAGACGAAGCCGCTGCCTCAAGAAGACTGGCAAAACTCGTTAAAGAGATTGAGCCGAAGGCCGAAGTCATCAATGAAGTTGACAGCATCGAGTCAGCCATTGTTTGGTTTTCTGAAAATGAGTCACCTGATCTGGTGTTGATGGATATACACCTGGCCGATGGCTCAAGTTTTGAGATTTTCAACCACATCGAAATGAAATGCCCGGTCATTTTCATTACAGCCTATGACCAATACGCAATTGAAGCCTTCCGTGTGAATGCAGTGGATTACCTCTTGAAACCCATCAAAAAAGCAGAGTTGAAGGCTGCCTTTGAAAAGTACAAGAAGCTGCAATCGCCAATCAACATAGACTACAAGGCCATCGGCGACGCACTCAGCACCGACAAGTACAACCGCAGGTTCCTGATCCGCATCGGCCAAACCATCAAAGTTGTGGAATTGAGGCAGGCAGCCTATTTCTACACGGAAGATAAAATAACTTTCATCGTCACAAAGGACGGGAAACGCTACCCCCTGGATTTATCCCTTGAAAAGCTTGAAGAGCTATGCGATCCGAGAACCTTTTTCAGGATCAACCGGCAATTCATCGTGAACATCGAAAACATCAAAGAGATGTATGCCTTTTCCAAATCCAGGGTAAAACTCATCCTTGACCCCCCAACAGACCAAACTACCATCGTCAGCACCGAGCGATCGCCTGTTTTTAAAAGATGGCTGACCGGAGAGTGACATTCGTCATCTGACGCAACCTTTGCGGTTTCAAACTTGTACTGCCTTTTGAATCAAGCTATTCTTAAACGGAAGTGGTTTGTTCGGCGATCTTTGAGCCGATGCCAAACGCCTTCTCAACACGGGAGATTTCATAATGCTTTTGCGCAAACTACTCCGTGTAAAGAATAACAGCTATGAATAACAAAGTTTTCAAATTCATTTTAGTTTGTATCTTGTGCATCGCACTGGTGTACGGGCTGGTTTGGCTTGTACAGAATTTCATCATTCACTAAAACTCACTTGCTATGAAAAAGAACATGGGTTCTACTGATCGCATCATCCGGGTTATCCTGGCAATTGTTTTCGCAGCACTTTATTTCACCAATACAGTGACAGGCACACTGGGCATCGTGCTGCTGGTTTTGGCAGCGGTTTTTCTGCTGACCAGTCTTGTGTCCTTCTGCCCACTCTACGCACCTTTTGGAATCAGCACCTGCCCGAAAAAGGATGCCTGACATCCATACCCAATTCATCCGGGGGATTGTCATTTACCCCGGGTGAATTTTGTTCCTTCCCGTATTTCAGTTTAGCTTTCGCTTTTTGACAATTCACCTACTTTTATGCCCCAGGCACACCGCGTGCCTGTATTGCTAAACTGAACCGATGTTTCCAATAAAAGACACCATACCGTCCAGTACTTTCCCGGTGATGAACTGGGTGCTGATAGGTTTTAACATCTTTGTATTTTTCATACAAGCCTCCATCCCTCCTGAACACATAGAGGCTTTTTTGAGAACCTGGGCACTGGTGCCGGCCAGGTATTCCGGTCATTACGGAGAACCGGGGCTTTTCGATTATTTCCCTTTCTTCACCAACATGTTTCTGCATGGTTCCACCGCGCATTTGATCGGTAATATGTGGACATTGTACATCTTTGGTGACAATGTGGAGGACCGGATGGGTAAATGGCGGTACTTGCTTTTTTACATATTGTGTGGAGTGGCAGCGAGCTACACCCACTACCTGTTGAATTCCGGTTCACAAATTCCGGCGCTGGGTGCATCAGGAGCCATTTCAGGGGTGATGGGAGCCTATATGCTGATGTTTCCCCAAAGCAGGATAATTTTTCTCATTCCCATTTTCTTCCTGCCATATTTCTTTGAAATGTCGGCATTCATATACCTTGCGTTTTGGTTTGCAGCACAACTCTTAAGCGGAACTGCCTCCCTCTTCGCAAACCCCAATGGACCCGGAATTGCATTTTGGGCACATGTTGGAGGATTTGCTGCCGGTGTATTGTTTTTCAAGTTATTTGATCGTGGTCCTTCAACAATTGGACGAAGCGGTTTTAGCAAGGACAGACACCGATACATGGATTACTATTCGAATTATTGATTCTCTTACAACTCAAAACTCACACATCAGCTATGGATGTTTTATGGATAATTTTTCTGCTTATTTCCCTGCAACCCGTAATTACCCGGAAAATGCTGGAATCCGGCAGGATGAGAATGATAGAAAGAATTGAACGGGAAAGAAACTCCAGGGTAATATTGCTTGTGCACAGACAGGAGCAAATGAGCTTGCTGGGGTTTCCTCTGGTCAAGTTCATCAACATGGAGGACAGCGAGGAGATATTGAGGGTTCTGGAAATGACCGAACCTGAAAAAGACATTGACCTGGTGCTTCACACTCCCGGTGGGTTGGTGCTTGCTGCCGTTCAGATTGCCAGGGCGATAAACCGGAGAAAAGGCAAAGTAAGGGTGGTTGTACCGCACTACGCCATGAGCGGAGGAACGCTCATCGCCCTTGCGGCTGATGAAATCATACTCAGCAAAAACGCAGTACTCGGCCCGGTAGATCCTCAACTCGGAGAATATCCCGCCCCCAGCCTGGTGAAGTTGCTGAAGGACAAGAACATCAATCACATAGATGATGCAACGTTTATCAAAGCTGATATAGCCACCAAGGCCATCAATCAGCTGAAAGACACCATTGCCACATTATTGCGAAGAACCCAACCTGAAGAAAAGGCAAATGAATTGGCTAAATTGCTGACAGAGGGGCATTGGACGCACGATTTCCCTATCACTTGTGACTATGCAAAATCCATTGGCCTGAACGTTACCGATGAAATACCACCTGCATTTCTCGATCTGCTGAGCATGTATCCACAACCCGTTAAAACACAGAGAAGTGTAGAGTACAGCAATAATTTCCGGCACATGAATGGACGCAGATAGTGCCAGGCCAACATTCCGGCACTATCTGCTCTTTTCCAGGAAGTATTGTACCAGCTTAAACTGGAAAGCTGCCACATTTGAATTTCTGACCGGTGCATTGAGTAAAGTAAGAGCAAACCCAAACTCACTCAGCCGGAAGTCTTTGAACAAATCGCCATTGAAAGTTGTGTAAACCGGTACAAAATGCTGTTCGACCGGGATTTCCATTGTGCAACATACCTCAATGGCTTTTTTCACGGCAATACTTATTTCTCCCGGTGTTAATCCTTCATCCAGCAGATCGCTCGCCAAAGAGCGCTTGTGATAGTACTGCCACGCATCAAGCCACTCTGCCGGGGCCTGGTGCCTCTCCTGGAAAAGCCGGTACCTTGTAATCTTCATCATTGGTACATTATATTATTCAACATCTACCCAATATTGCTTCCTCCACCGTTCATAGTTTTTCTTAAGCCTCCTCACTTGTAATGATAAAGCCAAAAAGAAAACTCCATTCAACAGCAGGAATGCGGCCACCAGATAGGCCAGAAAATCCGGAAAAAAGAAAATTAAAATTGACATTATCACCAGGTTGATCCCTATCAAAAGATAAATCCACCAAGGTGAAAACAAATGTCCGGTCAGGTTGTCATAAAATTCTATTCTTTTGAACATGGCTCTAACATTTTTTGCGCCTGCATCGGCCTGACTGCATCAGTACGACCACAGGTCTTGTTCAAAATTGAATATTTCGTCCTTAATCTTTTGCCCTTCCAACAGTGCATCCGTGCCACTGGCATAATCTTCAATACGCCTGTCATAAACGTTACTTTCTTTGATTACCACCGAATCGAAAAAACGCATTTCCAGCCAATCCTCCCAGGTCAGTGTACTGGCATCGTTCCAGGGGTTGAACACCTTGTGTTTAGCCAGCACTTTTCTGGCATCCGGATAATAAATCCAGAAAAGTGGCTTGTAATACTTGAGATTTCCAAGGTCATCTGTCACCTCTACGATTGGTGCAATTCCAAGGATCCTCACCTTCAATTGCGAGTATTTACTATCTACCCACCAGATTTCTTTCAATCTGAACAGGTACACATCTTCAGGATTCAAATCGTTTGTAACAATTTCGAGATGCTCCTCATACGTTTCGGGATCAAAAGTCAAAACAGTATCTCTGGAAGCAATCAATTCGCCAATCTCTTCAGAGGAAAGTTCCTTTGAAAATTTGTCATCTTCCGTGCTATAGGCTTTGATGTTTCCGTTCTTCACCTCATCCATCAATATTTTGAAAAATGGTTCAGGCGGATAACGAAACGGAAGATTTTTTAACGTCCGAATATCTACCAGCTCCCAGACACGCTTTTGCCAAAAAACATCCCTTTCGTCAGTGTAAGGATAATGCAGCATCGGATGCGAGGCAACCAATGACCTTTCAGTGAAATCATCCAAAGGCTTGTTGGTCTGCGCATGCAATGCAGCATTCGCAATCAAGGTCAAAGAGCCAAAAATCCACAGTATCTTTTTCATGGAAGATTTAATTTTTGACTCTATTTCTAAACGGCGCCTGCCTTTTTGCGACTGGCACCCAGTTCCCTGATTTTTTCAAAAAGTTTAATTTGTTCTTCGCTCAGATCATTTGGGATCATTACTTCAATTCTGACAAGCAAATCACCGTACTTACCTTTGTGGCCATATACAGGCATCCCCTTTCCTTTCAGGCGCAGTACCTTGCCGGATGATGTTCCTTTTGGCACTTTTACGCGCACATGGCCCGTCATGGTGGGTACATCAATTGCCCCCCCCAACACGGCTGTAAACAGATCTATTTTCGCATTGTATATCAGGTTGTCGCCCTCCCGTTTGAACCTGGGGTCAGGCAACACCTTCAAAACAATATAGAGGTCGCCATCAGGGCCGCCATTGGCACCGGGCATACCCTTTCCTTTAATGCGGAGTTTTTGGCCATCATAGGCGCCAGGCTTGATTTCCATGCGAAGTTTCTGGCCATTTAGTTCAAAAGTCCTTTTGCTACCCTGATATGCCTCCAGGAGTGTCACTTCCATTTCCGCCTGGATATCGCGCCCTTTCATGGCCCGGCTTCTTCTTCTGCCAGTACCTTTGGAAGAGAACTGAGAGAAGACATCATCTGTCTGCCCTCCGCCACTGCCGAAGAACATTTCAAAGAAATCAGAGAATCCTCCCGATTTTCCGCCACCGAAAAACTGAGAGGGGTCGCCCTCGAAATAATAGGTACGAGACCCGCCCGGGCCACCTTGCCCCGCTTGTTGTGAGAAATCAAACCCGCCCTTTTCATAGGCTTCCCAGTTAGCCCCAAGGGTGTCGTACTTTTTGCGTTTTTCCGGGTCTCCAAGTACCTGGTACGCCTCATTCACTTCTTTGAATTTCTCCTCAGCCACCTTGTTGCCCTGATTTTTGTCAGGGTGATATTTATTCGCCAGTTTCCGGTATGCCTTTTTTATTTCCTTATCGCTGGCGTTTTTGTCAACTCCCAGTACGGCATAATAATCTTTGTATTGCATTTCCTTTTTTTTAGTCAAAAAAATTAAAACCCACAACCCGAATGAAGAAATTCACGTACATCCGCCACGGCGTGGTTTGCGACAGATCCGTCACCAACTTCCGGTTTGGATGGGTAGTTTGGGTCCCGGAACAAGCCGATGCCGCCCAAACCACTTCTTTTTGAGTACATTCAATGCCTGGAAACATTGACGCTCCCAAAGGCTGCACGAAGCTCTTTTTTCAAATCTGATTCAACCCTTTGAACAATATCCTCAATCTCACTTGTCTTCTTGCCCTTTACCACTGCAATTTCCTCAACACTCAACTTTCCGTGAATATACAAATCGAATACACCACTGTCTTCCAATGGCAAATGGTGCATAAGGGCATTTAATTTTTCATTTATAACATCTTCCTTATTCTCCCTGCCTTTCTCGTTATCCAGGGCCTCCAATATTTTTTCTTCATCATCTACCGCCAAATTGATATCGTCTGTGGTATAATCATCCAGGTGGTAGCTAATATCATCCAGTTCTTCCAGCATTACCAGATCCCCATCCCCATCTGTTGAGAACTCTTCTTCCATTGATTTCACTTCCTTTCTTTCGAGCTCTTCAACGCTGGTAAATTTTGCATCTTCAATCCACTCATCGGATTTCAGAACAGATTCCAGTACCTCATCTGCAGCCTTAAAGACCCAGAGGTCCATGGACATTTGGCCATTGTCAAATTCCTTGAAGTGTTCAAACAAATACGCTTTGACACGGTCAAAAACATTCTTCGACTTCACCTTTCCTTCGGGTATCAAACCTTTTGCTTCAAAGAGCTTAATTCTTCTCCTTACATACCGTTTCACCGACGGCAATAACTGTGTGATCAAATAGTCAAATTCATTTTGCAGGTTATTTTGATGAAGATGAGCCAATGACTTTTGGGCTGCCAGCAGTTGCCTTTTTGCCCTTTTGGCTTTTTTCACCAGGTGCTCTTTTCGTTCCTGAGCCCGCTCCTTTTTCAGTGCCCGGAGAAAAGAACGAAATACTTCGGCAGCCAATTTTTCCAGGCTTCTGCCATGGCCATCGGCATACACAATGCTGCCATCTTTGAGCCGGACACTATAAGAAATATGGTAACCACTCTTTTCACTCCCATTGAGATGAATTTCCAGCTTGACCTTTTTTGAGTACCGTTTGAAAAAATCCGATACCCTGCCTGCCTGTCTTTCAAAAACCTGAACAAGGTTTGCCGGAAGTTTAGTGTTCTCCTTTCTGGTATCGTTTAAGTTGTACATCATGGCAGATTTCATTTTAAATGAAGCTAGTTGAAATAATGCAATGTTCTCGTTCCGTCACCATCAACTGTGGTACCAACCGGGCAATGCTGACATTTTGTTTGCGAAGTGATAAACAGCACCGCCATTTTGACATAAGCGCCTAAGAATCAGTTGCCAATGTGGCAATATCAACGCGCAAAACTTTGAAGAATAATAAAGCTGTTCGAGGGATTTCAGGGGGCCGGCCCGACTTCATACACTCACCAAATCAACAATGGTGTTGCAATCAATTTTTGAATTCCGGCCGACTATCCATTTACAGCTATTTGCATTTAAAAACAGTATGAATTATATTTGGCTCCAACCCAAACAAGTAGCGCTCCAAATCCGGAACACAAATGAGAACACCACCCTTATTCCAAAGCTATTCGTTTACGAGGAGCGAACGTCTGGCCCTCGTCATCATCGCCATCCTTTCAACTTTCATTTGCATCCTTCCCGGATTGTACAGGATCTACAAATCCCATTTTACCGAAGGGAAGCAAGCCCTTGACACCGCCTGGATGGAAGCCATCAAAGAAGAGCCCGTAACTGATGATTCAGATCACACAAATCTCCCTGAACAAAACCCCGCCAACAAGCAATCCGGGGTGCTTATGTTTCATTTCGATCCCAACAAGGCACCTTTCGAGGATTTGGTAAGACTCGGAATCAGAGAGAAGGTAGCTCACACCATCATCAACTACCGGAGCAAAGGGGGTAAATTCCGGAGAAAAGAAGATCTCAAAAAGATATACGGTCTGTCCATTCACGAATACACAAGGTTGGCTGATTGGATACAAATTGAGAATACCGGAAAGGTGGATGCCACCGACGTGAAAGAAACGATGATGGCTGAAAAGGGACCAGGTCCGGATTCATCCTATTCGGCTAAACCCAGGTACTCAAAGCAACCCTTTATGCGCAAATCGAAATGGGAAAATCCGGAGATTGACATCAACCGGGCCAGCGCAGAGGAATGGCAGGCGTTGCGGGGCATAGGTCCTGCCTACTCAAAACGCATCGTGAACTTCAGGGAAAAACTCGGAGGCTTTTACTCGATCGAGCAGGTTGGAGAAACCTATGGCGTTCCTGATTCGGTTTTTCAAAAGATCAAACCAAACCTCAGGCTTTCTCCGATTTTCAGAAGAATTGACCTGAATGAGGCTGATCTCACAAGCCTGCAACATCATCCCTACATTAGTTACAAGGAAGCGAAGGTGCTGTTAGCCTACGTTCAGCAACATGCCCCCGTGACAGATTTGGCACAACTCAGAGATGCGATGTTAAAAATATTTACAAAAGAAAGGTGGGAAAAACTGGAACCATATCTCAACCTCCACAATTAGTCTCATGGTGGGACTGACACTTGCATTTGATCTTTTCCAATAAACCTTTGTGTGAGTTGAGTAACTCCTCAGAAAGTGAATACAATTGTTCAAAATGATCCTGCATAAACTTCAACTCCTCTGGTACTTCCTCCATGTTCTTGAGCTTAAGTTTAAACATGAACCGGATTCCCTTGATGGCATTCTCAAAATCATCTGTTTCAGTAAGGTATGACTTGAGAATATCCTCAACCGAAACGGGGTTTCCATTGCCATTCCTTTGGGTAGCACTGATGTATGCCTCTTCTGTTCTCAGGTTGGAATGTGTAAGATCATAAACGGAGACTTTGAACAGATGGGCCATTTTGACCAGGTTGCAGATCTTGGGTTCTGCAGTTCCGTTTTCATAGGAGGCTATGTTGCCCCGGTTGAGGCCTATTTTCTCGGCCAATTCTTCCTGGCTCCATCTCATCCTTTTGCGCAACGCGCGCAAATTGTCAGGCAGACAGTATGTCGAAATGTCATTTCCGGATTCCATCCTACATCCCTTTTGATTCCGATTCTCGAGTAAATCTGGCATTTTGTAGATACTTTTTACAGAAAAAAGCGATCCAAAGCCAACTTTGAGCCTTGTGTTAACGTCTTTGACCTAAAAAAGGTTTAAACCTGGCGCATTCTTGTTAATGAATTATTAAAATTGTCAAGATAGCATCTAAATTGCTAATAGAATTTGCAGACAACACTAACATCCACTAATTTTGTAAAAAATAATTACAATTCAATCACCTGACTAAAATTCACCTCCATGGAAACTAACATCCATCAACTTTTGCAAAGCGTCAGCCCCTCGTTGCGAGCATTTTCTTTGAAGCTCACGGGCAATGAGGTGGATGCCAACGATCTTTACCAGGACACTGCTTACCGCATCATGTCGAATGCGGAAAAATACCAGGCCAACACCAACTTCAAGGCCTGGGCCGTGACCATCATGCGAAACATCTTCATCAACAACTACCGCAAGAAAGTTCGCCGTGGCACCATTCTCGATCAAACGCCTAATAACTACTACATCAACTCAGGCGACCGAACCATCGAGAATGACGGGGAAACACAAATGGCTTACAAAGAGTTGTTGAGGATGGTAAATACTTTGCCGGACGAATTCAAACAACCTTTCTGGATGGCCTACAAAGGCTACAAGTACGATGAAATTGCGGAACAACTCGATGCCCCCCTGGGCACCATCAAAAGCCGCATTTTCTTCGCCCGCAGAAAGCTGCAGAAGATGTATGAAGAAAAAGCGAAAGTTCGTGCTTAACTTTTTTTGAAAATTTTTGAACTCCAAAGAACAAAATTGCCCTGGTTTCCGACCAGGGTATTTTTTTTGCGGTTCTTTTTACTGGTCATCGCTGCGCAATGGAGTGCAGCGGTGGCCATTTCTTTTTAAAACGCCTTTTGAACATTGAAAACCATGAACAGGAACAATCGTACTTCCTTGCTTGTGCTGGCAGCTTTTGCCATCATCTACATCGTATGGGGATCCACCTATCTGGCCAACTGGTATGCCATCCATGAGATTCCGCCCTTTCTGATGTCGGGGTCAAGGTTTTTGGTAGCCGGGGCACTGTTACTGCTTGCCGGCCTCATCATTGAAAAACAACTGCCCACCCGCATTCAACTGAAGAATGCTGCCTGGGTGGGATTCCTGCTGCTCGCGGCAGGCACGGGGCTGCTGGTCTGGTCTGAACAGTTCATCAGCTCAGGCATGGTGGCCCTGATGACCGCCCTGCAGCCCCTGTTGGTGGTGCTGCTCATGTGGATGATGAAAGGCAAAAGACCAGGTTTGCAAACGATTCTGGGCACTGCACTGGGCATGGTGGGAATGGTGTTTCTGGTGGGCCAGGACCAGTTCGTTTCCGACACAGCATCGCTCTTTGGAATTGCTGCAATCTTCCTGGCAATCCTGTCATGGGGCTATGCCAGTATCAAGGTGGCGGAAATGGACCTGCCCCGGTCCAGGCTGCTCAGTGCCGGGCTTCAAATGCTTTTCGGTGGATTCATGCTGGTCGTTTTCAGTGTGTTGACCGGTGAGGCAGGTTCTTTTGATTTGGCTGCGTTGAGTGCCAGGGGGTTCTGGAGCTGGATTTACCTGATCGTATTTGGAAGCATCCTGGCTTTCTCTGCCTTCAACTACCTGCTGGTGAAGTCCACCCCTGAAAAGGTGGCCACTGCCAACTATGTCAATCCGGTCGTAGCCCTGCTTTTGGGGTGGGGCCTCAACGATGAGCTGATCACCAACCAGTCGCTGATCGCCGCAGCATTCATGCTCACGGGCGTGGTCTTCATCAACACCCGCATCAGGCGCCGGAAGTACGCCATCGAAAGCCCGCACCCCCTGGCTTCGTTGGCCAATGAGCTGGAAGGCGCCACCACCGAGGTGCACATTTTACCCGAAGGGGAGAAGGAAATGGTGGCGAGGATCTGGGAGGGCATAACCCATAAAAGCCAGACCCAGCCTTACCTGGAATACCTCAGGGAATCACTGGTTCCACAATTTCGGGGCGTTCAGGGCAACCTGGGTCTGACCCTGGCCCACAAAGCAGAAGGCGACCACAACCGCATTTTCTTTGTTTCTTACTGGAAGGATTACGAGGCTGTAAAACAGTACGCCGGCAATGACTACCAGCGAGCCATCATTTACCCGAAGGAGAAGGAATACCTGTCGGATTACCAGCAGGAGGTCCGGCACCGCTGTATCAAGGTTTGATGATCTGCTGGATGAAGCCCACGCTCAATTCGGTATCGCCTACCGGCAACCTGAGTCTGAAACTTTTCGCTTCGTCAATACGGTCAAAAACGACTTTGCCCATGACCTTGTAACCTGGAGGTAAGGTGGTTTTGCGAAGCGAAAAATCTTCCCAGAACCTTTGTTCGGGAGGGACGACAGTGGCCACCACCGGCGGCACCACCGGACTGATGTCTATGTAAGTGAAAGGCACCACATTCACATCGTCGTCGTCGCTGGCTGAGGAGCCGTCATCATTGTCAGAAGCAGCGATGGCAATGGCTCCGGCCACCACGGCAGTGCCGGCGATGAGGGCCGCTGTTTTGGAGTTGGCCTCCTGGCGGTTTCGCTTGATTTCCACATTCAGGATCTCGGATTCAGGGTCCAATGCGTAGCGGGTGTGGGTGGTGGCGCCGGTGTTGGCTTCCAGGTAGAAGTTTTCCGGTGAGACCAGCACCGTGTCATTGCCCAGGTTGGTGATTTCCACATCGAATATGAGGTATTTTTTGGTGTAGGTGTCAAAAAACACCCTGGCCTCATAGCCACCCGAGCGGTTGACCACGACCTGCTTTCCATAGTTCCACTCGTTGGGCTGTTTTTCTTCCGCCTGCATTCTGACGATGGGAGCGGGTGCGCAGGCCGTAAAAAGGAGAATTGCGACGAGAAAGATTCCGAAGATTGTTTTCATAGTTGTATGATTTACAGGTGAGGACTTTTTTTCCGGAACGGCAACACAAATAAAAGCGCTGTTTGCCAAGAGCCTGAAAACAGCGCTTTTAACGATTCTTTACGAAGAAGTTTAATCCAATCCAATGATCCTTCGGTTCAATGCCTCATCTGCTTCGCCTCCGGCAAAATCGTCAAAGGCCTTTTCCGTCACCTTGATCATGTGCCGGCGGATGAACCCGGCCCCTTCCCGGGCACCTTGTTCGGCGTCCTTGATGGCGCACTCCCACTCCAGCACAGCCCAGCCGTCGTAATCGTACCGGGCCAGTTTGCTGAAAATGGACTTGAAATCCACCTGCCCGTCGCCCAAAGAGCGAAAGCGGCCCGGCCGGTCAATCCAGTCCTGATACCCGCCGTACACACCACTCCTGCCCGTCGGATTGAATTCCGCATCCTTCACATGGAACATCTTGATGAACTCGTGGTAAATGTCAATGTAGGCCAGGTAGTCCAGTTGTTGCAAGACGAAATGGCTTGGATCGTAAAGGATATTTACGCGTGGGTGGTGGTTGGTGGCTTCCAGGAAGCGCTCAAAGGTGGCCCCGTCATGGAGGTCCTCTCCCGGGTGGATTTCGTAGCAGAGGTCCACACCCACTTCGTCAAAGGCATCGAGGATGGGCAGCCAGCGCCTGGCAAGTTCCCTGAAGCCGGTTTCCACCAGGCCTTTGGGGCGCTGGGGCCAGGGGTACACGGTGTGCCACAGCAGCGCCCCGCTGAAAGTTGCATGCACATTGATGCCGAGATTGCGGCTTGCCCGGGCCGCCCATTTGAGTTGTTGCACAGCCCACTTGGTGCGGCCTGCCGGGTTGTTGCGGAGCGCAGGCGGAGCGAAGACATCAAAGCCGATGTCATAAGCCGGATGCACGGCCACCAGTTGCCCCTGCAAGTGCGTTGACAGCTCGGTGATTTGCACGCCGCAGGCTTCAACCTGGCCTTTCAGCTCGTCGCAATACTGCTTGCTCTCTGCGGCTTTCTGCAGGTCAATCAGGCGACTTTCCCAGGTGGGTATCTGCACGCCGATGTACCCCAGGTCAGCGGCCCATTTGCAGATGCTTTCCAATGAATTGAACGGGGTTTCATCCCCCATGAATTGCGCCAGAAAAATGGCGGGTCCCTTTATGTTTTTCATCTGTACCCAGTTTTTGTCAGAAATGTAAATCAAGTGGTGAGTCACCAATAACGGAATTATTTTGAAGAAGAAAAATTGACTACATTGACGGCTTCTTTCTTACCAAACCAACAGCGAAATGGATACCAGCAAACGAATGCTCTCCCTCGATGTGTTCCGGGGGTTGACGATTGCCCTGATGATTTTGGTAAACTGCCCGGGCAACTGGGAGACCACCTACCGGGCCCTGCTCCACGCCGAATGGCACGGCAACACACCCACCGATGAAGTGTTCCCGTTTTTTCTTTTTATCGTCGGAATAGCCATCACCTTTTCATTGACCAGGCGAAAGCTGGCCGGCGAAAATGTGTACCGCAAAATCCTGATCCGAACCCTCTGGATCGTTGGAATCGGGGTGTTTCTGAATGGGGCTCCTGACTTTGACCTGGCCACCTGGCGCATACCAGGTGTACTCACCCGCATTGGCATTGTTTACGGCATCTGCGCCGTCATTTTCATGAACACCAATGCCCGCCAACAACTCTGGATAGCCCTCGGCTGCCTGCTGTTGTACTGGGGGCTGGAGATGTTGGTTCCCGTTCCGGGCCAGGGTTACGCCAGCCTCGAGCCCGGCAAAGACCTGGGGGCCTGGCTGGACAGAACCATCTTCGGCAACCACCTGTGGAGCCAGTCAAAAACCTGGGACCCGGAAGGGCTCCTCAGCACCATTCCGAGCCTGGCAACCTGTATTGGCGGCATGCTCGCCGGCACCTGGATACGGCTGAAAAACATTGACAAATGGCCCAAATGGACGGCCGTGTTTGCCGTTGGGTTCCTGCTCTTTCTCATGGGCCTGCTGTGGGGCGAGGTATTCCCCATCAACAAAAAACTATGGACCAGCAGCTATGTGCTCTACCACACCGGCCTGGCACTGCTGACACTGGGCACCGTCTGGTGGTTGGTAGATGTGAAAAACTACCGCTGGTGGACCTCACCCTTCGTCTGGTTCGGTATGAACCCGCTCTTCATCTACATTCTGCACGAAGTGATTGCCATCACCCTTCAGGCCATTCCGGCAGGGAGCTCTTCGGCCTACCACTGGGCTTATGAAAACCTCTTCGCCTCCTGGCTGGGGCCTTACAATGCCTCCCTCGCCTTCGCAATCAGCATGGTGCTCATCAACCTCGCCGTTGCCTGGTGGCTGTACAAAAGGCGAATTTTTATAAAGGTGTGAGGAATTGAGTCCCATCCCGAAATTCTTCGGGATCGGGAGAGGAATCGAAGAATTGATCCCGACTTTCGTCGGGAGAGGAACTGAGGAATTGAAGAACTGAAGAACTGAGGAACTGAGGAACTGAGGAACTGAGGAACTGAGGAATTGAGGAACTGAGGAATGAGTGCACTGCAAAAACCCCCATTTTCGAAGGAGATCATGTTTTTGTGAGGTTTTTAATTGGTTTTTTAGGTTTTTGAGATACGTTGTTGATTGTAATTCACAAGGTTAAACATTCAATTATTGGTCAATCATTCATCAACTTTCTGTCGTAATTGGAAATACCACTTTTTGCAGTGGACTCAGGAATTGAGGAACTGAGGAACTGAGCCTGTCCGGCCCGTCTGGCCGCCGGACAGGCTGGCGCCAGGCCAGACGGGGAGCCGGCTGGATTTTCAATGATTTGGAATCGCACTCCCTCAACAATTCAACAATTTCAACAATTCAACAATTCAACAATTTCAACAATTCAACAATTCAACAATTCAACAATTCAACAATTTCAGAAATCACCACGACATGAAATCCTTGAAACATCTCTTTCTCTTTTTGTTTTTCGTCGCAATGACGAGCGCAACACACACCGCCATGGCACAATCCAATGAAAGCGAACTACCCTACCGCACCATTCCTGACTACCCAGGCTCCTACACCCCGGAAAACGTAGCTGCCCGGATGATTGACGGCCTCGGGTTTCGCTACTACTGGGCCACAGAAGGCTTGCGACAGGAAGACCTCGATTTCCGGCCCAGTGAAGAGGCTCGCTCCTCTTTCGAAACACTGATCCACATTTACGGACTGTCCAGGGTCATCCGCAACGCCGTGGAGCAAAAACCCAATGCCAGCGGAAATGACATCACCCCGGAAGACTATGAAGGTCTCCGGAAGGCCACCCTCGAAAACCTCCGGGCGGCCAGCGAACTTCTGAAATCAGGGAAAGTAAAGCTGGAGGAATGCAAGCTAAGTTTCCAAAGAGGAGACCGCACCCGGGAGTACCCTTTCTGGAACAACATCAACGGCCCCATCGCCGATGCCATCTGGCATTGCGGCCAGGTGGTCTCCTTCCGGCGCAGTTCGGGAAATCCGTTCAATTCGAAAGTGAGTGTGCTTGCGGGAACGGTTAGAGAGTAGTGAGGATTATGGAGGATTATGAAGGATGTTGTCGGTTGTCGGTTAACAGTTGTCAGTTAGTTGGAATACGCAGTTCAACTCTGATCAAAACTCTGTTAACTCTGTGGTTAAAAGAACCTGTCACCAGCGAGGTTCCTGACCTCAAATCCCCACCTGCTCCGGATTGGGCAGGACGAGGCCTTCGGGGCTGAGGGCGTGCAATTCCATGGGTTGGATGGTGTTGAGTAGGGTTTCATCGAGGGGTACATCCACACGGATGTAGTTGTCGGTGAAACCGGACATGCGGCCGGGGTTTGTGCTTTTTTCGAAGAGAACCGGGCGTTGCGAGCCGATGTGCTGTTCGTAGAAATGGCGGCGCTTTTTCTCAGAAAGGATGGTCAGCATCTCGTTGCGCTCACGGCGTATGTGCATGGGTACGGGGTCGGGCATTTCAGCCGCCGGGGTGTTGGGCCTCTCTGAATAGGTGAACACGTGGAAATAGCTCACATCCAGCTCGTTGAGGAAGCGATAAGTTTCCTGAAAGTCTTCGTCCGTCTCACCGGGAAAGCCCACGATAACATCCACACCGATGCAGCAGTGTGGCATCACCTCTTTGATCCACGCCACCCTTTCGGCGTACAGCTCCCGGCGATAGCGCCGGCGCATGGCCTGCAACTGCTTGTTGTTGCCGCTCTGCAGGGGCATGTGAAAGTGCGGCATAAACCGCTTCGAGTTTGCAACGAAAGAAATGATCTCTTCTGTGCAAAGGTTGGGTTCAATGGAGGAGATGCGGTAGCGGTCCACGCCTTCCACCTCGTCGAGGGCTTTGATGAGGTCAATGAAAAGGGCCTGTTTCTTTGGTTTGGTGCCCTCGATCACCTCGGTTCCGTTTCCGAAATCACCGATGTTCACCCCAGTCAGAACGATTTCTTTTGCGCCCAGCTTCGCAATGCTTTGGGCGTTGGCAACCACGCTCTCCACGGTGTCGCTCCTGCTTCGGCCCCTGGCCAATGGGATGGTGCAGAAAGAGCACTTGTAATCACAGCCATCCTGAACCTTCAGAAAGGAGCGGGTGCGGTCGCCGAAGGAGAATGCATGGTTGAAAGTGTTGGCCGTCTTGACTTCTCCGGCCTGCACCATGGCCTTGCCGGGGGCTTTTTCTATTTGTTCCACAAATTCCAGAATGCGAAACTTCTCGGCAGCGCCCAGCACCAGATCAACGCCCGGAATTGCAGCAATCTCGCGGGGCTTCAGCTGGGCATAACAACCAATGACCACCACTTTCGACTCCGGTGTTTTCCGAAGGGCACGCCTGACGATCTGCCGGCACTTCCGGTCGGCAAAATCCGTCACCGAGCAAGTGTTGATGACGTGGATATCCGCCCCCTGGCCAAAGGGCAGCTCCGCATAGCCCGCCTCCTCGAACAACCTGCCGATGCTGGAGGTTTCGGAGTAGTTGAGCTTGCAGCCCAGTGTGTAAAACGATACCGTTTTGGGTGTGGCCATTGAACGCTGTTTGAATTTTGCGGCTGCAAAGATAGCATAATGCAACAACGGTGATGAAGGGCCCGTTCGCTTCATCACCGCTGTTCATCAATGATTTCCAACCTGTTATACCCAAGTCGAAGTAGTTTGGGAAAATTTCTGCCTTGAACTTCAACAGGGGTTGAGAGTTTGGCTCCCGAATCCTGTCGTTTTGAGCATATTTGTCAGAACCGGATCGCTTGCAGCACAATTTGTTTTCCGCTTGCTTTCAACAACTCTTTCCGGATTTGCGGGATTATTCAGGAGTGTCGCAGAGTTCGAACCGGGGGATTCGGTCTTCCGGCATATAGTGCCTGGCTATTTGGGTGATCTCTTTTGCCCATTGGTCGTAGTAGGAGCTTTGTGAAAGGAGGCTGACATCCTCCAACTCAATCAGTTCTTTTTCAATGTACTTCTCAACATCGGCCAACATGCCGGTGCCAGATGCTTCGTCCAGGAGTCCCCCGGCAAGCAATGGCGCAACCACCTGCCGGGCAATTCTCCCAGCCTCCTCCATGCTCAATTGATTGACATCTGTGCCTTTGTACCAGGTGTCAGTTTTAAAGCGCTTCAACTGAGCCCGGTGGTCTTTCCCGGTGAGCAGTTCTGCTGTCCGGCCGTGTTTTGAAATGAGTCGCTTTGCCAGGTCTGCTTGCGGTTCACCGGCATCTGACCAGACCACCGCTATCACGGTTCCCGGCCGGTTCAACCAGGCTTCTTTTATGGCCGGGTGGCTTTGCAGTTGCACCAATATGGGCCGTGAACGACTGCCACAGCCAATGTCCGGGGCTGCACCGCAAACCAGGTTGACAGAAAAGAAATTCACCCCTTCTTTGGTCATTGTTGATTCTGTTTTCTGAAATGCACTAAAAAACAGCAAGGCCTCAGCAAGCAATAATACATTACCGCCAAGCACCTGATACCTCGTGGCAAGCTTCGTTTTTACGAACTGAGCGTACTGCAGAAAGTACCTTCAACCGTTGTTTCAGAAACAAGAACGGGACTTGAGAGGGGGTTCCCAACTCAAAGTTTCACCACTTGCTGCCTGTAAACCACCCTCTCATTTGCGACGATGGAGAAAAAGTAAATACCGGTAGCCATGCCGGTCAGGTCTGCCTGCCACTTACCGGTGCTTGTCAATCCTCTTTGCAGCACTTTTCCTGACAAATCCTGGATCAGAATTTCCCATTCAGCGATATCGGGTGTTTCCACCGTGAGCTGGTCAGTTGCAGGGTTAGGGCCAAAGGAAAACCGAATGTTTTCAAACTGTTCGTTGGCAGCCGTTAGGCCATCTTCCACGTGGTAAATAACCGTGACGGTATCTGCCACAGACGGTTCATCAGCTTTGTAAATTCGGACCACACATTCGCCGGTGGCCTCCACCTCCCAAAAACCGGTGACAAATGTCAAAGATCCCTCTTCGCCGGGGGCAATGATCCCCAAAGACCCGCCTGAAGGAATGTAATTGTAGCAATGTTCGTTTGTGCAGAAGTTGGTTGTCCAGCCGCTGGGGAAAGTATTGGTCAACATCTCAAACTTGACAGAGATTGGAGCATCTCCATCGTTCTGAACGTAGATGTAATCCGCCACCCACGCATCGAATGGATACTCCCCATAGATGGTATCCGAAGGCGTAACGACCAGGTCCTGTGCGTTTAATTGCAAGGTCATGAAAATGAGAATGAGAATGAGGGTAAAAAACTGTTTCATGATTTAGTGTATTATAGGTGGAAAAATTCAGCTTGCGCAGCAGCTCAACTTCGATACGTCTTTGCCGAAGGTAATGGCCGCCAATTTAATTGATTCTCCAAGTGTCAGGTAAGGATAAAGATTGTCAGCCAGTTCCTTAACCGTGATACCATATTTAATAGCCATACTCAATTGTTGGATGAGTTCGCCCCCTTCGGGTGCCACCACCCGGGCACCGATGAGCCGGTCGGTTTCCGGGTTGCGGATGAGCTTCACAAATCCCCTGGTATCCTGGGCAGCGATGGCACGAGGCACTTCAGTAAGCGGAAGCTTGCTCACTTCAAAAGGAATGCCCCCGGCCTCAGCCTGGGCCTCGTCAAGACCCACACCGGCTACCTGCGGGTCGGTAAACACCACCCATGGCAAAGCCCTGTAATCCACTTTGTTATCCGCACTGGTAAAAGCATTCTCAACAGCGGTTTTGCCTTCGAGAGCGGCCGTGTAAACATAGGCCGGCGTGTTGGCGACGTCGCCGGCGGCAAAAATGTGCGGGACACTGGATTTCATCCCTTCATCCACCATGATGTGACCCCGGTCGTCAAGTTGCACACCGGTATTCCCGAGGCCCATCTCACCCGTATTCGGACGGATACCGGTGGCCACCACCACGATACCCGGTTCCTCGATCTGCGTCGTAGAACCGCCGGGGCATTTGCAATGGATGATGGTTTTGCCTTTGTGTTTTTCAAACTTAATGGCCCTGAAGTTGGGCAGCACTTCAATGCCTTCGCTTCGCAACTGGGTTTCAAGCACTTCGCTGATGTCAGGTGTCTGAGCGCGCAAAACCCGGTCTGTAAATTCGATGATTCGCACCTGACTGCCCAAACGACGGTAGGCCATGGCTATTTCCAGCCCGATGTAGCCGGCACCCATAATGGTCATACTGCGGGGCTGTGCTTCCAGGTCAAACAAGGAAGCATTGGTGTAATAGCCCACTTCATCCAGCCCTTCAATGGACGGGATGTTCGTGGTGGCCCCGGTGGCAATGAGAAACTTCAACCCTTTGTAACGCACTTTTCCATTTACAACGATGGTGTGTGCGTCCTCAAAAACAGCCCGTCCTTCCACCATTGTCAGGTAATTGAAATCGCTGACCACATCCATGTACTTCTTCTGTTGCAAGGTGGCCACGAGCTTTTTCTTGTCCTGAATAACCTGCCTGAAATCCACCTCCACACCTTTCGGTTTCACGCCGGCAAAATTGGAATGTCTGGCATGGTGAGCCGCTTCGGCAGCGCGGATGAGGTTTTTCGAAGGAACACAACCCACGTTGACACAGGTGCCGCCGAATGGCAGCCCGTCGTTGACCATGAGGGTGCCAAGACCCAGCTCTTCCGCCTTGATGGCCGCCGAGAAGGCCGCCGAGCCACCTCCGATGATGACAAGGTCAAACTGTGAAGGATGGACTTTTTCCGAAGGGGGATTTGCCCCGGATGAGCTCACCACCCTATAGTTGCCCTGGTTGATGGTTCCAACTATTGCATCTTTACTGACTTGTGAGGGATCAAAACGAAACAGACCTTTTCCTTCGGTAAATGACACGCGCTTTTCATAGATCCCTTTCATGCCTTCGAAGCGACGCTCTATGCCGGTGGCACAATGATCGCACGTCATGCCACTGATCTCCACTTCCAAAGTTTCCAGGTCATTGGGAATGGACGCTTCTTTCTTTCCTCTTTTAAAAAAACTCATTGTGATCCCTTTTTGCTTTTCTGATCCCCGGTTTTCATTACCTGAGCTTTGTAGCCTGCCCCTTCAATGGTTTTGATGATCTTTTTTTCATCCAGGCGCCTGGGATCAAACTTGACTACAGCAATATCACCGGGAAATTCCACATCTTCCTCCAACACCCCATCGAGTTTTTGCAATGCTGTTGAAATGTGGTTGGCGCAGCCACCGCATGTCATGCCGGTAACTTTGAACTTCACAGTTTTAGCACTGCCGGTTTCTCCGGTAAGCTCATTGGATTTGACCTGGGCATTGGCTACAGCCCAGGTGCCCAACAGGATTGCCAGCAAGAAAAATATCCTTTTCATGACTTTAAAAGTTTAGGTTTATGCGTGCACCGCAATGGTCCACTCAGATTTATTGGTTTTCCGCCAACTGATACCCCGTCACTTTGTAGCCGGTGTCATCAATAGCGGACTTGATTTCGTCAACATTGGCCCTGGTCTTGTCAAAACTGACCACGGCTTTTCCTTCCTCGTAACTTGCTTCCACGTCCACAATGCCCGGTAGCTCGTTGACGGCGTGTTTCACATGCTCTTCGCAACCGGTGCAGGTCATCCCAGACACTTCAAAGACAGCTTTTTCCACGTTGGCCTCGCTCACCATGATCACTTCCTTGTTCTCCTTCGGATAAAAAACAGAGGAGTAATGTGGAAAGGCCAGCATCAACAGGGCAAACACGGTGACAATGCCGAGGAAGGTCTTTGTTTGCATGAAAGGTGTTTTGCCCTCCTCTTCGCAATCGCAGTCCATTTTGGAGGTTTTGGGTTTCAGTTTTTGGTACCATGCAAAGCCCAGCACTGCCAGGGTCACCCCTGCCATGTACGGTCTTGCCGGCTCCATCCACGAAAAGGTAGATGCCACGCCGCTGCTCCCGGCTATCAAAGCCAGCACCGGTGTGATACAACACAAGGAGGCAGCAATGGCGGTCAGCAATCCCGCTCCTGCCCATTTTCCGGATGAATCATTCGTTGCCATAATGTTTAAGGTTTTACTTAAGTAATTGGTGCAAAAAAATCAACTGTTGGCCAGGGCCAGTTCACGACTCAGTGTTCTGCCATGAATGGGTATCCACTCAAAAAGTGCATTCAACAAGGGTTTGGCCGTTGCCGTAAGGCGATAGTAAATGGTCACTCCCTCAGGATTGGTAACGACCAGGTCACCTTCCCGCAGTTTTTTCAGGTGCTGCGAAACCGCCGGAACGGTCATTTCGAGGATTTCCGCCAGGTCGCAAACACAGAGCTGCTGCTCTTTGGCAAGCAGTAGCAGAATCTTCATCCTCACTGCATTGCCGGTCAGTTTTAACGTATCGGCAAAATCGTGCAATTCAGCATTCATGTGCTGAACCTCGTTCTTGCACCTGTGAATCTGCCCTTCGTCCCGGCAGGTTCTTACACAAGTATTGTTGCGGCGTTTGCTTTTCATAAGGCCAAAGGTAGGTATTGCCATTGTTTAAGCAAATCCTTAAACAGTCTTTCGAAAAAAGTGTTTCAGGCCACATGTCCCAATTGCGACGAAAAACTAAAATCACAGGTAAGCCGATGTGCAGGATTTGTGGAGAGATACCAAACCGGCTTAAGATTAGCTCAAAACTCCTCTCTACCCCTCTCAACCATTCCTCTTCAGGGTCAGCGCTTCCAGTTCACTTTTGAGGGCATTGAAAGTGGCATCGCTGACGGGTACCTGGGGCAGGCGTACCTCACGCCGGCAGAGCCCCAGCAGTTCCATTGCGGCTTTAATTCCCGGCGGGTTACCGTCGGCGTATAGCCAGGGGTGTACATCCAGTAAGAGGTTGTTGTAATGCCGGGCTGCGTTGTAGTCACCCTCCAGGGCATTGCGCACCAGGGATGAGAATTCAAACGGAAAAGCATTGGCAATGACAGAAATGACCCCGTCGGCGCCGGCGCCAATGAGCGGCAGGGTCAGTTGGTCGTCACCGGAGAGGACCAGAAACCCCTCCGGCCGGTCTTTCATGATTTTCATGGCCTGCACCAGGTTACCGGAAGCTTCTTTCACAGCGATGAACCTGTCGGAAGCATGGGCCAGGCGCAGGGTGGTTTCAGCCGTTACATTGCACGCAGTGCGAGAGGGAACATTGTAAATGATAATGGGCAGTGGAGATGCTTCCGCAATCTTCATGTAATGCCGGAAGATGCCCTCCTGTGCGGGTTTGATGTAAGCCGGGCTGCTGGACATGACCGCATCGAAGCCTTCAAGATTGTACTCCGCAAAGCGGTTGATGACCTTCCCGGTCCAGTTACCACCGAACATGCCCGCCACCAGGGGCACCCGGCCGTTGTTTTTTTCCTTCGTAAAATCAAAAACGTCCTTGCACTCTTCCGGGGTGAGTGTGGTGGCCTCTCCGGTGGTTCCGAGGCTGACGATAAAATCCACGCCTCCGTCAATGACGTGCCCGATGATACGCCCCAATCCGTCAAAGTCTATCTCACCATTGACGAAGGGTGTTACGAGTGCTACACCGGTTCCTTTCAGCAGGTTTTCCATCTTCCGGGCTTTTAGGAAGCAAGGGATTTGGTTGGTTCCAATTGTTTTTTGCGCTCAGGACCCTGGCTGGGGTTGAGTCTTTCAAGGTAATACATCATCAGGTCAGCAAAAGCCCTGGCATCTGCTTTGTCGGGCACCACCATCAGGTCGCAAACCTGGTGAGCCTCCACATAAGGGCCGACCCTGAACCTGGCTGCAGAAAGGGCCATGATGTAATCGAGAACGGGCTCGGATTTCTGAGAAAAGTAGAAGAGAAGGTCAAAAGACCGGGCCATGAAGTCGGCAACATGATCAGCCTTCGGCCGGAAAGCCCAGTCCAGTTCTTTGATTCCGAAAACAGGGTAAGCGGCAGGTGAATCCACTGATTTGGTTTTGCCAGCAAATACCAGCAGTTCCACTTCTTTGTTTTGCTTCTTCAGCCTGTCGGCCAATGCCAGTGCGGCTTTCAGGTGGGCTTCATCAGTGGCGTTGACCAGTAAGCCGATTTTTCTGGCCTCGTTAAGACCAATCGAACTTCGGATGATTTTGCGCTTCCGGTGCGCGCGCTTCAGAAACCATTTATTCAGCCGGATGCGTGCTTGTTCAAACATGTCCCTTCTGGTTGTCTTCAGTGTTGCCAACAGGCAACTGGTATGTTATGCAGACTCTTCCTCAACTTCTTCATCCTCTGGTACGGTGTCGTAAACACCCATGGAACTGTATTTGTTGATGCGGTTCATCACCAGTTCATCCGCCGGTATGGGTGTGAGGGTGCCAAGTGTTTTCACGATGTGGTTCTTCAAAATTTCGGCCATGGCCTCCGGATCAGAGTGTGCCCCTCCCAGCGGCTCTTTGATGATGCCATCGATCAGCCCGAAAGAGAGCATGTCCCTGGCGGTCAGTTTCAGCGCCTCAGCCGCTTTTTCCTTGTAATCCCAGCTGCGCCACAGAATGGAAGAGCAGGATTCCGGAGAGATCACCGAATACCAGGTGTTTTCCAGCATGTACACCTTGTCGCCCAGACCGATTCCGATGGCTCCACCCGAAGCTCCCTCACCAATCACCACACACACGATGGGCACTTTGAGTTGTGCCATCTCGAAAAGATTGCGGGCAATGGCCTCGGCCTGCCCCCTCTCTTCCGCCTCGATACCGGGATAAGCACCCGGCGTGTCAATCAAAGTGACCACCGGGAATCCGAAGCGCTCTGCCAGCTTCATCAATCGCAGCGCCTTGCGGTAACCTTCCGGGTTGGCCATGCCGAAGTTGCGGTACTGGCGGGTCTTGGTATTGGTGCCCTTCTGGTGTCCCATGATCACGATGGTCTGCCCTTCAAAAGTGGCCAGCCCCCCCACGATGGCCTTGTCATCGCCGTAGTGCCGGTCGCCAAAGAGCTCGACGAACCGGTCACACATTTGCTCAATGTAAAACAAGGTATATGGCCGCTCCGGGTGCCGGGAAAGTTGCACCCGTTGCCAGGCAGTAAGGTTGTTGTATATCTCTTCACGCTTCCTGCGGATCTTCTCCTCCAACTCCTCCACCATAACCGTCACGTCGAGGTCTCCTTCTTCGCCAACTTGCTTGATCTTTTCAAGTTGTTCGTACAAACTCTCGAGCGGCTTCTCAAAATCCAGGAAAACCATAGTCCCATTGATTGGGCCGTTCCGGAAAACGGCTTTGTTCAAAGTTGTCGAACCACAAAGGTAGCATTCCCCGGCACCACCGCCGGCAAGTCCAAAAATTTTTTCAGAATTTTTGATAATCCTTTTTGTCAAAATTGAAAAAGGGCTATACATTTGCGCCCGCATCGCAAAAGAGTGACGAGGAATCAATTGGTCTGGTAGTTTCCCGAAACAAGTTCGGGATTAGAATACCTGATTTATGATAATTGGTCTGGTAGTTCAGTTGGTTAGAATACCTGTCCCGAGTACTCGGGAGGGTCGCAGCTTCGAACTACTTCTTTGATATACGGTCTGGTAGTTCAGTTGGTTAGAATACCTGCCTGTCACGCAGGGGGTCGCGGGTTCGAGTCCCGTCCAGACCGCCAACTTTAAGCCCATCAGGAACATTGCCTGGTGGGCTTTTTTTGTATCTACTGATTTTCTGATGGGCTTATCATTCTGATTCTAATCGAAGCGGTAAGGTTCAGTTGGTTAGAATACCTGTCCCGAGTACTCGGGAGGGTCGCGGGTTTCCCGAGTACTCGGGATCCAGACCGCCAACTTTAAGCCCATCAGGAACATTGCCTGGTGGGCTTTTTTTGTATCTACTGATTTTCTGATGGGCTTATCATTCTGATTCTAATCGAAGCGGTAAGGTTCAGTTGGTTAGAATAC